>NZ_JBFUEA010000008.1:0-332675 GCF_056404435.1 Mucilaginibacter sp. P2_D11
AGATGCAGGGAGCGTTGGCGATCTTCACAGTTAATCTTAAAAGAATCATCAAACTAATCGCCTAACTCTGTAAACTCAGAGAAAAAAAGACTCAAATTCTTCCATTCAGCCCTTTTTGAACACCCGCTGATAAACAGCTAACCATCGCGAATGCAGAAATAAAAAAAGCGACCAAGTAAAATCATGCCTTACTTGATCGCTTCTAATTATTGCCTTTATGAAAGAAGGTGCTTTTTCAGTGCCCTCCATTTCCGTGGCGGCTTTTTTATCTTTTATCGAAGCTTATAATCTGGAAAGATTATATCGCGCTTACTTGCTTGCCTGCTGCAGCAATAACTTTGTTTTGGTGAAGGTTCAATACTGCAAGGTCATTGGTGGCAATGTTCTGGGCCGCATCGCGGTTAAGGTAAAGCTCTTCGGTGCTGCCTTTGATATCGGCTTTAGCGTTGTTTTTAACCGCTACGGTAAGCTTAAATGCGTTCACAGTAAGCATTGCCTGGGCATTGTTATGCAAATCGATGCTGAAATCGATTTTCGACAGCGTGCCGAACGATACGATCTGCGCATTATCGAATAGGGACACAGAACGCAGGTCGGTAGCTTTTACCCATATGACCAGTTTCTCGTCGTTATAAGAAGAGATGCGCAATGCGCCGCCTTTGTTTTGGATAAGCGCGTTCTCAGCGTAGTACTTGTTGTAAACTTTTATCACGTCGGCAGGGGCATCGCTCACAAATAACTGCACGTTGCCGTGTACTTCAATGCTGCTGATGGTGCCAACATCTTCTAATATGGTAAAGGCATCGTCTTTTATGGTGTTTGCGTAAACTGGTGCGGTAGTGCTTAAGGCAATAATTGCAATTGCGGTTAAGAATAGGTTTTTCATTTTCATCGTCATGTTATTTTATGGTTTTGCGTCGAATCGTATCACTCTCTTTTTGGATACGATTGAATTATTGGGCTCTTTTGCCCTTTACTTGGGCTTGTATATCTATGCCTTTTAATTCGCTGCAAAGGTGAGGTTTATTTTGACAGGCGGGGTCATCTTAGTGTAATAAATACACTATTTAAAAATGTCGCAAAAACGAGTCCTTTTAATGATTTTTATACTTGTTTGGAGGTGTTTATGCGCCCTTTAATTGCAGGGTTTACATTTTTTGGCACGTGAGCAAAGTGGAATTTGGCTGCGTGTTCAAAATTTGGCTGCGTAAAATGGGCCTGACATTGAATTTTTTTGCGGAGAGTATAGGCATTTACGTGCTGTTTGTCGGTAAATGTTTTTATGGACTTTTTCAACCGAAAAAAATGTTACGATAATTTTAGGGTTTGATGCCGATGATATATCTTTAAGGCTTAACAGAACTAACCCTTATTGCATGAAAAAACTTTACGCCCTCATCGTTTTCTTAGGCCTCTATGCGCACGCTGCACTGGCGCAGGATAGCACGGCTATTAAGATGGCTGCTTTCGAAAAACAATTTACTTACCAGCACGGCACTATCAAAGTTGGCGATGGCATTGCTACGGTAACCATCCCCAAAGGCTTTAAGTACCTCGATTCGGTACAGGCCCTTAAGGTACTTACCGAGATATGGGGCAACCCCAAAACATCTAACATGACCCTCGGCTTCATCATGCCCGAAGAAAACGGCATCCTCAGCGGCGGCTACGTGTTCAACATCCAGTACGATGCTATCGGCTACGTAAAAGACGATGATGCCAAAGATGTGGACTACGACGAGATGCTCACCAAGCTACAAACCGAAACCAAAGAAGAAAACCCCGAGCGCGAGAAAGCCGGCTTCCCGCCCATTACCATCATAGGCTGGGCCGCCAAACCTTACTACGATGGCGATAAGCATATACTGCATTGGGCCAAGGAGGTGAAATTCGGTACCGACAGCGTGAACACCCTCAACTACAACGTACGCGTGTTGGGCCGCAAAGGCGTGCTGGTGCTTAATGCTATTGCCACCATGAACGAGCTGGCAGCCGTAAAAACCGGCGTGCCGCAGGTGCTTACCATGGTTGAGTTTACCGATGGCAACAAATACACCAATTTCGACTCGAGCATAGACAATGTGGCCGCGTGGACCATAGGTGGCCTGGTAGCGGGCAAGATACTGGCCAAAGTTGGTTTTTTTGCCCTCGCACTTAAATTTTGGAAGCTGATAGCCATTGGCTTTGTTGCAGCGGGCAGCGCCATCAAAAAATTCTTTACCGGCAGAAGCAGCAAAGAACCTATTACGCCTGCCGAGGACGAAAAGGAGCCGATAGCTGCCTTTAATGAACTGGCCGAGGGAACCAAAGAGGAAGAAGCTAAAAGTGAGGAAGAGCCGCCGACTACAGGAACCGGCCCGGAAGGGACGGACAAACCGCATCAATCATAAAAGGCCTGGCCATATACCCCGGGGCCTGCTCAAAAGCAGGCCCTTTTTTTCGCAAGGTTGCAGCTTGTTTAACCGGGTACATCGTAACGATTTGCTTACGCGATGCCGAACTTGAACAGGGCGGGCTGTTTCTCAAAACTAAATCCTAATTTTAGGGTGTTAAATGCATCTATCCATATTAAACACCTTACTATGCTACCAACATCCTGCAAGAAGATTATTTTTAGCCTCGGGCTGATATCAACCGTGGTTACGGCCTGCGCCCAGCAAAACGATGGCGAACCGGTAGAAACCAAATCGCCCAACAGCAGCTACCTGCCAGCTTTTAAAGGGCAAACGCGCATAGCCGGCGTTAAAACCAGGGCCGCGGTATCTGCAACCGTAATATCTACGGATCTGAAAAGTCCGTTTGGCCTCCGCGTACTGCCTGATGGGCGTTTCCTCATTACCGAGAAAGGCGGCACCATGCGCATACTGAAAGCTAACGGACAGGCCGATAAAACCATTACCGGCTTACCGGCGGTAGTTTTTCAGGGCCAGGGTGGTTTGCTGGATGTAAACCTCGACCCTGCCTTCGCCAGCAACCGCATGCTTTACTGGGATTACGCCGAGGCCGGCACCGATGGCTACGCGCTAGCCATTGCCAAAGGCAAATTATCGGCCGACGAAACCAAAATAGAGAACATACAAGTAATATACCGTGCCCGCCCGGCTTACAGCGGTACGCTGCAATACGGCTCGCGCATTTTGTTCGATAAACAGGGCAACCTGTTCGTGAGCACAGGAGAGCGTTCGGGCGCAGATATCCGCATGAAAGCACAGGACCTTGGTGCAGCCATAGGCAAGGTGATACACATTACCAAAGAGGGCAAACCAGTGGCAAGCGGGCCGTTCGCGGGCAAGGCAGGCGCATTGCCCGAGATTTTTGCCTACGGTTTCCGCAACCCCGAGGGTATGGACTGGAACCCTGTAACCGGCGAACTTTGGGAGGCTGAGTTCGGTCCCCGCGGCGGCGACGAAATCAACATTATCCGCGCAGGCAAAAACTACGGCTGGCCGGTAATTACCTATGGCATTGAGTATAGCGGCAGCAAAGTTGGCGACGGCATACAGCAAAAAGAGGGTATGACACAGCCGGTTTACTATTGGGACCCAAGCATATCGCCGGCTGGTATCACCTTTTATACCGGCAGCGCCATACCCGAGTGGAAGAACAACCTGTTCGTAGGCGGCCTGGGCGGCTCGCATATAGCCAGACTGGTAATAGTAAACGATAAAGTGGTGGGCGAAGAACGCTTGTTTAAAGATAAAGGCGAACGCTGGCGCGCCCTGGTTACCGGTAAAGACGGCAACCTGTACGGTGTAACTGACAGCGGAAAGCTGTACAGGATAGGGAAGTGATTTTCTGAGTCTTGGGTCCGGAGTTTAAAATGGAAAAAGACCTAAGCTCCACAGGAAGACTTCCGACTCAAGACTCTTTACTTAAGACTTAAATATGAGATACTTATTAATATTACTGCTGCTTTCTACCAGCATTGCTTTCGGGCAAAACCATAAAGCCGAGATTACGGCTTACCGCCAAAAGTATATGGCCGATTTTTTAGAGGATAAAAGCTCGCCCTTGAAAAAGGAGGACCTGCAATACCTGCGTTTTTATGATGCAGATAGCACTTATAAAGTAGTGGCTAAGGCGCAACTGGTGGCCAACCCGGCTACGTTTGTGATACCCGCTTTTGCCGGCGCAGGCAGCGAATACGTAAAATACGCAGTATTGAATATGACGGTGCACGGCAAGCCGGTTACGCTTTCGGTTTACCGCAGCCCCGCTCTGGCTAAAATTCCTGCCTACGCCGATTACCTTTTTCTGCCCTTTACCGATGGCACCAACGGCCACGAAACCTATGGCGGCGGCAGGTATATCGACCTGCGCGAGGGCGACTTTAAAAACGGCATCGTTGTCATCGATTTCAATAAGGCCTACAACCCTTACTGCGCCTTTGCCGGTGGCTACTCATGCCCCAAACCACCCGATGAAAATCAGTCGCAGGTAGCCATTGCCGCAGGCGAAAAGAAGTATGCCAAAGAGGTTGGGCATTGAGTTGAAGTGTATTTTTAAAGAAAAGCTTAATCGTTTTAGCAAAAAGTTTTGCAATCACTCAGGTTTTTGTAATTTCAGCATTTAAATAGCAGGGGAATGCCTCCCGGCTATTCATTATGCTACCCATGTCCTTCAAAAAAACCTGCTTTTTTATAGCGTTTTTGGCTATTGCCGCCACGGTAACCCAGGCCCAAACAATCAAGGCCCGCAAGCCGTCGCCATACTTTTCAAATAGCTTCAAAGCGCTGCAGACTGGTTTTGCAACCATCCCCGATTCGGTGCAGATGAGCGTATATTGGTATTGGATATCGGGCAATATCTCCAAAGAAGGTGTGGTAAAAGATTTGGAGGCCATGAAAAAAGTTGGCATCAACCGGGCTTTCATCGGCAACATCTGGCTCGACAATGTACCTGATGGCAAAGTGAAGATGTTTTCAAACGAGTGGTGGGATATCCTGCACACGGCCCTCAAAACAGCCACCCGGCTTAATATCCAGATAGGCATATTCAACAGCCCGGGCTGGAGCCAATCCGGCGGGCCATGGGTTAAGCCGCAGCAGGCCATGCGCTATTTAACTTCATCGCAGTTGTTGGTAAAAGGACCGGTATTGCTGAAGCAAAAGTTGGTAAAACCCAAGGATGATTTCCAGGACGTGAAGGTAATTGCCTACCCTGTAGCCGCCGATTATGCGACAGATATAACGGCCTTAAAACCACAAACGGCATCCAATCCCGCTATAGATTCCCTGAATAATTTATTTGATGCTAACGAACATACGGGCATCAGGCTTAAAGAAGGTGCCAAATTTTCGATAGATGTGAATGTGGAGACGGCTTATACCCTCCGCAGTGTAATCATAAATACCAGCCGGCAGCCGGTGTATCTGATAGGCGATGTGCAAGTCAAAACCAACAGCAACTATGTAACCCTAAAGCATTTTGAGATAGACCGTACCAACCCCGAACTTAACACCGGTTTTGTGCCATACGGCCCGGCAACCATTTCGGTACCGGCAACTACAGCCACCAATTTCAGGATAGTGTTTACAAGGGTGTCGGGCAATTCGGGGCTAACGGGATTGAAATTATCGGCAGTGCCGGTGGTAGATAGTTACCTCGAGAAAACACTGGCCAAAATGTGGCCCACGCCGCACCCGTTCTGGACGGCCTACCAATGGCCCTTGCAGCCGAACGACCCAAACGCATACGCCATCGACCCTAATAAGGTACAGGATATATCTGCCGCCATGGCCGCAGATGGTACGCTTAGCTGGCAGGTACCCGCGGGCAATTGGATAATAGAACGCACTGGTATGGCGCCCACCACGGTTACCAACTCGCCGTCGCCGCCCGAAGGCCGGGGATTGGAGGTAGACAAGATGAGCACGCAGCACGTTACTGCCCACTTCAACGCCTTTATGGGCGAGATATTGAAACGCATACCGGCAGAGGACCGAAAAACCTGGAAAGCGGTGGTGGAGGATAGCTACGAAACCGGCAGCCAGAACTGGACGGATAACCTAATTGCCGAGTTTAAACAAGCCTACAATTACGACCCAACGCCCTATCTCCCCGTGTTGCAGGGCAAAGTGGTTGGCAATACAGATATGGCAGATCGTTTTCTTTGGGACCTGAGACGGCTGATTGCCGATGATGTCTCTTACAAATACGTGGGCGGCCTGCGCCGAATAAGCCATAAGAACGGCCTGACCACCTGGCTGGAGAATTATGGGCATTGGGGTTACCCCGGCGAGTTTTTGCAGTACGGAGGGCAATCTGACGAGATAGGGGGTGAGTTTTGGAGCGAAGGCGACCTTGGCGATATAGAAAACCGCGCAGCATCCTCATCGGCGCATATTTATGGCAAGATTAAAGTATCTGCCGAATCTTTCACCGCGGCGGGTGCCCCCTTTGGGCGTTACCCGGCTTTATTCAAAAAACGCGGTGACCGCTTTTTTACCGAGGGAATAAACAACACTTTGCTGCACGTATATATATCGCAGCCCGCAGATGCCTTGCCGGGTTTAACGGCCTGGTTTGGGGTGGAGTTCAACAGGCTGAACACCTGGTTTTTTGATATGGACGTGCTGCTGCAGTACCTGAAACGCTGCAACATGATGCTGCAGCAAGGCCAGTACGTAGCAGATGTAGCGTATTTTATTGGCGAGGATGCCCCCAAGATGACGGGCGTAACCGATCCGGCATTGCCCAAGGGCTACTCCTTCGATTACATCAACGGCGAAGTGATAAAGCAAAAGCTTACTGTGAAAAATGGCAGGCTCACTTTGCCTAACGGCATCAGCTACGGCATTTTGGTGTTGCCCAAGCTGGAAACCATGCGCCCCGAGCTTTTGGCCAAAATAAAAGAACTGGTGCAGCAGGGCGCAGTAGTGTTGGGGCCGAAGCCTTCGAGGTCGCCCAGCTTAAAAGGTTACCCGGCAGCAGATAAGCTGGTGCAAACCATGGCAGGCGAGCTTTGGGGTAAAGTGGATGGCATTACTAGCAGGATTAACCATTACGGCAAAGGCATGGTAATAAGCGGCATGGATATGCAGCAGGCCTTAAATATGATTAAAGTAATCCCCGATTTTAGAGCCAGCGGGAGCGAGGATGTACTATTTATCCACCGGCAATTGAAAGAGGGCGATTTGTACTTCGTATCTAATCAGAAAGATGTACCCGTAAAAATAGGGGCGGAGTTCCGCATCACAGGAAAGAAGCCCGAACTGTGGGATGCCACATCAGGCACCATGCGCAGCCTGCCGGCCTATCATCAAACCGGGGCAACTACGCTTGTACCGCTGCAATTGGCCCCGCTGGAGAGTGCGTTCATCATCTTCAGGAAAACAGGTGCGCAAGGTGATACCTCCAGGCAGAATTACCCCAAACCGCTGAAAACGATAAGCATCACCCAGCCCTGGATGGTAAGCTTCGACAAAAACATGCGCGGCCCCGCAAAGCCCGTAATGTTCGACACTTTAACAGATTGGGCTATGAACGCCAACGATAGCATCAAATATTACTCGGGTACGGCCTACTATCGCACAACCTTCGATGCCGGGATGATACAGCCGGGAGCCAACTACATTATCGACCTGGGTCTGGCCAGATCCATCGCCAAAGTTTTTGTAAACGGCATAGAATTAGGCGGCGCTTGGACCCCGCCGTACCGGGTAGATATAACCCGCGCCATAAAACCCGGCGCGAATAAACTCGAAATAAAAGTAGTAAACAACTGGGTAAACAGGCTGATTGGCGATGCGCAGATGCCCGCGGGTACGCGACCAACATCAGTACTGTTCGGCCCGGGCGCACATGATGGTTTGCAGCAATCAGGGTTATTAGGGCCGGTTAAGATTGATTTGATTAAGTATTAAGAAAAGCATAAATCCTTAAAAAGCCATTAAACTGGATATTCCGGACGCCTTCACCATGTAATTCTGTAGGATGTAGAGCAGCTATTTGCGTAATCATTTTCAACAACGGCAGTTAAAAATCAAAGAGTCTTCAGGACTTTGTTCAAGTGCCGCCGGACGGCAGCACTCCCGCTCTTTGATTTACTCAACGGCGAGACACAACAGTTCTTTTTTGTATGAATCGCATAAGGGTATCCTTGTATGCTGCTCCAAGTGGAAGGGAACGGCGATCAGGCATGACCACCATATTGCCCTCTACACTTTGTAACAGATCGAGATTGATCACATAGGATTTATGAGTCCGCAGAAAACGGTCGTCTGGCAAAGCTTCAGCAATCTCTTTCATGGTCAGGTAGGTAACGTGTTTACCTGAGGCGATGGTGTGTATGACAACATAATTTTTCAATCCTTCTATATATATAATATCCGGGTAATTTATTTTGATGAGCTTGTTCTTTACACCGGGATTGATGAAAAAATGGTCTTGGGAAACGGTTAGTTCCGGGCTTTTTTGTTCAAGCATCAAGTTGACCTTTTGAACAGTCCTCATGAATTTGGCAAATGAAACAGGTTTTAACAGGAAATCATAAACATTTGTATCGAAGGCGTCGAGCGCATAACCGGAGTGTGCGGTAACATAAACAACACCTACATTCGCTGGTATTAACCGGGCAAGTTCAAGGCCGGTGAGTTCAGGCATATCGATATCCAGGAACACCAGGTCTGGAGCGGGGCCGTTAAGTATTACTTGCAAGGCGGCTGTAGCACTGTTGAACGTATGCAATAGATTTAGCATTCCCGATTTATTGATATAATCGGATAATGTGTCCGTTGCATAAGATTCGTCGTCGACGATGATACAATTGATCATTTGAATATTATTGTTAATTGAAGTTGGTAATGTTTTTCGGTATCTCTGATATCCAGAACATAATTATCCTTATAGTGAAGCTCGAGCCGCTTTACCACATTTGACATCCCTGTGCCCGAACTGATGATATTCTGCCGCTCGTTCTTTTGATTGCGGATGAACAACTTTAGTTGCCTTTCCCCCACAAACAAGTCAATAACCGCGGCCTCTTCCGGATTGACCAGTTCGCCATATTTAAAGACATTCTCAATGATGGTCATCAATAGTAGCGGGGGTATCTTCGCATTGGCAGCATTTCCGGAGATCCGGAGTTCCAGCTTCAGGCGATGGCCGAACCTATACTGGTTGATCGTCACGTAATTCCTAATATGCTCGACCTCCGATAAGGCCGTCACTTCCTGGTCTAATTGTGAATTACTAAAAGAATAGCGCATCATATCGGCCAGCAAAGTAACCGTCTCGCCTGCTGTCGCAGATACTTTGTAGACCTGGTTATGAATGAAACCCAAAACATTGAACAGAAAGTGCGGATCTATCTGGGCTTTCAAATAACTGTTCTCGGCGATCAGGAGTTGTCTTTCAACAGTCTCTTTTTGAATGAGGTCTTCCAGGCGCTGTTTCTCCAGCCCGGCTATCACGCGCGCCTGTTGGATGCCAGATAAGGCAAACCAATAGCCGGTGCTTATACCAATGAAATAAATAAAACGCCATAAGCTTTGTATAAAAAACGTTTCGTATCCGGGCATGTTCGCTTCAACATAGATACCATAATATAGCAAACACGCGTAAAGTACTTTTTTTAATAACATGTAGACAATAAACTCCAGCAAGACCAATACTATCACCAGCACCACTGAACTTTTGCTTCTACTGCGCGCGCGCTGCAAGACCAGGTAAGTATTGGCATAGAACAGGCCGATGTTAAGCATGTAATGGCCTGCGTAGTCAAAGAACGATGAAAGTTTTCCTCCAAAACTATATGCGACGAGAACCTCATAACCTATAAGCAGCGCCCAAGATACCACATGCAGTTGTGGGTTGCTTAATTTGAACGAAATCTTCTGATAGACCATGGTAAGCTAAAATAGCGTTTTTGCCGTGAGTATAGCGAGTTTCGTGTGGTTAATTCCACGCTTCCATTAGTGCCGATAACTTGAACGAAAACTATCACCTATGAAAGTTAAAACAGCGCTGAAACTGAATGTAAGGCGTATCGCTTCTTTCAAAAGACCGGCACGCCCCCCTTAATTTGGGGAAACAGACCCGATCACAACCACGACAGTGACGGTAACACACATCACTATTTGCAATAAGTGACCTCAACAGGGGGCGGCCGGCGGGCGCCTCCTGTTCTTCGTGTTTTGAAAATGCGGTATCATTTCATCGCTACAAAATGGCAGTTGGTGTAACAAAATTTCAATTGAAGTACACCTCCTTTAACTTGGCCCCTATACCGCATGCTTACGGTAACCGCTAACGGACGTGAAAAATTTCAGTTGCCGGGAGAAGAGTTATATAAGGTCTCGTAAAACAATAAACAGCTATGAAAATCAAATCAACGATATTACTATTTGCCATTGTACAGTTATTCTCTTTGCGGGCGTCAGCGCAGAACAATAGGCCGACGGCCATAAGCGGCAAGATCAATCATGGCGGGCAGCAAATGCTCATGCTTTCATCGGATACTTATATCCCGAACACTAAAAAGACGATGGCTGATTCGGTGAAATTAGAAGGAGGCGATTTTTTTTTTAATACCAAAGCGCTCCCGGCAGGCCTCTACAGTGTTTTTCTAAAAGGCAATGACCGTTTTATTGTTGTGTTTCTTGATGGAAGCCCCATCAATTTGACCGGGGACGCCGCCGCACTGAACGCTGCAGTGATCACCGGGTCCCGCGAACTTGACATCCGGAACAAATTTCGAAGTGTATTACGCCCCCTAAAAGACCGGGAAGAGGAACTATTTACCAGGCTGATGGCAATGAACAGTGCCGGTAAGGCAGATTCGGTAAAATTGATGAAAGGTAAACTTGACACTTTACAGAAAAAGATCTTTAGGAATGTGGACAGCCTGATTAAAACGTATCCAGACTCTTATGCGGCACTTGAAGCATATACTCAATATGACAAACGTATCTACAGTGACGAGACCGTTCTTAGCAACCTGGATAAAATGCCGTTGCGTTACAAAGCGATGGATAAATACGCCGAACTTAAAAACACCATCGTAGCGAGAAATACCTTTGTGCCGGGGAACGCTTTCAAGAACTTTGCACTATCAGACATACATGGCAAAGTGGTCTCGACAGCTTTGCACAAAAATTATCTGATCGTTGACTTTTGGGCCAGCTGGTGTGTTCCGTGCAGGAATCAAACGCCTACATTAAAAAAGTTATATCGTGCTTTTCGAACCAAGGGCCTTCAAATCATATCTGTATCCGTTGACGAAAAAAAAGAGGCCTGGAAAAAAGCCGTAGCGGACGACGGCATGTCCTGGACTCAACTGATATCCATTAAAGGGCAGGACCCCGCACTTAAAGCATATGCCATCAACGACATACCCTTATCCTACATAGTTGATGAAAAAGGGATGATAGTGGCGAAGAACCTTACCGGACGAGAACTGGAACAAAAGATTGTGCAATTATATGAAGGCCGTTAGCGTAGTATGGCTCTTACTTAAAAAATTCCGGTTAGGGCTAAATTGATCTTTTATCAACCAACAGCCAGAGGAAATAGATTGCGGGCCTACCTGTTTGCGCATGGTGGCTAAATATTACGACGGGAACCTGAGATTGCAGACCCTGAGTAACGAATTGGTTGTATGGAGTTGCCTTAAATTGTATTGGAATTAAGTAAAAGAGACTTCGCTTCTTATTCTCCTAAGGCAGCTTATCGGGTGCTTTCAACCGTATAGACAAAGCTGTCGGCCTTATAATAGCCAATGTTAAACTCTATTGGGCGCTCTCCCTGGTCAAAAACAAAACGTTTTCTGAATAATATTGGGCTGCCAACAGGCACACGCAGCTTTTCGGCAATGAATTTATCAGCCGCCATAGCGCTTATTTCTTCTTTCGACAGGGTAGCAATTACAGAATACTCGTGTTCTAAAAGCTCATATAACGGCCTTTTGAAGTCTTCATCGCCGGTTAGGCCCACCCGGGGGTGAAAGTATGATGCGAAGTATACAAAGGGTTCGTCTGTTTTACCCCGTACACGTTCCATTTTTAAAACCTGCTTATCGGGTTTAATTTCAAAAAACCGCACTACTTCGGCATTAGGCATTTCCCAGGTAACATGTAATTCAAAGTTACGGATGGTAATGCCTCTCAGTTTCATCTCCTGCGAAAAGCTAAGCCAATTGTTTGATTTGGAGCTTACCCCGGCTTGCGCAACTTTAGTGCCCATGCGTTTTTTACGTACAAGCAGGCCTTCAAAAACCAGTTTATTAATAGCCTGCCTCAGCGTGGTGCGGGATATGGCCAGCATTTTTGCCAGCTCAACCTCGTTGGGCATTATTTTGCCGTTTTGATATTCTTCCTCGGCAATGAGCTGCCTTAAAAGAGTTTCTGCCTGGGCATGCAAGGGGATAGGGCTTTTATGATCTATTGAGTAGCGCATAACGGTTACAGTATACAATGATAAGGAATTTTATCAAATAGTACAATATGTACATACATATTGTACTATAAAAAATGCTTATTGGTGTGATATACACACTTTGTGAGCACAAAAATATAATTCAAAAATTAATTTGGATAATTAAATATTTTTTTATGTTTGTACATTATTACTTTATAAACCAGTAATTAAAGCCAATTTTCAAAGCAAGTACCAGTGAGGTGGTATTTTATATCTAAATTAATATGTACATACATTACTACAAATAAATGAATAGCGAAATTAAGATTGACGAGCACATAGAATTGGAAAATGCTGCCCTGCGTAAAACTTCGCAGTACTTGATGCCCGCGAAACTGGGTGGGTCATTTACAGGGAAAGGCGAATACGATGTTTATCCGTTTTGCAGCATTGGCGATGGGAAGATATTCAGCGGATACGCCTCGCTGGTAAGCTGGATAGTGGAGCAAAAAATAGTTGTTATTGATGGTTACACTGGTGTTTTTTTTGATAAGATCAAAGATGAGTTAGATCAATTGCTGGAGAAAGAGGGGCTTTTAACCAACTGGGTAAAAACAGAGGACTTTTTAAAAGACCCGCAGGAAGTACAACAATTGGTCGAGCCATTTTTGGGCGAATACGAATCTGTTTGGGGTACAAAATGCACTTTAGAGCTTACCGGTCTTTTTAAGGAAGATGAACTTACCGCCCAACTGCCGGATGAATCGGCTACGATAAATATTATAATAGGCCCGGGTGCCGCTTTGGCCAACTGGGATGCAGCGATAATTTATATAGACCTGCCGAAGAATGAACTGCAGTTCAGGATGCGGGCCGGCTCTGTTACTAACCTTGGTGCTTCAGAAATTGTCGAGCCTTTCCAGATGTATAAACGCTTTTACTTTGTGGATTGGGTACTGCTCAACAACCACAAAAAAGCCATTCTTGATAATATAAGCATAGTTGCAGACGGGCAATGGCCAAACACCATCAACTGGATGTTTAAAAAAGATCTGGAAGATGGTTTAGATAAAATAAGCCGGTCAACCATTCGCGTACGGCCCTGGTTCGAACCTGGTGCATGGGGCGGGCAATGGATAAAAGACCACATCAAGAACATCAACACCGATGTAGTTAATTATGCCTGGTCGTTTGAATTGATCGTGCCCGAAAACGGGATCGTTTTTGAAAGCGATGGTAACTTACTCGAGGTTTCCTTCGATACCTTGATGTTTCACAACAACAAACAGGTATTAGGGAAACATGCCGATATATTTGGTGACGAGTTCCCTATCCGTTTTGATTTCCTGGACACTTTTAACGGCGGCAACCTTTCTATCCAGTGCCACCCAACGCTTCAATACATCCGCGAAAACTTTGGGGAGAATATCACCCAGGATGAGACCTATTATATTTTAGACTGCGATAACAACGCAAACGTGTACCTCGGTTTTCAGGAAAGTATAAACCCTGCCGAATTCAGGGCGGTGCTGGAAAAAAGCCAGGCAACCGGTAACGAGGTAGATATTGAACAGTATGTACAATCGCATCCTGCCAAAAAACACGACCTGTTCCTGATCCCTAACGGAACCGTTCACAGTGCCGGTGCAGGCAACCTGGTGCTGGAGATTAGCGCTACCCCTTACATCTTCACCTTTAAAATGTACGACTGGGTGCGGCTCGACTTAGAAGGTAATCCGCGTCCTATCAACATCGATCATGCTTTTAACAACCTCAATTTTGAGCGTAAAGGCAGCCAGGTGCAGGATGAATTGATCTCTAAGCAAAAAGTGATTGAGCAGGCCGAAGACTGGCAAATAGTACATGTGCCAACACATGCCGATCATTTTTATGATGTGCACCGTGTAGAGTTTGATAATCACATCACCATCGCCACCAACAATTGCTGCCATGTGCTGATGCTGGTAGAAGGTACTGCCATCAATATCGAAACCGCTGATGGCGCCATTAAAGAATATGCCTACGCCGAAACAGTAGTTATACCTGCCGCCGCGGGCTCTTACAAATTAACCAACCTGGGTAACGGCCGCGCAAAAGTTATTAAAGCATTTTTAAAATAAGCATCATGAGTGTCGCTATAAATAATTCTAATACGGCCAAAAAGAGCAGTGTATACCTTTACTTAGTATGTTTAGTTGCAGCATTGGGCGGTTTTTTGTTTGGTTTTGATACTGCGGTGATTTCCGGCACTATCAGCCTCGTAAAAACCGATTTTAACCTGCGTCCGGTAAGTGAGGGCTGGTTTGTAAGCTGTGCCTTGCTGGGCTGTATCATAGGCGTAAGCTTTTCCGGAAAACTGAGCGATAAGTACGGCCGGAAGATAGTGCTCGTCCTATCGGCCATATTATTCCTTGCTTCGGCAGTGGGCTGTATGTTATCAGGATCATTCACCACCCTCATTGTTTTTAGATTGATAGGTGGGTTGGGGATAGGCGTGGCTTCGATGGTGTCGCCGCTTTATATCTCCGAGTTCGCACCATCAAGGCTGCGGGGGATGATGGTATCCTTATACCAACTGGCTTTAACCATCGGTATTGTACTGGCTTATTTCAGCAATGCTTACCTGGCCAATCATGCATCAGAAACGCATGCCGGGGATGCGATGCAAAAAATATTCTCGGCAGAGGTGTGGCGCGGCATGCTGGGCTTGGGTGCCTTGCCAGCCGGTATATTTTTATTGTGTTTGTTCTTAGTGCCCGAGTCGCCAAGGTGGCTACTGTTAAAAGGCGAAGAGCAAAAAGCCACAGACATCTTAGTTAAGATAGACGGAGCGCATGCTGCAGTTAACGAGGTGAAGGCTTTTAAAGCACAAGGAGATGACAGCAACACATCTATAAAAGAACTATTCACCCCGGTTTACCGCAAGGCTTTGTGGATCGGCCTTCTGCTGCCGTTTTTATCGCAGGTATGCGGTATTAATGCCGTGATTTATTATGGTCCGCGCATTTTAGAGCAGGCCGGGTTCACTCTTAATAATGCGCTTGGCGGGCAGGTAACCATTGGGCTGGTAAACGTGGTATTTACCTTTGTGGCCATTTTTACGGTAGATAAATGGGGCAGGCGCCCGCTGCTATTCGTGGGTATAGGCGGTGCGGTATTATCGCTGGTGGTTATCGGCGTTTTGTTTGCCCTTGACCTTACTTCCGGTCCCTGGATCCTCATCTTCATCCTCGCCTTTATATCCTGTTTCGCTTTTTCGTTCGGCCCGGTTTGCTGGGTTGTAGTGGGCGAGATATTCCCCAATGCTATTCGTGGCAAAGCCATGGCGCTGGCTACCCTGTCGTTATGGGTAGGCAACTTTTTAGTTGGGCAATTAACGCCCGTAATGCTGGAGGGCTTAGGCTCGGCGTGGACGTTTTGGCTGTTTGCCCTTTGCTGCTCGCCTGCCTTTTGGCTCACCTGGAAACTGATCCCCGAAACAAAAGGGCGCTCGTTAGAGGATATCGAGGCTTATTGGAAAAGCACTTACCATAAATCCCCTAAACCTATTAAGTAAGAAAAAGACAGACGAAACTATTAACCATGCGGCATGAAGAACCGCATTAAAGTAACCCTAAAAATAATCCAAAATAAACCAATTGCTATGAGAATGAAATTATTACAAAAACTAAAAAAATTAAGGAGGCTATACAACACCCCCTTTCTGCTGATGCTACTTTGTATCACAGCACTCAATTGCAGCTTTGCACAGGCATCCGCCGTTGCAGCTGCCAACACCATCGGCGTAGCCGATATTATTGTTACCGGGCGTGTGCTTGATGAGCAAAAACAACCGCTGCCGGGTGTTAACATCAGTATTGCCGGCACCACGGTTGGCACCGTTACCGATGTGAACGGTAATTATAAACTTACCGTGCCCGATGCTTACGCGGGTCGCAACCTTACGTTCTCGTTTATCGGCTATACTTCTCAGGAAGTTGCCATTGCGGGTAAAACGCAGATCAACGTAAGCTTGTTACCGGCCAACAAAAGCTTAAGCGAGGTAGTTGTGGTTGGTTACGGTACACAATCGAAGGTTACTCTTACCGGCGCGGTTAGCCAGGTAAGCTCAAAAAGCATCGAAAATAAGCCTGTACTGAACACGCTGCAGGCCTTACAGGGCGAGGCACCTAACTTAATTATTCAGCAGAGTTCTCTTAACCCGGGCAGTAATGTAACCATCAACATCCGTGGTGTAGGTACGCTGGGTAATAACGACCCATTGGTAGTGATTGATGGTATCATCGGTGGTAATATCAACACGCTGAATCCTAACGACATTGCCAGCGTATCTGTTTTAAAGGATGCCGGTTCGGCTGCCATATACGGTTCGCGTGCAGCGAACGGTGTATTATTGGTTACTACAAAAAGCGGGAAGCTCAATCAAAAACCGGCTTTTACCTACAACGCCAGCTACGGCTTGCAGGATCCTAAAGTGCTGGTAAAAAAGGTACACGCCTGGGATAATGCTTACTACAAAAACCAATCGTTAATAAACTCCGGTTTACCGCCGATTTACACACCCGATGATATCCAGGCTTTAAAAGTTGCCGGCGACGGTACCTGGGACGTGGAACACCTACTGCATAACGCACCGCAACAATCGCACAATGTGAGCATCAGCGGTGGTGGCGAAACCAACTCTTATTATCTTTCTGCAGGTTACCAGGATCAGAAAAGTAACCTGATAGGCAACGGTGGTTCGGGTGCCGATTTTGGGTACACCAAGTATAACGTTCGTTTAAATCAAACTTCGTTGATCGGCATCCTGCGTGTAAATATGATCCTGAACTACACCAAAACCCGCAACAAAACCAACAGCGTTGGCGACAATAACATTTTTGCCGATGCCAACCGCGTTCCGCTAAACTACAGCTGGAAAGACGCTAATGGTAACTACTTAACCAATGCAGTAGCTTCTCAATATAATGAGTATGGCGTGCTGGAAAAGGGCGGTTTTAACCAGGCAGATAACGACGAGATCTTCGGAAATTTTAACGGCCAGGTGAACATTACAAAAGACCTGAAGCTGACCGGTGTATTTGGTGGTACTATTGCCAACAACGGCAATTTCTTCCGCCGTACTAGGGTTAACTATGTACCGGCAGGCGTTTATGGCGATGATCTTTCGGTATTGGATAATAACGGCAAATCGCTGTTGCTGAATACCCAGTTGTTGTTAGAGTACAACAAAAGGATAAAAGACCATACGTTTAAAGTGCTGTTCGGCGCATCAAACGAGAACTTTAGCAACAGGGGTTTCCAGTTACAAAAAACACTTACCGACCCTTACTTAGGAACCGCTACTACCGGCACCCTGATAGATGCTAACAACTCCTTCAACAGCATCGCTAACGATCAAACAAGCCTTAATTCGCTTTTTGGCAGGGTTAATTATTCTTACAAAGGCAAGTATCTTTTTGAAGCTACGGTACGTGATGATGCATCATCAAAATTTGCAAAAGGCAACCGCGCAAGCTTCTTCCCATCTGTAAACCTGGGCTGGCTGGTAACCGAAGAATCATTTATGCAGCCGCTGAAAAACACCATCAGCAATTTAAAACTGCGTGCCACCTACGGTGTGCTGGGGAACCAAAATGTGGGTTCGTACCAGTATCAAACCACTTATTTTAACTATCCGAGCGCTTATGGTTATAACAACTCCATTGTAGGCGGTGCAGGTTTTAACCTGAGCAATAAAGACCTTACCTGGGAGAAAGCAGCAACGCTTAACATAGGTGTGGATCTTGGTTTCTTTAATAACGCGCTTACCGCATCGTTCGATTACTTTAACAAGACAACCAGTGATATTTTGCAACCGCGTTACGATGTGCCAAAAGTATTTGGTGCCGGCCTGCCCGATTATAATGTGGCTAAGGTGCGTAACAAAGGCTGGGAAGCAACTATCAGCTATAACTTTAACACCAGTGCGGTATCGCACAGTATCAGCTTTAATATTGCCGACAGCAAAAACAAGCTGCTAACATTAACCGGCGGCACAACAGAGCAGATCATTAACCAGGACGTATTCCAGCTGATCAGGAAAGTTGGGCAGCCTATTACCCAATATTACGGTTACGAAACCAACGGCTTTTTCCAAAACCAGGCTGATATTGATGCATCGCCAAAAATTGCGGGCTCAGCGGTTGGCCCCGGCGATCTGAAGTTTAAGGACCTTAACAGCGATGGCGTTATCAATGAAAAAGATAAGACGGTTTTAGGTAATCCGTTCCCTCGTTTCACCTTTGGCTTTACTTATAGGCTGGCTTTCAAAGGCATCGATTTCTCCTTCTTTATACAAGGTGTTGGCAAGCGTGATGCATTCTTACGCGGCGAACTTGTTGAGCCATTCCACTACAACTACGGCCAGACCTTGTACGACCACATGACCGATTACTGGACGCCGGAAAATACCGATGCAAGGTATCCAAGATTGGCCGCTATCGGCTCGGCATCCAATACTTATAACTGGCGCACCGGGTCTGACCTATATAAGTACGATGCTGCTTACGCAAGGTTGAAAAACGTGAACATTGGTTACACCTTCCCCAAGAGCATCAGCAAAAAAGCAGGGATGGAGCGGTTGAGGATCTCCCTTATCGGCCAAAACCTTTACACCTTAACCAAATTGAAATTTATTGACCCTGAAACAACCGAGTTTGGCAATAACGTGAGTGTTGGCTCCAGTTCAAACAGCGCACGGTCATACCCGCTGCCGGTATTTTATGGTGCAGGGATAGACATCACTTTTTAAGGACAATATTAAAAAAGACGAACATGAAATTTCTAAATAAACTTTGTATCGCATTTATGGTGGCCACCGCGGCAACCGGGTGCAAGAAACTTGATCTGGCCCCAACCGACAGGTTTTCGGACCTTACCTTCTGGACCGTTGATGCCAACGTATATAATGCGCTCAACAACAACTACAGCTTAATTTATAACAGTGGCATTTACTTTTACAACGAGGCCACATCAGATAACGCCTACAGCTCATCGGGCGATTACTCGCTGATAGCCAGTGGTAATTATACAGCATCGCAGGGTAAGTTCCTGGGCGATTGGGCTTATTATTACAGCACCATTAAGTCGTGCAACATATTCCTGGCCAATATAGATCAGAATAAAACGCTTTCTGCCGATGTAATTGCCCGTTTAAAAGCCGAAACCCGCTTTATACGCGCTTTTGAGCACTTTAACCTGGCTAAATGGTATGGCGATGTACCGCTGATTGACAAGGATATTACTGCCGACGAAGCAAAAGTTATTGCCCGATCGCCAAAGGCTACCGTGATCAAATTCGTGATTGACGAACTGGAGGCCGCAGCTGCTGCCTTGCCAACCAAAGACCAGATCCCGGCAAACGAGAATGGCCGCATTACCAAAGGCGCTGCATTAGCCTTAGAGGCAAGGGTGCTGTTATATGAAGGTAACCGCATGGCCGATGTAGTATCGGTTTGTGAGAAGTTGATGAGCGGACAGGCGGGCGCATACAGCCTGGTAAGCAAATACAGCGATCTGTTCAGCAACCCAACGGTTAACAAAACCAACAACGAAAGCTTGCTTTCCCTGCAATATGTGCCAAGCATCCGTACATGGGGCGAGTTTTTCGATTTCGCGCCACGCTCTGTAGGGGGTCGCGTGAGCGGTATGTCGCCAACACAGGAACTGGTAGATAGTTATATCACACTAAATGGTAAAGGCATCAACGATGCAGGCTCGGGCTATGTGGAGAGCAACCCTTACGTAAACCGCGATCCGCGCCTTACAGCTACGGTAGTTTATGATAAATACAATTGGGTAAACGGTAACGGTACAAGCAAGACCATTTATATTAAACCGGGTACCGACCCTGACGCCGGGCGTTTGGACGAGTACAATCCTGCTTCGCAGGCATCATCGCCAACCGGTTATTATTGGCGTAAATATTTTGACCCTATTGCGCAAACCTCTTTTACATCTGGCTCAAACCTGCACCTGATCAGGTATGCCGAAGTGTTGCTGGATTATGCCGAAGCTAAACAAAGCCTCGGCCAGATGGATGCAACGGTATGGAACAATACTATTGGTTTGCTTCGCCGCCGTGCAGGCTTTACAGATGCAGGTGCTTTGGATTTCCCGGGCACTGCTGATATGACCAACATTATCCGCAGAGAGCGTAGAACAGAATTAGCGATGGAAGGCCTCCGTACCGATGATATCCGCCGCTGGAAAATTGCAGAAACCGTATTGAATGGCTTTGCACATGGGGCCAAATTTGGCGATGCGGGTGTTGATAACGGTTACATCCGTGCGCAAAAACGCCAGTTCGACCCGGCGAAGAATTATTTGTGGCCTATCCCGGCATCAGAGATCGGGCTGGATCCAAACCTTACCCAAAACCCGGGCTATTGATTCGTTAAAACCAATTTAAAAAAACTATAAGCAATGAGAAAATTTATCCAATCGGGCGGTGTGCTGTTACTGGCCATGCTCGTAATTACGTCCTGTAAAAAGGAAGTGAGACCACTAAACCTGAATTTAACCGCTGTAGGTAGCCTCAGCCTGCCGGCAAACAACATAGCGGTAGCACTTGCCCCCGCAACGCCGGCATCGGTTGATTTCCAATGGAGTGCCGCTAAAGCTGCAGATGGTGACTATGTACTGTACCAAATAGCCTTTGATAAAGAAGGCGGCGATTTTAGCAAGCCGGTTTATAAAACCGTATCGAACGGTGGCGGTGTAGAAACAAAAATTACCCTTACCCATAAGGACCTGAATAAGATTGCCAACATGGCGGGTATTGCCGCCTCATCAACCGGTAAGTTAAAATGGACCGTGCTGGCATCAAAAGGTACAAACGTTGTTGCCTCTTCGGAGTCGAGAACGATACAATTGAGCAGGCCTGCCGGTTTTGCCGAGATCCCGGTAGATATGTACATCACCGGTTCGGCCACAGAAGGTGGTACTGATATCACCAAAGCCGTTAAGCTTAAAAAGAACGAGGAAGGCGTGTTTGAAATTTACACCTCGCTAAAAGCCGGGAACTATTTTTTAACGGATAAGCCGAGCGATGCAGGTAAAAAATACTATATAGATGGCGGTTTAATAAAAGAAGGCAGTACGCCGGTAACCGTTAGCGCCGATAAAAAATACAAACTCACATTTGATTTTAATGTGGCCACTACTTCCAGTGTAGAAATTCAGTCGGTTGGTTTGTGGATGTCGGCATATGGCACGGAGATCGGCCAACTAAACTACGTTGGCAACAGCACCTGGGAAATTGCAAGTTTGCCCATAGAGTTTTACCAGTTTTCGTGGGGGCGCGATGAGCGCTATAAGTTTGTGGTGCATACCTCTGCGGGCATCCAGTACATGGGCAGCTCCAGGGGCGATAACGGTCCCCCGGCGGGCCAGGCGGCTTCTTACTTTTTCCTGTTGCCGGTTACAAACGACCAATGGGCCAATACCTATAAGTTCGATCCATCGGCAGATCACCACAACGTAAAAGTGGATGTGAACTTTAAAACCGATGGTGCCTACACCCATACAGTAACTACTTTATAAAAAAGAGGAAACGTTCCTTGTTAACTGATCACCTGCAGTGTTTAAAGTATTGCAGGTGATCTTTAAAAGCCTATACTATGAAAAACTTCTTATATGGATGCATGGCGGTTGTGCTATTATTGGCAGCATCCTGCGGCAAAACGCCGGTTAGTCCGGTTACCCCTCCGGTAAATCCGCCGGTTAATCCTCCGGGTGGAGGCGATCCAACGGTATCAACCTACCTTACCAAGGCTAAGGAAACGCATAGCTTTATTGTAAGCAACCTCATGACATCGTACAGGAGTTATAAAGTAAACACCACTACCGACCCTAACAGCGCTTTTGAATGGTATAACGTCAGCCAGATCTATGCCGACGCAGCTATGGTTGCCGCGGGCGATGCCACTTACCTTGCCGATATGAACCTCACCTTTAAATGGATGGAGAACATGTGGGATAAAACCGACCCTAACGGTGGATATTTCGCGTTTGCGCACCTGGATGGCAGCGGCTCATCGGGCACCAAGTATGCAGATGATAATGGGCTTACCGGTATGGTTTACCTGGATGCTTACGAAGTAACCACCGGTGCCGATAAAGCGGCTTATCTTGAGAAGGCAAAACAATGCGCCAACTGGCTCATCAAAAGCGGCCTGTTTGATAATACCTACGGCGGCGGTTTTTGGTGGAATACCGAACGGAAGGTTAAACCCACCCAAACCAACGGCGTGGCTTTGCAGCTGTTCTCCAAGCTTTACATTATTACCGGGGATGCAACTTATAAAGACTGGGCAACATCGGTAAACGCCTGGCTAAACAGCAAAATGTACGATAGCGCAAGTGGCTTATACGTATGGCAGTTTGAAGAAACAGGCATCCGCAACAATACCATTTTTACTTACGATAACGCCATCATGGTCGAGGCGTTCTTACTTTTCGCACAGGCAACCAACGACAATGGTTATGTATCCCGCGCGCAGGCGGTAGGCAATGCTATGAACCGCGTTTTATGGGACGCCCCGCACAACGTGTACATTTTTAACACTGCCGACAGGAGGATAACCCCTTGCTGGTGCGGCTGGGCCACACAAGCCATGATCAAGTTATACCAAACAGATAACAACGCTACCTGGTTAAATTATGCCAAAGGTAATTTGGATGCGATAAATACCGTACTTCGTAACCCCGCAAACAACGGTTACTTTCAGTTTGCAGGTTTAGATGGGGCAGGCAAGTACAGCAATTATGAAGGTGTAGACCAGGCCTGGATGCAGCGCCTGCAGGTAATGCTTTCCAAATATAAATAAGAAACAAACGCTGCCCGGTTGGCAGCATACTACATACAGTTTTCACTATGAAATTATCTATCAGATCGGGTTTTGCGTTGTTGGCTGTTTCGCTGGCATCCTGTGCTGTGCAGCGCGAAAGTGTGCTTAAATATGTAGACCCCAATATTGGTACAGCGCACAGTCGCTGGTTTTTTTACACACCTGCTGCTGTACCTTATGGGATGGCTAAGCTCGCCCCTTCAACCAACGGGCATTATGGTAACCCAAGCGGCTGGGAGGCTGTGGGATATGATACCCGGCAAAACTCGATAGAGGGTTTTGTGCACTTCCACGAGTGGCAGGTGGGTGGCGTAAGCTACATGCCAACCAACGGTGAATTGAAAGTGAAACCCGGCGATCTGGATGGACCTGCTACGGGATACCGCTCCAAATTCGACAGGAAAAACGAGGTGGCCCAACCCGGTTACTACAAAGTATTGCTGGATAATTACGGTATCACTGCCGAGCTAACCGCCACCAAGCGGGTGGGCTTTCAGCGTTACACGTTCCCAAAGAACGTGCAATCGCACATTATATTGGATATTGGGAACAAGCAGGGCGAGAGCAGTGATGTTACTGATGCCGGCATCAAAATGATTGATGATACCCATTTTGAGGGCTTTGTATTCACCTATCCAAAGTATGTGAAGATATACGACCCGGAAGGTAAAGTGGCGATGTACTTTTATGGCGAGCTCAGCAAAAAGCCATCAAACGTTACCGCTTTCAATAAGGATAATATCAACCCAAACACCGCTGAAGCAAAAGGCGTAGGTGCCGGTTTGGCCCTGAATTATAAAACTACTGATGGCGAAACCATTGAGATGAAAACAGGCCTTTCGTACACATCGATAGCAAACGCCAAAGCTAATTTTGTGGCCGAAGCAACCGGGCTGTCCTTCGATAAGGCAAAAGCAAACGCTCAACAAACCTGGCAGCAGGAGTTAAGTAAAATTATTGTTGAAGGAACAAATCTATCCGATAAAACTAAATTTTACACGGGTTTATTTCATGCTTTGTTGGGCAGAGGCATAGCCAGCGATGTTAACGGCGATTATCCAAAACATGGCGGTGCCACAGGCCGGTTACCTGAACAAAACGGTGAATTAAAAGCTGAGTTTATTAATACCGACGCCATATGGGGCGGTTACTGGAACATTACGCAACTGTGGGCACTAAGCTACCCTAAATGGTACGGCAGTTTTGTAAATACTCAATTACAGTTATATAAAGACCGCGGCTGGTTTGGCGATGGTATTGCCAACAGCGAGTACATATCTGGCGTGGGGACAAATTTTGTGGGGCTTGCCATAGCAGGGGCATATAATTCGGGCATCCGCAACTATGATGTTAACCTGGCTTATGATGCGGTTAAGGCCAATGATCTTAACTATAAAAACCGCATCCTGGGTGCCGGTAAGCTGGATACCAAAGCATTTTTGGCCCATGGATACGTGCCTCACCTGGAGCAAACCGGGCGCGATTTCGTAACCGATTCTACGGGCTCCAACTTCTCGGGCTCACACACGCTCGAATATAGTTTCAGTGCGTTCGCAACCGCCCAAATGGCAAAATCGATGGGTAAAACTGCAGATTATCAGCAGCTCATCAAATACTCCAACGGCTGGCGCCAACTGCTGAACCCTAAAAACAAATTCATGCAGCCCAAAAGACTCGGCGGAACTTTTGTAGATAAGTTTGACCCATATCAGCCATGGAGGGGTTTCCAGGAAGGTAATGCGGTACAGTACACTTTTTACGTGCCTCAAAACCCCGCCGGCCTGGTGGATGCCATTGGTAAGGATAACTTCAACAAACGGTTAGACAGCATCTTTACTGTATCAGAAAAGTTAGCCTTTGGTGGTGGAAAAACCATAGATGCGTTTGCGGGAATCAACTCTATTTATAATCATGGTAACCAGCCCAATCTCCACATCAGTTGGCTGTTCAATTTCTCTGGCAAACCCTGGTTAACTCAAAAGTGGACCAGGCTGATAGGGCAGGAGTTTTACGGTACCGAACCCATCCATGGCTACGGTTACGGGCAGGACGAAGACCAGGGGCAACTGGGATCCTGGTATGTAATGAATGCCCTGGGCTTGTTTGATGTTAAAGGCTTAACAGATGCCCGCCCTATAATTGAACTGGGCAGCCCGCTGTTCGATAAAGCCAACATCACCCTGGGCAACGGCAAAACGCTGTCGATCGAAACAAAAAATAATTCGAAAGAGAACGTGTATATACAGTCGGCCGAGTTTAATGGTAAGCCATTAAACAACTGCTGGTTATACCGCGACGAGTTGATGCAGGGTGGAAAACTTGTATTTGTGATGGGTAGCCAGCCAAATACCAATTGGGGTGTAAAAGTGCCGCCGCCATCGGAGCAATAGAAATTATTTAAACGATATGAAGAGGATTTTAAGCCCATTAGCTTTACTGTGTGTTCTATCGCTGATAAACATTAGCGACGCTTCAGCTCAGGATAAATTATCTGCAGTATACAGGTCGCGGGCAGAAAACATGTTCGCCAGGATCTGGAAGGATTACCGGGTTCCGGCTTATAAGGGGTTGTTTTCAGAGAACTTTCCATCCAACAAAAAAGATACATTGAACTATTTTCAAGGCGCGGGTGTAACCGAAAAACCGGTAAGCTTTTTATGGCCGTTTTCGGGTGTTTTTACGGCCACTAATGTATTAATGCGGGTTCCATCGCTAAAAAGCAAGTATAAAGCTTACCAGGATAGCCTGATAACAGGAGTGGAGCAATATCACGATAGTGTGCGGCAGCCGGCCGGATACCAGGCTTACCCGGTAAAACTGGAGAAAGCCGACAGGTACTACGATGATAACGGGCTGGTGGGTATCGATTATATGGAATCGTACTTCAATACCAAGAACCCGCTATACCTGCAGCGCGCTAAAGGGGTATTTACATTTATCCTGAGCGGCTGGAACAACGATATGGGTGGTGGTGTCACCTGGCTGGAAGGGCACAACGATCAAAAACCTGCCTGTACCAATGGCATGGCGACCTTAACCGCCCTTAAAATTTACCAGGGATGTAAAGAACCGTATTACCTGGAGCAGGGCAAAAAGTTTTATACCTGGATGTACAACACCCTGCGCGATTCTACAGGAGTGATAGGCAACGACATAAAAATGGATGGCAAGCTTAACCGTACTTTTTGGAGCTATAATACAGGGTCCTTGCTGGAGGCTGCGGTAATTCTGTACAAGGAAACCGGCGACAAAAAGTACCTTGAACAGGCGAAGCAACTGGCGAAGGACAGTTTCAGGCATTTCAGCAATGTCCCGCATGATAAGAACCTCAGTTTACATATCGATCTGCCATGGTTCATGACGGTTCTATTCAGGGGGTACGAGGCACTATACCATGTAGACGGTAATTACAAATACATAGCTGCTGTTGAGCACGACCTGAACTACGCATGGCAAAATTCCCGCGATAAGCATGGTTACACCACCCATAGTTGGCTACCTAAAGATGATGAGCTGCAAAAGCCAAAATGGTTGTTGGATGAAGCCTGCATTGCAGAACTATATGCCCGCCTAAGCATTTTGCAAAAAGAAAAGAAATAGTGTTTAGTTGATAAATTGGTTAGCTGCCGGAGGTGAGAGCCCGGCGGCTTTATTGTTTCAAAGCATATGGTGATATGGTCCGGTGGTTTTAAGTTCAGCGGGAGCAGGACTCTAACCTACGACCTTCGGGTTATAAGCTGTAACCAGCAAAAACTGCAGACAAGCCAATATTGATAAATATAATATGCTGCATTTTTTAACAAATAATCTAAAGACCATATGATGATATTCCATTATAATGGTGTGTTTTTTAAGTAGATTTCTAATTTGCCACCCTTCATAATGTCAGTATAGCGGATTAAATTATCCGTAATCGTTCGCCCGTTCAATTTTACGGTTTGGATATATTTGTTTTGTTGTGTCAAACCGTAACAATATATCCGAAATTTTCTTCCACTTTTTAATTTTATGGCAACTTTATTAAACAATGGAGAACAAAGTATAAATTCACCCGAAACAGGATTTAAAGGATAGAAACCCATAGACGCGAACATATACCAGGCGGACATTTGGCCGGCATCATCGTTTCCACCCAAGCCTCCGGGCCCGTCGTTGTATTCTTCGGCTAATATTTTGCGTACTACAACCTGTGTTTTCCATGGTGACGGGGTATAGTTATACATGAATGGGATCTGATGTCCGGGTTCATTGCCATGCCAGTATTCATTTTTAGCAAAAAGAGTATCCAACTCGCTTTCAAGCTTAACCGGGCCGCCCATTAACCGGGCAAGCCCGGGCACATCTTGCGGAACATAAAAAGTATATTGCCTTGGTGTTCCTTCGGTGATATAAGTTTGCCTCACATCCGGATCAAAAATTTTAGTCCAATTACCATTTTGCATTCGCCCCCTTACAAAACCCGCAGCCGGATCAAATACATTTTTGTAATTATCTGCCCTTTTCATCAATGATCTGTAATCTGCATCAAACCCTAATTTTTTCGACAACTGCGCCAAGGCATAATCATCATAAGCATACTCCATGGTACGGCTTACCTGCTCTTTCTTATGAAAAGCATCGTTAACGCTGTCTTCCAATGGTATATACCCATATTTCAGATATGATAATAGCCCTCGCCGGCCTTGGCCATTTTTATAGTCCTGTTCTTTTTCAGGCAGATCAAATGCATTTCTCCTCATTAACCGATATGCCTCGAAAACATGAGCAGTGGCAATGCCCTTTAAATAAGCCGATGTAATAACGGATGTAGTATGATCGCCGATCATTTCTGATGTGTAGTTATTCCAGCAGGGGAAAATCGGCAGCCAGCCGCCCTGCTCTCCTTTTAGCATCAGCGACTGAACAAGATCATTTACCAACCGGGGGCGGAGTATTTCTAAAAGCGGCACTTGCGCCCGGTAGATATCCCATAATGAAAAGTCGTCGTAATAATTACCATTACCCATTTTTTCTAACTGATAATTACCTGCAAAACGGGGGTAAACACCATCAACATCGCTATACAAACGGGGATGCTGCATGGCATGATAAAATGAGGTGTAAAAAATATGTTTATCAGTTTTGTTTGTAGTAGTTACTGTTATCTGCTTTAAAGTCTGCTGCCATATTTGTCTGCACTTTGCCACGGTATTAACAAAATCCCATCCCGGCAACTCGACAGCAAGGTTTTTACGCGCACCTTGCAGACTGCTGAAAGATGTACCAACCTTTATAGACAGCTTTTCGCCTTTTTGCATCTTAAAACCTAAAAACGCGCCTATGCTTTTTTGCGCAGCGATACTGTCTTTTATAAAAACCTTATCGCCGGCAAACGTGCCCTTGGTTACCAGTATTTTATTTATTTTAATTACAAAATAACCGTTAAACCCTGCTGATTTCCCCCAGCCCTGGTAAATACGGTGTACAGGATTATAGCCATATATCTCCCCTTTTTTTGCATCAATTTTAATATAGCCTTCTCCATAATCGCTATTGGGCGTAATCAAAAGGTAGAGACTATCCGTTGCATCGGCGGTAAATTCCATCATGCCGCATCGCGGTGTAGCGGTAACAGCAGCACGTATTTTGTATGATAAAAGGTTAAGCCGATAAACATAGGGGGACGATTGCTCATCCTTATGATCGAATTTGGCAGAATAATTTACGGTTTTCAAACTGCCTGTTACAGGCATTATGGTTAAGCTGCCATAATCCTGCATACACGAGCCACTTATCCAGTGCGAGCCTCTAAATCCGCTAAAAAAATTGTCTTTATAATAATACGGCGGTGTGCATTTTGATTCTGATGCCTGTGTCTGCGGCGTCCATTGCGTCATGGCAAAAGGGGTACATACTGATGGTATTGTATTGGCAAAATTTTCCTGCACCGAGCCTAATTTTAGGGCTGATGGCGTAGTACTGCTTGCCGTTCCGGATAAGGGATTAACATATTTAACAAGGTTTAACTCCTGTGCAAATGCCCCCGCGCATGTCGTAGATAATAGTATTAATAAAAAAAATACTCTTGCATTTAACATCATTACTTATCGTAGTGAAGATTAATCTCAATTCTAATATGGTAATAATATTCAATGCCGTTTAACTTACTAAACGGCATTGAATAAAATCTATAATTTAACAGTTGCCGGTAGGTATTTAGCGATCAGATCTTCATAATAAGGTTTTAATTCAGAAACCACGGGCGGCACCGGGCTTTTTGAATACAGGTCATAAGGATTAAATTTATCAACCCATTTAAACATTTCATGGTCATGTGCATTAAGTAAATGATCATAAGCATGCTCACGATGCTGTGAATAAAATGAGTGATAACGAATCATGTACAAGCCTGGTTCAGGCAAATAATCCTTTGTTAAATGATACAGGTATTCATCGTGCCCCCATGATAAATGCACGTTGTCCATTCCGCAGTGCTTCGAGTAAACACCATATTTAGTATTGTAGCGCTCATCATTTATATCAGGATTGTCCGAAAAAAATTCAGGATAAACTATTTTGTCCGAAAACTTACATCCCACGGGGTATGAATCGCCCACAACGTTCCATTGCGGCTCGCCAAACAGGCAAAGTACCTTACCCAGGTCATGTATAAAACCGGTAAGCACAAACCAGTCCGGGTGCCCGTCGGCGCGTATGGCTTCGGCAGTTTGCAGCAGGTGCTGCAGCTGATCAAGTTGTAAATCAGGGTCAGAGTCATCTATTAGTGTATTAAGGTACTCCATTGCTGACCACCACGGCATTTCCTTCTTGTCAAACTTCAAAAAGTTAGCCTTTTTGGCTAAAACATTTTCATAGGTTTGATATTTATGATTAAGCCGGTAAAACTCACGCACGCCGTCTATCTCCGGGCCGTCATAGTTCCTGAATTCATCCTTTTCCTTAGCTGGCTTTCCGGCCTCAGGGTATCTTTTAAGTACATCCTCGTCCCAATCTTCAAGGCTGTGTAAAGGCGACATTTCATCTTTAGGTGGTTTTGTCATAACTTTTATGGTTTAATAAGTATTCTTTTTATTTGTGTTACTGTTTTACCAGCCGCCAGGATAAATAAAGAAACTGTGGTGCAGCCTGAACGGTGGTTTATTTATAATAGGTTTAGTCGAATAATTTAAAGTTGATAAAATTTACGCCCATATATGATTTACCACCGCCTTTTATTTACGTAATCGTTTACGTGCTAATAAGAAACCTATGGCGTTATTGCACCTTTATATTTTGCCCTGCGCTGCCGGGGATGCTGATGTGTTTTAAGATCAGGCGGCTTACCTTATTGAGCAATATCACCGGTTTCATTTTTACCTGCGGGATACTTAACGCATTTAGGTCGAGCCCATTTACATCATCGGCAATAAAAGCAGGGCGATAATCGACTCCTTTACAGGTTAACACCATATTCTTAATTTTAATGCCATCAGCATGCCTAATATAAAAGCCCCATGCCGGCAATTCGCCAAACATGGAGAACTCGGGGTAGTTAGGTATTCTTTCGGGTACTTTTTCAAGAGTATCTATCCCAAAATAGGCTATCTTCTTTTTTGCGCCTCCGGCATAATTGATGGTAATGTTTTCAAGCGTTACGCCCTCTACCCTGCTACCTGGTATTCCAGTAACAGATGATGGAAAAACGTTATGTGGCACCATAACTACAGGCCCTTCCATGGGGTAACCGGCATCGGGCTTACCAGCCGGCACATCAACTTTTACATTGCCAATATATACCCTACGCAAGATTCCCGCAGGTGCTTTTTGGTTACGATGCCCCAGCCTGATCACAAGAGCATTACCCGTATTGGTGGCCTTAATATTACGGATGTCAATATCTTCAAGTGTTCCGCCGTCAACAGTTTCAATCGCTATTGCCGATCGGTAAGTGTCATAAACGCTGATATTTCTGATGGTTATCTTTTTGAATGCGCCATGCGAAGCGGTGCCGAATTTCACTGCGCTTGCGCTTGAACGCACCCTGCAATTAGCAATGTAAATATTTTCGCAGGCGCCATTCCGGTCTTCGGATTTTAGGCATATCCCGTCATCGGCAACATTAAAAAAACTATTAGTGAGCTTTACATTTTTACAATCCACAATATCTATCCCATCGTTGTTCCAGTAGGTAACACTTTCCACCTTTATACTGTCAATCACCAGGTTTGAGCAGTTTTTATAATTCTGGATCCAGCATAAGCCGTTTTTAATGGTTATGTTTTTAATTTTTATATCGCCGCAGTTTTTAAACTCAATAAGTTTAGGCCGATTATCTTCTGTTGGCCGCATCTGGTGCCAGGGATTGGGCGTGCGCCATTCCGTATCAATTAAGGTACGGGCATTTAACCGGCGGTAAATATCCTTTAGTAAATCCTCTCCCTGCCCATCAATAGTTCCCTGCCCGGTTATAGCAATATGGCGCTGATTGTTTGATACGATAAGTGGGGATGCCTTACCTTCGCCATAATCAGCCCGGATTGCGCTTCCCAACAAAACTGCATTTTTGCCAAGATGCAATTCAACGTTTGATTTGAGGGTGATAACCCCGGTAACAAACTTCCCGGCAGGAACTAAAACCAGGCCGCCGCCATTGGCCGATGCTTCGTCAATAGCCTTTTGAATTGCTGCTGTATTGTTAGTTTTACCATCGGCTATAGCCCCATAACGTTTAATATTATAGGTTTTTATTTGTGCCGATGCGGCTGTACTGATAAAACCAGGTAACAAAAGGACGAAGAGTATTTTGAAAATGTTTTTCATTTAAATAGTTGATATAATTGGCTAAACTTTTAAAAATAACTTATTGCGATACAGGAGGTATAAAAACAGGAGTTGTACCAGGGTAATGCTTACCGCCGTCCACACGGCTTGCCATGCCACCGGGGTTAGGTGAACAAGTCCTCCTAACAAATAGGCTGCAGTATGGCCGAAATCAACCAGGCCCTCGGAACACAAGTAAATCAATATAGAATTGGTTCCTATCCATACAAAAGGGATAGCCCATTTTTTAAGCCCTGCTACATCAATAACCAGGTAAAATACCGATAAAAAGATCATGCTCCAACCACCCACATATAACACGAACGAGCTTGACCATAAGCGTTTATTGATAGGAAACTCCGGGTTCCATAGCCAGCCCAATCCAATTAATAACATACCTGCCCCAAAAAGCAACAGCCCTTTTTTGAGCATAGACCAGCGGTGCGATTCTAACTTTAAAAAACTCCCCGTAAACACACCAAGCAATGCTGTGCCTATTGCGGGGATTGTTGAAAGTACGCCCTCGGGGTCATGGATTTTATCATGCAGTCTACCGGGCAAAAGCAGCCTGTCAACATACGATTCCAGCGAGCCCTGCATGGTTAGCACACCTGCGCCATACCCCGGCACAGGGATAAATAACATTGCCGCCCAATAGCCTATCAAGATCCCTACAAGCCAAAGCATTTGCCCGCGTAAGTTAAAATTGAGATAGATGAGGCCGGCAAAAAACCAGGCCAACGCTATACGGCCCAATACGCTGGCAAAACGCGTGTTCTCATACCCATTAAATTTAAGCGCACCGTTTACCACCATCCCCAGCAGTATAAGTATCAATGTGCGCCGCAACATGGAAAGATATATATCCCGCTTGGCTTTTGCCGGCAGTTGACTGGCCGATTGAACACCCGCCTTGGCAATTTTATTACCTGTAGAATAAGGCATTGATACACCAGCGATGAACAGGAATAATGGAAAAATCATATCATAAAAAGTGATACCGTTCCATTCCGTATGGTGCAGCTGGCCCGAAAACCACAAAAGCAAGGGCCACCGGGTAACCTTCGCCAAAGTATGAATGATATGTTCGCCGCTCATGATCCAAAACATATCAAACCCACGAAGTGCATCAAGAGAGACCAGTCGTTTGGTTGGTTTTATAGTCGATAAGGATGTCATTTTTAATTATTCATTATTTATAAGCCGCAGCTATCCGTTTACGATATTTATTGTAAATAGCATTGGCCTGGCTTACGCTGCTGCCGCTTGCCTGCAATGGGTAATTTTTATGGCTGTTTACCCACTGCCATTCCCATTGACTGATTGATTTATCAAAGCCCGTTATATCAGCCTCCTTGCCCTGTTGTAGCGCATCATTCAGCAAAGCGAAAAACTTTTCCCAACGGACTTTATAGAAATCATTGAACAAACCACTCCATTGCCTGCATGAGTACTCATGCAACGGACTTTTGGCATCGCCCCAAAGGGTGATCAGGTCGCGGGCATTGCGTTCATATAGGTCCTTTTCGGCTATTGTATTACCTTGCTTACGGGCGTCAGCCAACCATGGCCCCAATAAAAAATCCTTACGGGTTGCTAACAATGCATCCATATCACTAATAAGCTGCAGATATTCCCCGCTGTACCTTTTAAACCCGGCTATGTCTTTTTGACGATAAGCATCTACCCATTTTTTTTGCAGTGGCAACGCGTAGTTGGCCAGTGCCTGCCGGGTAATATCTACCAGGTCATAACGGAAACCATCACTATTACTACAGGTTGGGATTGCCTTCATCATCGCATCCCATGCAGGTAAAAAATCTTTGGGTTTGTAGTTAAAGGTAGTATGTGTCCATACCGTATTTGAATCAAGCGTTGGCCGGCCGGTAATAATAGATTCCGATCCATCCCTTATAACTTTCCCACCGCTGTAAACGGTATTGCGCAATACCTTCCAGGCCTGTTCGGTATATTTATTAATATGACCGTAACGATTTAACTGGTATTGATTTATCCATTCATCAAGGTTGATGGGTTTATCCTGCCAGGTGTTAGCGGTCATGAGCTCGTAAAGCACCGGGTTTTGTTCAATGGCTTCCATAGTAAGGCCTATCCCCTCCAATTGCTTTGATTTTGGGTCGTTCAGCGCTGCAGCCGGGCCATTGGCCACCTCATTCATGCGGCCAAAAAGCACGATGTTGCCCCCAAAATTGTGCAGCATATTCCATATCCAGGGTTTGCCGTAAAAAGCGTCGGTACGTTTCCAAACCGGTTGAATTTCGGCGGCAAGGTCAAGAATGATCATGTGTTCATTGGGCACTGCATCCAGCAGGGCTTTGATCTGGGGAGCATTCCAAAATTTCCTGTCGCTGTAAAAAAGCCAGCCCTGCATTACCCAGGTTGCTTTTGGGTCGGCATTACTCATGCCCTGGTACACCCGCGAGCTTAAGGCTGAAAGATAAGTAGTATCATTGGTTGGCGGTTCGTTCTCATTAAAGGTATCCGCAGAATATAAATGATCCGTTCCGTAAAGCTTGGTTTGTGTTTCAATAAACTTACGACCTATTTCGGCAAAAAGCGGGTCTTCAGTATCCAGTATGTAGGTATCGGCAAAGCCGTTTTTCCAATTTGTTTGTTTAAGTTTTGATGCCGGAAAATGCTTTTGGAATGACGGCGGCACATGCCCGGTGAAGGATTGTAAAATGGGTTTCATGCCCAGGTCGCGTTCGCGCTGCACTATTTTTTGCTGCAAATCGCGGTGGCTTTGCATCCAGCTTAGTGGCAAAGGGCCGCCCCAGCCATCAAGGTTGCCCATCCAAAACCACGAGAAATAAGCGGGACCGCAGAAGAACTCATTCAGATCAGCATCAGAAAAGCCCATGCCTTTGTAAACTTCATACCAGGTATATTCCTGACCGGTTAATGCCAGCGGCATATTGATGCCATGCAAGGCCATCCAGTCAATCTCCTTTTGCCATCTTTCCCAATCCCACCAGCTCATGCTGTAATTAAAGGTGCAATAATTAAGGTAATAGCGATATTGGTAGGGTGTATTTTTATGTACACGGGTTTTAATAACGGGTAGTTTTACAGGCAACTTCAAATTAACCCCATTCCAGGTTAGCTGGCAATGCGCATAGTTGGTAAGATAATCATATAAGGCCGATGCAACTGAAACACCGTTGGTTCCTCTTAGTATGATCTTACCATTATGGCTTTCTATTTCAAAAGCGTCTTTATCCGTAACGGGCAATTGTTCAACCACAAACACGGAAGCGCGTTGCGGAATTACCCTTTTTATAAGAGCATAAGATGCGGGAACATTAACCTGTGCAGATGCTGTATTATTACTTACAGCAACGGCAAGTAAAAAAAAGACGATGAATTTTAAGCAATAGCGCAAATTGTTTTTCTTCATAAACAGTAGATAGGCCAATCAGTATAGCCAGATACTAAGTTAGTAAATGCCATAAAAAAACAGACAGAATATGGGCCTAAGCCCACATTCTGTCTTTAAATTAAACTCCTTTTTTATTAATATCCCGGGTTTTGAACCAGTTTTGTATTAGTCATCATTGCACTAGTTGGTATAGGGAATATCCGGCGATATGTATCTGTATTTGTTTTACCCAGGCCGTAAGCGTTTTCGTACTGTCCAAACCGGATCATATCATTTCTATGCCAGGTTTCCCATGCAAACTCCTTACAACGCTCATTGTAAATGTCAGTAAGTGAAACGCTGGACAAAGCTGCAGAAGTGGTACGAACCGCTTTAACCTGGTTTATTAATGATAAAGCCGTAGCACCCAGCGTTGGTGAGCCACCACGCAAAATAGCTTCAGCCTTCATCAGGACGATGTCTGAATAGCGAAACAAAGGAACGTCGTTATTTTGGTTCCTGCTGATGGTGTTGGTATAATCTGGTAAAAATTTAATATTACGTATTCCAGTATTCCATCCAATTTCATCGTTACCCAGATCAAATGATGAATTAGTACCCGCCCGAACCGAACTGGCCGAAAGTGGAGCGAGGACCAAAGGATATGTATAAGTAGCAGAACCGTCTGCTCCGGTATAAAACTGGTTGTATCCAAGTTTGGTGGTTTTTACCATAATAGGTGTGCCATCCTGCCAGTATTGCGCACCGGTTAACCACTGTTTGTTGCGCACATCGTTAGGGTCGTCAAAATGGGCATAGAATTCGGCAGTTGTCATACGTGGTCCGCTTGGCTGGCTGTTTAATAGCCCATTGCCGGTATTTAAATTCATTACCGGGTCTGTATATCCGCCGGGGTTAGAACCAGAATATAAATAGCGTATTCCCAGGTTGCGGTTAAGGTCATAACGAGCATAGTACATGTTACCGCTTGTGGTAGTTGCATCATACGGGATAGCAAAAACGAATTCCTTTTTTGATGGTCCGTTAATTGGATAAAACTGTTGCAAATAGGAGCTCATGGGTTCCAAAGCATAGTAACCCGAACTGATGATCTGGTCGCAGGCTGCTATACAATCATTGTAACGGGGTGTGCCGGTGTAAACCTCTGCGTTTAAATACATTTTAGCTAAAATGGAGTACGCGAGATCTTTGGTAACCAACCCATAAGTTGCCGTAGTCTGCGATTTAAGGTAAGGAATAGATGCTTTTAATTCGCTTTCCACATAATTAAAAACCTCTGCCCTTGGTGAGTTGGTCTTCAAAGTGGTAGCGCCGTATAAGGTATCGAGCGGTACGTTACCATATGAATCCATCATCATAAAATAGGCCAGAGAGCGCACTGTTCTTAATTCGGCTATACTGGTGTTTTTTGCATCGCCTACAGGAGCTGATTTGTTAAAAATCGATATGATTTGATTAGACGTACCAATAATCCCGGTTAAATAGCTCCACAGTGAATTCACCCAGGCATTATCTTTCGTCCACGTATGGCGATGCAGTTCCATATATTTATTACCATCAAGCCAGTTTGAACCAAATGTCGCCAAAACGGCCTCATCGGTTGAACAAGTTTGGGTAAACCAATATGACCCTGAAAAATCGTTGCGAATAGCGATATATGCCGGCCCTTCTGCCGAAATAAACTGGGCAGGCGTAAGCGGATAAACGGCGGGCGTAATTTCTGACGTAACGGGTACGTTAATTTTTTGACATGACGAGATCATTGCAGCTGCCGACAGCAAGCCTAAAATCCCTAAAATTATCTTTTTCATATATTTTGTATATTATTCCTAAAATGAAACATTAAAACCTACTAACAGCGTGCGCGTTTTTGGGTAAAAATTATTGTAATCAATACCCGGTGATATGCCTCCCTGGTTAATTTCAGGATCAATACCCTTATAGCCTGTAATGGTAAATACATTGTTAGCGGTAAAATATAATCTCATACTACGAACATTTTTAAAAGGATTAGGCAGGGTATAACCCAGTGTAGTATTGTCTAATCGCACGTATGATCCATTCTCCACATACCGGCTTGAATAGTAAGAGTTTTTTGCGTCAGTTACTTTATCATCTGCTGCACTATTTAATATGTTATTATTTGCAGCTCCGGCAACGTATGACAAGTCGGCTCGGGTAGCATTAAATATCTTGTTGCCAAAAGTGCCCCTGAAGAAAAATCCTAAATCAAAGTTTTTGTACTTGAATGTATTGCTCCAACCAGCTAACACCGATGGTTGGGCGCTTCCCAGGTAATAATAGTCGGTTTTTATTGTTGGTGCATCGGTAGTTGTGCCATCTGCCTTATAGAAAAGTGATTTGCCATTAGCGTCTTTTCCAGCATATTTAAATGCGTAGAATTGGCCAAGTGGCTGTCCAACTTTTAAAATTTGCAAAGTGGCACCTGATTGGCCCGGCCCTTCCGGATCAGAGTAAAGGGTTTCATCGCTATTACCATAAGGGCCCGATAAACTGGTTATCTTATTTTTATTATACGCAACATTAAGAGATGATGCCCACGAGAAATTGTCATTAACTATGGGTCTGGCATTTAGCGAAAACTCAATACCTTTGTTATTGATGCTGCCGCCGTTAGCCCATATTTTACCGCCTGGCACCAGCGATGGCGATACCGAGTAGTTAAATAACATACCGGTGGTGTTTTTATTGTACACTTCAATTGTACCTGTAATCCTACCTTTCAGTACACCAAAATCAAGCCCTAAATTGGTAGTCGCAGTTTTTTCCCACTGTAAATTGGGGTTTGAACCTTGTATCGGCCCGTAAGCAGCGGCTTGTACGCCATTGTTGTAATAGGTGCCGGAAATGCCATAAACCAGTTTAGCGGTATATGCTCCAATACCAGCCGAATTACCGGTAACACCATAACTGGCGCGTAATTTAAGGTCGGAGAAAAGCGTTTGATCCTTCATGAAATCCTCCTGGCTGATTCTCCAGGCAACACCCGCCGAAGGAAAACTACCCCAGTGATGATTATCTCCAAATACCGAGCTGCCATCACGACGTATGGAGCCCTGGAATAAGTATTTGTCCTTATAGTTGTAATTCACTCTTAAGAAGTCCGAAATCAGCAAATTTTCGCCAAAAGTAAGGTCATTACCAAGATTAATGCGATAGGCCGATATAGCATACGGGTTACCCAGGGTTAAGTTCTGAAAACCAATATTATCGGTAGGGAAATTAGTGCTTGATGCCTGGAAGCCATCTCCGTAAATATTATCCTGGTAGGAATAACCTAATACAGCATTGAAGGTGTGATCGCCGATCTGTTTATCCCAGCTTAAAAAAGTTTCCAGTGTTTTGGCGGAGGTTGAATAATCGGTTCGTAAAGCCGAACCATTGGTGCCAAAAAGAGAGCCGATTAAAGTGTGTCCAACGCCCAGGCCGGGATCCGGGTTATTATAAAAACTAGATGAAGGATATTTATTGAAATAACTACTATAGAACTCACCATGTAATGTGGATGTTTTTTGGTAAGAAAGGTTTACATTGTAAGTTAAGTTAAAAGGTAACTTTACTGACGTATTAAAACCGGCTAATAACACATTGTACTTGGTTTGATCCTGCGCATTATTAACCATTGCCACCGGGTTATAATATCCGGTAGTAGTGAGGTTTTCAAAATAAGTGCCGTCGGCATTCAATACGGGCGAAATTGGCAAGTGTTTCGCCGCTTGCAGTAACACAATATTTTGCAGCGGCTGGTTATTTGAAGTACTTACAGAATTTGATACATTAAGGCTGAATTTGATCTTATCATTCCAGGTGTAATGGTCAATATTGACGCGGCCATTTATACGCTCCAGTGAGCTGGCCGTTAATATACCCGTCTTTTTCAGGTAGTTAATGCTGGCGCTGTAAGTGGTATGCTCTGATCCACCGCTAAATGACAGGTTATGATTTTGCGTAAAGGCAGAAGATCGCTCAATGGCCTTCATCCAATCGGTATTAATTTTTCCGGGGTTAACATTATCGTTCGGCAAAAATGTTATTTTGTTTGCAGTTGCATAGGCCTGCAATTGATCAGCATTCATTAAATCAAGGGTGTTTGCCACTTTTTCCTGGGCCACGTAACCGCTATAGGTTACCTGGTCCTGCCCTTTTTTACCCCGCCTGGTAGTAACCATAATAACACCGCTCGCGGCCCTGTTACCATAAATTGCGGTAGCAGCAGCATCCTTCAATACATCAATCGACGCAATATCAGCTGGCGCTATTGAAGTAATATCGGCTCCCGGTATTCCATCTATAACATAAAATGGAGCGCCCGGGCCGTTTACTGTTGATGCCCCCCTTAAAATAACAGCTGCCGGTTTGTTAGGGTCTCCGTTGGCAGTTATGTTTAATCCGGGTACTTTACCTTGTAGCAATTGCCCAATATCGGCAATGGCGCCTTTGTTCAAGTCTTCCGGCTTCACTGTAGTTATCGCGCTTGACAGATTTTTCTTACTGCTTGTCCCATAACCTACTACAACTACTTCATTAAGGATTTTTTGATTTGTAGTAAGCGTTACATTAACTGTGTTTTCATCGTTTACAGTTACTTCTACCGACTCATAGCCAATCAAGCGAAACTCCAATACGCTCCCCTTTTGAGCACTAATGGAGAATTTTCCCTCAGCCGAAGTGGAGGTGGCTTTGTTAGTCCCCTTCACTTGCACTGTTACGCCCGGCAACGGGCTTCCTTTGCTGTCATTTACGGTTCCTTTAACATCGCCGGTTTGTGCCGAGGCATTGCTAAAGCAGAAGAAGAAGAAGAATAACATGAGCAAGATACCGAACAGATATCTTGTCATAAATAGTTTGAGTCGAATTGTCATCATATTGGTTTGTTTAATTGGTGGCTTTGCAGGTTAATTAATTTCTGATAAAGCAATATTATTAACTGTTTTATCAACAATTAATAACTGTTTTAGGATTAATTAATTTCTGGCAAAAAGGTTATAAATGGGTTTTATTGGTTAAAAAATATCATTTGAAACTCGCTTTCTTACGGAATTTAAATGATTCAGTGCTCTAAAAGTGGAAAAATTAAAACTTGGTTTTATCAAACCCGAAGTATTTATTTACGTAAACGTTTACGCAATAATCGTATATTACACACTAATAAAGTATTTTAAGAGATGGGAGAAATCAATATAAAAAAGCTTGCCTGCGAACTAAATTTATCAGCGGCAACTGTTTCAAGAGCTCTCCGCGATAGTCACGAGATAAGCAGTGAAACCAAGGCCAGGGTACTTGAAATGGCCAAAAAACTTAACTATGAACCTAATCCATTCGCCAGCAACCTGCGCGGGCAAAAAAGTAAAACAATTGCAGTTATAGTACCTGAAATTGCCAATAACTTTTTTTCACTTGCCATTAACGGTATTGAAGACGTGGCACGTGAGCGGGGCTATCATGTATTGATTTACCAAACACACGAGAGCAGCGAAATTGAAACTTCATTTCTAATGCGCCTTTTAAGCGGGCGCGTTGATGGCATTTTAATATCTCTTGCCTGCGAAACTGTTGATAAAGAACACCTGAGAAAGGTGAGCGATCAACTACCTGTGGTTTTTTTTGATAGGGTATATGATGATATTGAGGGAGTAAAAATCACCACCGACGATTATGAAAGTGCTTATAATTCCGTACAACACCTTGTTGAAAACGGGTGCAAAAAAATAGGGTATTTACAAGCCCTTAACACTTTATCAACCGGTAAAAAGCGGCTACAGGGATACCTTGATGCCTTAAAATACAATCATTTTCCGGACGATAAGAAATTAATTATGGAAAGTGGTTCAAACAGTGATGAAAACTACGCGCTTATCAAAAATCTTATCGCTGAACAAAAACCGGATGGTATATTATCCTCTATTGAGGATCTTGCCATGCCCTGTTACTATGCCTGCAGGGAACTGAAATTGAATATACCCAGTGATTTAAAGCTCATCAGTTTCTCAAACCTTGCTCACGCTGAACTGCTTAATCCATCGCTCACTACAATAACCCAGCCCGCCTTTGAAATAGGCGTGGAAGCTGCAGGCATTTTATTTAAAATATTTAATAAACGATGGTACGAGCCGAATGAAACTATTGTATTGAAATCTAACCTGATAAAAAGGGAATCCACAATGGCCATCTTTTAAAAGAGAGCCCAATATTTTTTATTTTGTAGGAATATGGACACAAAATGATGCTGGCCATATATTTGACCGCGCCGGAAATCGAGAACGACCGGCGGGCGCTGAACGTGTTCTGGTTGACGGTTTGCATGAGCCATTAATCAAACCCAATGTATTTTACGAGGTCCAGGATGTGCTGGAAGGGCGCAAAAGGAAATTAACAACAAAGGTGGTAACGCAGGACATGTTAGCTTTAAAGGGCTTCATATGCTGCCCAAGGTGCGGAAAGGTATCGACAGGTAGCGCCTCGAAAGGAGGGAATGCCCATTACCATTACTACCATTGCAATTCGGCTTGTGGATACAGAACGCGGGCAGAGGAGGCGAATACCATCTTTGAAAACCACCTGAACGATTATGCACTGAACGAAGATGCAGCCGTCTTGTTTAAAGCGGTTGTCCCGGACATTTATAAAAGCGAGCATCAAACTACATTCAGCAGCAAAAAGGAGTTTATAGCTCGTATAATAGCGTTAAACAACAAGGTAACAAAGGCGAAGGAACTGCTTTTGAATGATGACATTGATGCTGCTGATTTCAAAGCAGTAAAAATGGAAGCTGAGCGGGAGATTGCGGTGCTGGAAAGCAAGGTCAGCGATTTGGGAACTGATAGCTTGAGCTTAAGCAAGGTTGAGAAAACGCTCGATTCGGCATTGCTGAAGCTTGCTTCAATTAGCGCAATATACAATAAATCAGATAGTTATGCAAAAATGAAATTAATTGGTTCGATATACCCCGAAAAATTCACATTTGAAGATTTGAAAGTTCGAACCGGGAAAATCGGCGCAGTATTTCAGTTTATCTACCTCGGTAAACAGCGAGTTAAGAAGGCAAAAAAAAGGATAAACGATATGTTTTCTCGTTTGTCCCAAGGGGTGAACCCGCTGGGATTCGAACCCAGGACCCCAACTAATGCTGCGCAGAAGCTAACTTCTACTTAGGGAAATCCTGAAAATAAACTTGGTGTTTAGCCGATACAGCTATTTTTGAAGTGCCCATAACGAGATTCGAACCTGTCTGCCGCCAGGCAGGCTCGTACATCCTTACGAATGTCACCCCCTTCAAGATGGTTTTAAGTGTGCCCAGAACGAGATTCGAACTCGTACATCCTTACGAATGCCACCCCCTCAAGATGGTGCGTCTACCAATTTCGCCACCTGGGCATTGTAAAAAAGATTTGAGATGTTAGATATGAGATGTGAGACAACGCATAATACTAAAATCAACCTTTTCCTTAAACCTAAAAAGATGTGAGAGCTGAGGAAAATCTCATATCTCACATCTCAATACTCATATCTAAAAATGGATGTGCCCGAAGAGAGACTCGAACTCTCAAGAGACAATTCTCAACGGCTTCTGAGACCGCAACGTTTACCAATTTCGCCATCCGGGCATTATAGAACGATTTTCCCTTTAATATTTGCTGGCTTGCGGCCATACAGCTATTGCGGGCTGCAAATATAATGCTTTAGCGCATCCAAATAAAAATAAATGCAAAATAAGCTGCGTTTTGCATTTACGCCTGTAAAAGCTACCTTCGGCATAACCAATTATAAAATTCGATGAACAGGAAAACTTGTGTAGCGTTGCTGCTTATGCTTGCATGCGCGTTTACGGCATCCGCCCAAAAGGCCGATGCCATCTTAGGCAAATGGATAAACCCCAGCGGCGAGGGGCAGGTGCTTATTTATAAAAAAGGCGATAAGTACTACGGCAAGCTGGCTTGGATGAAAGAACCCAACGATACCAACGGCAACCCAAAACTCGATGCGCTGAACCCCGATAAGGCCCTCCAAGCTCGCCCTAAGCTGGGTATTGAGCTGTTGAAGGATTTTACTTTCGATGGCGACGACGTGTATGAAGACGGCACCATCTACGACCCCAAATCGGGCAAAACCTACAGCTGTAAAATGACGCTGAATGGCGATATTCTCAAAATTCGTGGCTATATTGGCATATCCTTATTTGGAAGAAGCGAAAACTGGGCACGTGTAAAATGAAACTGAAAACCATTATCTGTGCCGCATTACCGGCATTGCTGTTCATCGGCACAACTGTAAAAGCACAAAACATCAAATTAGTGCAGCAAGAACGTCGCACCAGCATTCGAGGATTATCTGTGGTAAGTGATAGCGTAGCCTGGGTAAGCGGCAGCGGCGGCCATATAGGCATCAGTGGCGATGGAGGCAAAACATGGGCATGGCAGCAGTTAAAAGGTTACGAGAAAAGCGATTTCAGGGATATCGAGGCATTTAACGCCAAGGAGGCTATTATCATGAGTTCGGGCACGCCTGCGCTTATCCTCAAGACTACCGACGGCGGCGCTACCTGGCAGGAGAAATATCGCAACGCCGACAGCCTGTATTTTTTAGATGCCATGGCCTTTGCCGATAAAAAACACGGTTTCGTATTGGGCGACCCGATAAAGGGCCAATTTTTGATGCTGGAAACTAAAAACGGCGGCCAAACCTGGGCCGCAATGTATAATGCACCGCCCGCTGTACCCGGCGAGGCGGCATTTGCAGCAAGTGGTACCTGCTTGCGAGCGGATGATGGCTTGCTTACCATTGTTACCGGCGGTGCCAAAAGCCGCATAGTGCAAACACCGATAAGGGACGACTTCCCACTTTGGTTGTCCAGGCCGTTGCCACTAACCAACGGAGACCAAAGTCGTGGCGCATTTTCTGTGGCAAATGGTAAAAGCCAGGTGATAATTGTGGGTGGCAATTACGCTAAGGATACCCGTGCAGATTCGGTTGCCTACATTATGCCCAACGGCAAAGCACACTTTGACTACACGTTCCCGGTGGCCGGCCCCCTGGGCTTCCAATCGTCGGTTGAGTATATTAAAGGCGATATTTTCCTGTCTACCGGTACTCCGGGGAGTTGCATAACAACCGATGGCGGCAAGACATGGATTAAAATTGACGACAAAAGTTACAACGTTTGCCGTAAGGCAAAGAAAGGAACCCTGGTGTTATTTGCGGGCGACAGAGGTAAAATAGGAATTTACACCCCTTAATAACTGATAATGAAAGCCTTATTTTTTACTTGAAAATAATTTTAAAATACACTTGCAGGCAATATAAAATCGGCGTATATTTGCACCACTTTAAACGGAAGCGCTGGCAGCAGCGAAACAAGTTGAAAAGGATGATTCCGTAGCTCAGCTGGTAGAGCATAACACTTTTAATGTTGGGGTCCTGGGTTCGAATCCCAGCGGGATCACAAAGACCACCCAACAGGTCGACGTTTATAGCTAAAAGGCGCATGAAAATGCGCCTTTTCTGTTTAAAATGGTTTTTTTAGCCATACCTAAAAAAGATAACAGATCATTTCAACTTATGGTGCTGTGTTTTGATTTCAAATGATAAAAATGCTTTTTGATCTAACCCGAAAGAGTGCTGGTTCTATACGGTTATTTTAAGATCGCTGTATTTAAAATAACCAATGTTCATGTAACATGAACATTGGTTATTTCTGAACAAATATTTGCATTTAAACATAATGTTCATTATTTTTGATTGTTCATGTTTATTGAACGCCATTGAAAAATGAACATAAAAGAAAGAAATTTACTTTATCGAGCCACGGACAAGCTACAAGAACTAACTGGCGCCACAATGCGCGATCTGAGCGTAAGGGCTAAAGATAATTATGCTGAGCGTGACAGCACCATTGCCCTGACCTTCGGCGGAATCACCGTGGAATTTTATGTAGAGATCAAAAGCGAAGTGCGTGGCAACACCATACCTGTGGTACAGACCCCAAACTTTTACAGAAGACGGGATACCCTGCTGATCTGCGGGTATATCACCAAACCCATGAAAGATGAGCTGCGACACCGTCAGATTAATTACCTGGAATTGGCCGGAAATTGTTATATCCAGACCGAGGGCATCTATATTTATATCAACGACCAGCAAGTCACCGAAACCCGCACCGCACCGCAGGGCAAACTCTGGAAAACAGCCGGTATTAAATTCGTGTTTGCCCTGCTCAACGACCCCAAACTTCTAAGACAGCCTTACCGTACAATCGCTGACCGGGCAGATATTGCGCTGGGCAATGTCGGTGCGCTGATGGACGAAATGGGTCGTGAAGGCTATTTAAAAGAAGGGCTAAATAAAACCGTATTCATTGAGCGCCGGGAAGAATTGTTTGGCCGTTGGGCCGAAGCTTATCGCAATATCCTCCGCCCGAAGATCACCGCGGGCACTTATCGATTTGTGGATAAAAGCCTTACCGATCACTGGAAAGAACTGCAACCCAAAACATTTCACTGGGGCGGGGAAAATGCCGGAGCACTGCTGACCGGCTACCTGAGGCCGGAAAAGTTCACCATATACGCAATAAACTTCCGACAGGAAGTTATGAAGGAACTAAAATTGTTACCCGATCCGGAGGGGCCGGTGGAAATTCTGCATCAGTTCTGGAAAGACATCCAGGAAGAAACGCAAGTTACTGTCCCGCCTTTGCTGGCTTATGCCGACCTGGCCACCAGCCTCGACAGCAGGAACCGCGAAACCGCTGAAAGATTAAAAAAACAATACTTAGATTAACATGCTGCCCCAACCATTATTAAACATGCTGGCTGGCATAGAAAAGGTATTTGGTGAATTGGACATCGACTTTTATCTGGTAGGTGCCGTTGCCCGTGATATCCAATTTTCACTAAAAGAAGAAAATATACGCGCACGGGCGACGGAAGACGTTGACATTGCTGTAATGGTGAGCGACCAAGCGCAGTACACGGCCATAAAAAAAGCATTGATCGCTTCCGGTGACTTTACTGCCCAAGAAACCGAAGCTATTAAACTATATTATCAGAATGCTATTGAAATTGACCTACTACCCTTTGGCGATATCGAAAACGAACAGCGTGAGATCAAATTGACCGACCCCATGTTTATCCTGAATATGCCAGGCTTCAGCGAGGTGTTTCCCTATGCCGAAGCTGTACAGCTCAGCGAAGAACTGAATATACGGGTCTGCACTTTGGAAGGCATAATTCTTCTCAAACTGATCGCCAATAACGACAGGCCAGGCCGCACCAAGGACATTACGGATATCGAGCACATTATCGCCAATTACTTTGATATCTCAGACGCGGATATTTATAGCGACCATTTCGAGGTCATGGACTATTATGACACAAAGGACCGTGAATATATTCCATTAGTCTGCGCCCGGGTCATCGGCCGAAAGATCGGGCATATCCTGCAGGAATCACCTGAATTACATGAACGGATAGCCCGAATACTAACAGGCCGCCCGACTACTTTATGGAACGCCATCCTTGATGGACTGAATGATAATTGAATTACTACTCAAGCTCAATTTATATGAAATTTTGCCGCTAGTATAATTACTTCAATTGCACTTTAAATACGTAAACAGGTACTTCATCGGGCAACACAGGTGGCACACTACAGTTTAATCCGTTTTTATTTTGGTTCCATTTAACCGCAGTTTTTGCCCCAAGCAAGGTTACTTTGGCCACAGTAAACTTATCAGCACTAATACTTTTGATATTTATAACCGGTTGCTTCCAGCTACGTGCAAAAACGTAGATCACTTTCCCTTTTGCCGCAAAATAAATGTCGGGCAGTATTGCTTTAGAAGTGGCATCATTATCAACATCTATTTTTATTGCGCTTGAACTAAGTGTAACCTCAGATACCTGTTCTCCGGCAACCATCCATGGCTTTGTGCCGTAAATTGCTTCACTGTTTATATTCATCCACTTCCCAACAGCCTTTAATCTTTCAATTGCCTGTGGAGGAAAAGTTCCATCACCCTTGGGGCCAATATTCAATAAAAGGTTCCCACCCTTACAAACAACCTCAACCAGTTGCCTCACAATAAGCTCGGGGCTTTTCCATTCCGTATCATGCTTATTATAACCCCAACCCTTACTCATGGTAATGCAAGACTCCCATGGTTGATTATCTGTTTTATCTGTGATCTGCTGCTCGGATACTTTAAAATCACCCCACCCGTTACCCACACGGTTGTTTACTATACAATTTGGCTGTAACGATTTGACCATTGCATACAACTCTTCACTTTGAGGCTTGCTTATCCGTTCGGGTGTATCAAACCAAATAACACTAACAGGGCCATACTCAGAAAGTAATTGCTTTACCTGAGGTTTTACTTTTCTTTCAAAGTATTTCGAAAAATCTTTTGCATCTTCATTTGGATAATCAACCACATTACTTCTGCCTCCCTTTGTTGGCCAATCGGTAGCTACATCCGGATCCTCCCAATCTCTTCCCAAAGAATAATAAAAACCTAACTTCATCCCGTATGCTTTACAAGAATCAGCAAGCTCTTTAAGAGGATCTCGTTTAAAAGGGGTTTGTTTTACAATATTATAATCGTTTGTATGGGAGTTAAACATGGCAAAGCCATCGTGATGTTTGGATGTAATAATTATGTATTTCATTCCGGCCTGCTTAGCTGCTTTTACCCATTTACCGGCATTAAATGAGGTTGGGTTAAAGTCTTTAGCCAAACTGCCATATTCTTTCAGCGAAAGTTTTTCATAGATCATAAAATGCTCATTGCCTTTATAAGGCTTGTCTTTCCAATCGCCTGCTGCCTGGGAGTATAAACCCCAGTGCAAAAAAAGCCCAAACTTTGCATCGCGCCATTGTTGCATTTGGGCATCTGTAGTAGCAATAGGTGTTTGGGCATTGCCAATAGAGCAAAATGCAATTAAACAAATTGTAATGCCAATTAAAACTTTAAACCTTAAATGTTTTCTTTTCATTTTTTATTTAATACTGAATTATATTTAACCTGATCGTTTTATATTTTCCTTTTATTCCGCTTATACAGCTTCCGCAGGTAAATTGAATACTAATAGAATTATAAATGTCTCACTGATGATTACGGGAAATAGAAGAAAAGAAGGGGGAGAAAATATTGGGTTTCACAGGAATCTGTTTTTAATTGTAAATATAACACTTTCTCGGCTGAGAAAAAAGCGCCTGCAGACGCGGCAGATCCTAAAGCACAGGAATGGGAAAACCTGGTGTGGAAATTTCAAGAGCCATTGCCTGGGCTAAAGAAGGTGAAAAATGGATAACAATGGACAAGATATTTCAGCTATCATATGAAGATCTTAACCTGAGTATAACCTCGGCAACTGGAATATGGTACAGCTAAACTAATTAATATAAAGCGGGAAAATGCAGACACACTCGTCCTTATGCGGCAATAACAATGGTTGTGCAAACCAATTTTAAAACCTTGATGCAAGGTTATGGAAAAAACAATACATTCGGGTTTTTATACTGGTTTAAAGCTCCTAATCGCATTTTTTTGCTATTGCCACATTGTGGAACGCGTTAAAAAGTATTATCCGGACGCTTTGTATATTGCTACCATGCATAACGTGCGCCCAATTCCGGTAAATGAAATTTTAAACGCACAAATAAGGATGTTTTCAAGCAAAATCCCGGATATCAACCTTAAAGCTGGCCCTGTTAGATTATCAATATCAAGGTTGCTTAGATGACACCATTAATTAACACTACACTATGATTATAAAGACCAAATTTCCTAAAGTTGTAAAACGTATATTTATTCTCATTGCGTTGATCAACTGTTCATTTTGCGTTTACGCAGCAGATAATGTCTACAATGTTAAAAATTACGGCGCCAAAGGCGATGGAAAATCGATGGACGCACCTGGCATTAATAAAGCCATTGAAGAAGCTGCTGCCAACGGAGGTGGGACGGTATTAGTACCGGCAGGCAATTATCTGTGCGGTTCAATTCGCCTTAAAAGCAATATTAATTTATTAATAGACCAGGGTGCTACAATTATTGCAGCAACTATTGCCGAAGGAGGTATTTACGACGAACCCGAACTACCTGAAAACGATAAATATCAGGATTTTGGGCATAGCCATTGGCATAATAGTTTAATATGGGGTGAGGATCTGGAAAATGTGTCGATAACCGGTACCGGCAGAATTCATGGCAAAGGCCTTGTTCGATACAACGAAAAGGGCGATAAAAGGGGAAATAAGTCTATCGCATTAAAACGCTGCAAAAATGTTTTACTGCGCGATTTTACAATTTATGAAGGCGGTTGGTTTGGCATACTGGCAACTGGCGTTGACAACTTTACCCTTGATAACCTTAAAATCGACACCAACCGCGATGGAATTGACATAGATTGCTGCCACTATGTTACGGTTTCCAACTGCAGGGTTAACTCACCAAATGATGATGGCATTTGTTTAAAAAGCGGCTTTGCGCTAAATCAACTTCGCACAACGGAAAATGTTACTATCACTAATTGCATTGTAAGCGGCTACAACATGGGCTCCGTGTTAGACGGTACTTATAAAAGGACGCCGCAATCAGATAATTTTGATCGTGGACCTTTTGGCCGGATCAAGTTTGGAACAGAATCTAATGGCGGTTTTAAGAATATTACTATTTCAAACTGCGTATTTGACTACTGCCGCGGTTTAGCAATAGAAACAACTGATGGGGCCTCAATTGAGGATATAACAGTAAATAATATTACCATGAGGGATATTGTTAACTCTCCCATCTATTTGCGGATCGGAGGCAGAATGCGAGCTCCTGAAGGCACCCTCCCTGGTCAGTTGAAACGAGTTAATATTGGAAACATAGTAGCCTACAACGTCGACCCAAGGCAAGCTTCAATTATTAGTGGAATTCCATCAGCTTACATTGATGATGTTAGTCTGCATGATATCCGTATATACACTACAGGCGGCGGAACGCTGGCGCAGTCTAAGAGAGATATGCCAGAAGTTATCAAAGACTATCCTGAACCTGAACGACATGGCATAACGCCTTCTTATGGTTTTTATGTGAGACATGTAAAAAACATTAACATGCACAACATTAAAGTAGTGTCTTTAACAGCCGACCACCGCCCTGTATTTTTCTTTGATGATGTAATTGGAGTGCAAGCTAGCAATCTTGGTATAGCAAAGCCGACAGGAGAACCCCGGATAACGTTTAAAAATGTTGAGAACATCAGTTTGAACACGGTTACCGAATTAAAGAACACTACAATTACGAAATCTGCAACTACAGAGTTAAAGTAATAATAAAGTTATGAATAGGCCATGTTACCAACGTTACGTGGCCTATTTGTTGGTAAGCACAAGTAATCTATAAGGAAATGTTTTGCCCCCGGTTACGTATATAGGCGATAAAAGTTGATCGAATATATATAGTAATTCCCGTGCCTTTGGTGGCGTTGTCACCAACGAAGAGATTTTAATCAGGCTTCCTTACCATCTCAATGTGTTCTATCCCGTCTTCATCGTAGGTTTCGCCATCGGTAACAAAACCCAGCGAACGGTAAAACGGCAGCGCGTAGGTTTGCGCGCCAATGCGGATATCCTGCGGGCCAAAAAGGTCTTTACAGCCTTGTATGGCAAGCTCCATCACCTTGCGGCCCAGCCCGCTGCCCCTAAAAGCCGGCGAAGTTATTACCCGCCCGATGGCCGGTTCGGGATACGATAAACCGGCAGGCACCAACCGGCTATACGCCGCCAATTTATCATCGGCATACAACAACAGGTGATGGCATTGCTGGTCCTTATCGTCCTGGTCTAAAAACACGCAATTTTGTTCTACCACAAATACCTCGCTGCGAAGGCGAAGTAGTTGGTATAGCTCATCTACGGTGAGTTGCCGGAAGGGGAGGAGTTTATGGGTGAGGTGCATGAGGGTGGCTTATTTTGGCGAAATTAATTTGATAAATTGATTTTGAAGGCGGCAGATGGAGATATTTTATCAGCGCATTCCAATTTTACGACTTCTCCCCAAATTTTCTGTAAAATTAAATTGGAAAAACATGTCCCATGGACGGAAATTCGATGAGCGAATAAGTGGTATCTGTACACTTATTCATACCGGCTTGCCTGAGGTGTTTTATTGCCCTTAATTGAATTCTCTGACAGGGTTAAGCCACGCAACATAATGGTAACAAAAATTATATTAAGTGTTTATATTACAATTAAAATAAATTTTTCATATTTGGGACTAATTAACCAAAGTTAAGGCGCCCTATGCGCCTTGCCAATTATAAACAATTGCGTACGCTCCAATAACGCTGCGCATGCTACAATAACCTATATGATGAATTTAAGGAATTCCGCACTCATTTTAGCCGGGCTTGCAACATGCATAGCCGTTAGCTGTACCGGTCCGCAATCTGCCGATAAATCGGCCAAAGATACAACTACGGCAACGCTCAATATCGACACCGCAAGTTTCGATACCACCATCAACAGCAAAAGCGTAAAACTGTACAAATTGATCAACAAAAATGGCGCAAGCGTAAGCATCACTAATTACGGTGGCCGCGTTGTTAGTTTATTGGTGCCCGATAAAAGCGGCAAACTTACCGATGTGGTATTAGGCTATCAGAACTTAAAAGACTATCAAAAAAAAGGTGAGCCATACTTTGGCGCCATCATCGGCAGGTATGGCAACCGTATTGCTAATGGCAAGTTCACGGTTGCTGGCAAAGCTTACCAGGCCGATTTGAATGATGGCGTGAACACGCTGCATGGCGGTAGTAAAGGCTTCTTCGGGCAGGTATTCACGGCTTCTCAAAACGGTCAAACGCTTACTCTGGAGTACACCTCGGCCGATGGTGAAGGCGGTTACCCGGGCACAGTATCTGTAACCGTAGCGTACACCCTTACCGATGATAACGCCCTCGAAATTGCTTACACCGCAAAAACAGATAAAGAAACGATACTGAACCTGACCAACCACGCCTATTTTAACTTAAACGGCGCGGGCGACAGCACCATACTGGATAACGTACTGCAGATAAATGCCGATGCGTTTACGCCGGTGAATAAAACCCTTATCCCAACAGGGGAGCTGAAACCCGTTAAAGGCACGCCCTTCGATTTCCTTACTGCAAAAACTATCGGCAAGGATATTAACGTAACCGACGAGCAATTGGCCAACGGCAAAGGTTACGACCACAACTTCGTGCTCAATAAAGGCAATGCAACCACGCCCGTTGCAACGGTATCCAGCACAAAAACCGGCATTGCCATGGAGGTTTACACAACCGAACCCGGCCTGCAGTTTTACAGCGGTAACTTCTTAACCGGCGAAACGCATGATGGCAAAGGCGGTGCAGCATATCCTCACCGTTCAGCATTTTGCCTGGAAACCCAGCATTTCCCCGATTCGCCTAATCAGCCCACTTTCCCAAGCACGCTGTTAAAACCGGGCCAAACGTATCAAACAAAAACTACTTACAAATTCCTGGTAAAATAGGCTTATAGCGGCGTATAGACGTGCTACAATAGATGAGAGATATGAAACGGTTTTGCTTATTCTTCTTGCTTATCCCCGCCCTGCTGAAGGCGCAAACCGGCACTACACTGCAGGAGTTCCCTTTGCAGGATGTGAAACTTTTGCCGGGCATTTTCAAAGAACAGGAGCTGACCGACCTTAACTACGTTCTGAAATTGAACCCCGACAAACTCCTGGCGCCCTTCAGGCGTGAGGCGGGCCTGCCCAAAAAGTCGGAAAGTTATGGCAACTGGGAAAGCTCCGGGTTGGATGGGCATATCGCCGGGCATTATCTCTCTGCATTGGCCATGCTATACGCCAATACCAACGATAAGCGGATATTAGAGCGTTTAAATTATACCATTGCCGAATTGAAGCTTTGCCAGGATAAAAACGGCGATGGTTACCTTGGCGGCGTGCCCGGCAGCCACCAGCTGTGGATAGATGTGCGCAAAGGGAATTTCGACACCTTTAACAAAAAATGGGTGCCTTTCTACAATATCCACAAGATGTTTGCGGGCCTGCGCGATGCTTATTTGTACAACGGCAACCAAACCGCCAAGGCAATGCTTATTAAATTTGCCGATTGGTTTACGGGCATCTCATCAGTTTTAACGCCGGAGCAAATGCAGCGATTGCTTCAGAACGAACATGGCGGCGTTAACGAAGTGCTTGCCGATGTTTATAGCATTACCGGCGATAAGAAATACCTTGATGCGGCGTACGCCTTTTCGCAGCAGGCAATTTTGCAACCGCTTGAAGATGGTAAGGATAAGCTGGATAACCTGCACGCCAACACGCAAATACCAAAAATTATCGGTTTTAAACGCATTGCCGACTTAGGCAAAGATACCAGCTATAACAACGCCGCGAAATTCTTTTGGCAAACGGTGGTGAACCACCGCTCGGTTGCCACAGGCGGCAACAGCGTGCGCGAGCATTTTAACCCCTCGGCAGATTTCTCTACCATGATATCCAGCGTGGAGGGCCCCGAAACCTGCAATACCTACAACATGCTTAAACTTACCGAGCAGTTGTATTTATCAGACCCTAAGGGCCTTTATATGGATTACTACGAACGGGCCCTGTACAACCATATCCTCACCACGCAACGGCCGGGGCAGGGGGGCTTTGTATATTTTACGCCCATGCGACCGGGGCATTACCGTGTTTATTCTCAGCCCGAAACCAGCATGTGGTGCTGCGTAGGCTCGGGTATGGAGAACCACGCCAAATATGAGAAGATGATATACAGCCACTCGGCCAATGCGCTGTTCGTGAACCTCTTTATCCCTTCTCAGTTGAAATGGAAAGAGAAAGGCCTGACCTTAACGCAGGCAACCGCTTTCCCCGAAAACAACACCACCCGACTAAAAATAGATAACCTTGTAAAAGGCAATTTCACGCTGAATATCAGGTACCCGGCCTGGGTAAAACCGGGTGGTTTAAGCATCACCGTGAATGGCGTTAAGCAATTGGTTAAGCCAACGGCTTCATCGTACGTAGCGCTAAACAGGAAATGGCGCAAGGGCGATGTGGTAGCGGTAACATTGCCTATGCAAACAACCACGGAAAGGCTTCCGGACGGTTCTAATTACGAGGCCGTGTTGCGCGGGCCCATTGTGTTGGCAGCCGTTATCGATTCAACAAATCAACAGGGACTTAATGCAGATGATAGCCGCATGGGGCATTCGGCGCGGGGCGAGCTATACAAAATAACGGATATGCCGGCTTTTGTGAGCGATGCCAACAACGATGCTTCAATGATACATAGCGATAATAGCGCGCCCTTAACGTTTGCCGCTCAGGATTTGATTTATCCCGCCAGGTACAAAAATTTAAAACTGGTGCCCTTTTATAAAATACACAACGCCCGCTATGTAGTGTACTGGCGCAAAGAATCTGCAAATGGTTTCGCCGCTTTGCAGCAAAAAATGGCCGCTGAGGATATTAAAGTAGCAAACCTGATGGCCAAAACGATCGACGTGGTTAGCCCCGGCGAGCAGCAGCCCGAATCTGATCATTTCATGGAGAGTGAACGTACTTTTAGCGGTGTAACTTTTAACCGCCACTGGCGTGCTGCGGGCGGATGGTTCAGCTATTTGCTTACCGATAAAAATCACGAAGCCAAAAAACTGAGCATCACCTATTACGGCAACGAATGGAACCACCGGTTCGCTATTTTTATCAACGACCGCGAAGTGGCAAAGGTCGACCTGAAGAACGGCAAGCCGGATGAGTTCTTTACAGAAGAATATGCCTTGCCCGCTGATATAAAATATACCGATAACCAATCCTTCAGGGTAAAGGTCGTAGCCGAAAACGGCGCGGTTGCAGGCCCGGTTTACGAAGTTAGGTTGTTGAAAGAGTAGGGGCAAACCTACGTAGCTGTTTCGGAGCGGGTCATTAGCGGGCGAAACCAAATCGCGCAAATGTTTACCTTTGCGGCTCTTATGGTTTCGCTGGCAAATTTTTCTTACATCATTGAAGTACTGGGAACGGTGGCGTTCGCCATGTCGGGCGTGTACGCTGCATTGGCAAAAAAGCTGGATATATTCGGCGTGCTGGTGATAGCCTTCGTAACGGCCCTTGGCGGCGGTACGGTAAGAGATGTTCTCATCGGCGCCACGCCGGTAGCCTGGCTCAAAGACACCCACACACTGCTCATTATTTTGGCCACGGTGGCCGTTGCGCTGCTGTTCAGGAAATGGATGGGCAATTTCCAGCGTACCTTAATGGTGCTGGATGCCTTGGGCCTGGGCCTGTTTACGGTTATCGGCATTCATAAGGGCCTTACGTTGGGCTTTAGCCCGGGCGTGTGCATTGCCCTTGGCACCATAACGGGCTGTTTCGGCGGCGTGGTGCGGGATATCATGCTGAATCATATTCCCGCACTTTTTCATGTAAAGGAGCTTTATGCAACAACCTGCATTGCCGGCGGCATAGTGTATTTTGCGCTGAGAGGATGGCTAGGCGAAGAACCCGCCCAAGGGATTGCCGTGGCGACGATTAGTACGCTGCGGATTATCTCCTATCTTAGGAAATGGTATCTGCCGCCCTTGTAAAAGCCAGGGGGGCTGTATTATCAGCTTTTTATCGGCTTTGTTGGTAGTTGTAGCTAACCCCACCGCTAGCGTACTCGCGCCAGCACTGGGTAATATTTCTATTGCAAGAGAATGAGTTCAACTTTTACTTAAAGATCGAACTTTACTGGAACTTATATACTCAAGCCGCCTTTTAATTTATCTCGTTCCATCCATTGCAATAATATTAAAAGAAACATTTCCTCTGGTGCCGTCACCTGGTATCGTTTTTATATTTAGTATATTAACCATGTTGTTATTTTATCAATCAAATTTAAAAAAATATTTATATCTTTTTTATAATGGCAATGTAACCTTGTTGAGGATAAATTAAGCCGTTATATTTTAGATGAATATACTTGTTATTTCGTTTAATTGTTTCAAATTTTTGCAATGTGCCTATTTTTATTATATCTAAGCTAACACCATCCAAATGGAAATAAATGTCAATACCGTGATGTATGTGTTGCAATAAATTGTAAAGAATATTATCGTATTTAAGGGAATACGTTTTTTTAATGGTAAAATTCACTTTATATAATAATTTGCCGGTAATATTTTTTACTTTTAAGCTGTTCAAAAGGCACCATTTTCCATCAATCATCCTTCTGACATTTCTATCTCCTGTTGGAATAATATCCTCTCCATCAATCGTGAAATTAACTATTTCGAAACTTTCGTGGCTACTGTTTTGTCCCTCACATGCGATATCATTTATTAATGAGTAACCTAACATCTGTTTCGCATCCCAAGTATTAATAGTGAAAGTTGTTGTGTTCACAACTTCAACAATTTGCAAGGCTTTGTTGACTATGGAAATAGAGATATCTTCGGTAGCTCCATCATAATATTTTGGAACGTCGATTGGTAAATACGTCTCTTTTACATCTTTAGTAATTTGATTATTTATAGCAGGAAACCTATTCTTAAACAAGAGCAGGGTAATCTTCTCCCAATGTTTGTCAAGATCTTTTCTATTATCTAAATAAGCTTCTCCCATTACAATATCCACCATTACTCCTCGAAATATTCCCATGTATTCGAATGAGTTTAGCAAAACTGATGAAATACCGCTAATCAGAATAGCTTTACTAATACCAGAGAGCCATGTTAACCAATTTTTATTAAAAGTGATGGACATTGTCTCCTTCTTTGAAAAAAAGGTGTAAAACTCGGTAAATGTAAAAAGCAATAAGCCGACAATCAAAAGCATCCATGGTATGCTTGATTTAAACCATTTAATAAATTTCTCGCGGTTCATAATTATGATAAGTTTCCTAAACATAACACAATATCGGCTTATGTACAAAGCTGGTAATCAAAATGTTCAAAAATAGAGGCTTGTAATACTTACAGCGATGCCATGTAAGGATTGTTTTTAAATAGCTAGTGCCATCTTGGTTGTACTATATATGGATTGTTATAATTGTAATTCCGAATTTGATGGTTTCAGATTTGCCGACAAAAGCTATGGCTTGAAGACTACAGAAGGATTACGAGATATTGTTATTGCTCGCTATACACCCATTTGAATTCAGTATAGAAAGTTGGATTAGAGCAGCGAAGGGATCTATCGGCTTTATGTACCCTGAAATCTATGCTTTGACTGGACACAATATTGAACAACTATTTGAACCAGTAATTATCATTTATAGTGCTTGGTTTTAGTGCGTAAAAAATAAGAGAAAAAAAATGTGTTTTAACAACCTCCCCCTCATGTCCTCAGACTGGGCTTGAACCTTTTTATGCCATCGTTGTTCTTCTACCCCACAAAACCTGATCACATCCCACCCGCAACACAATTCTACCGCCAAAGTTAAAAGGCCACTCACCTCGCGTGAATGGCCTTTTTCAATTCAATTAACTGATCTTATAATTCGACAAACGATTATAACTAAGTAACAAACCTAGCAGTAATATATCAGCCTTAATGTGCCATATTCACCAAAACTACTTGTACGAAAAATGCCGGCTTTGTTATGGCCGGCATTTTTATTTTATGGGGTTTGCAGTTAGTAATGGTCGTCTGCATCAAAACGGGTGCGCGCGTAGCCACCTATTTTGTGTACGGTGCCTGGTACCGGGTCGTCATCAAACTGTATCTCCATGTAAATAGAGTCGGTTTTGGTTTTCGTGCCCGGGGCAGTTGCCGCCTTTGGCAAAATCTTACCGTTCAGGATGGTGAATTTACTGTCGTAATCCTGGTTGGCAATGTTGCTGCCCGAGAATGTACGGCTGTTCACATCCACGGCTACCTTACCCTTTATTTGCCAGAAGGGCTTGCCCGTGGCCGAAGTATAACCATCATCAACCCACATACTATCGGCTTTATTGGAAGCGGTATTGTAGGTAGATATGGTGTAGTAGCTATCGTCGAACGTGCCGGTAGGGTCGGCACCGCCATCTAATTTTACCCAAAATTCGCCGGACAGGTTTTGAACCGCCGTGCCGCCTATTTTTTCATCCTTTTGACAGGAGTTTAAGGTTACCACGCCAAGCGTGGCAGCCAGCAGGCAAAATATCGTATTTCTCTTTTTCATTTCAATTGCATTAAATTTTATTAAACGTTCTTACCGAAGCACCATAACCAGGATTCACGATGACCATTTTATAGCTGCTAAGCGTACCGCCTGCACCGGCAACAGTAGATTCTGAAGCAGAACTGGTAGAACTGCCGTCGCTTGCGTTTTGTTGCGGAATAAATATGGTGCTGCCGGTCGGGTTAAAAACAATCACGGTCAGATCGGTACCCGGCGCGCCGCCCGGGTTAAATACCGAGTAAACGCCTGGTGCCAGTTTGGTCCACACGGCTACCGAGCCGTTGGTGTTACGGGCGTAATTGCCCGAGTAGTCGTTAGCCTGTGCACTTGCATCTGTTGAATAAACAATTACGTGCCTGCTTGCTGTTGCGGAAAAACCATCGGAATTTGTAGCCGTATAGGTTACGGTATAAACACCAGCGGTATTTACATCTACGGTGGTTGCGGTTACCGGTACATCGGCATCGCCTGCTTTGGCAGTTGCACCCGGATCGGTAAAAGTACCGCCTTTAATAACCAGCATATAATCGTCTCCGGCGAGGGTGATGGTTGGATACGTAGTGATCTTGGAGCCGCCAACGTAGCCCTCCTTGTAATTAAATGATTCTTTTTGACAAGAGAAGAGTAAAACCCCTGCCAGCATCATCACCATATAACTTAAATATTTTTTCATGATCTTGATAGTTAATGTTAATTGTTTGGTAATCCCCACCATACGGGTGTGGTAATGGGCACTTCGGCAGGGGTGTTTGCGTTCCTGCTTCTTTCAGAATCCGGGTAAACCAGGCGTTTTGGGAACCTGCCACCCGTTACACCGTTTTTAGAATAAACCCATTGCCCGGCAACGTAAGCGGCATCCAAAGAATAAACGGGGCTGTGTTCCGGGTAGCCGGTACGCTCCTGGTCAAAAAATCCTTCGATGGTATGCGAGTTTGGATACGATGCCCATTTTTGATAGATAATAGCGCGTAAGTTGGCCTGCAGCGTACCGTTGGGGTAGGTGTAGGCAGTGCCGGTTGGAGCGGTTAAACCATACTGGTCAAAAGCTGCTTTTACGCCCGTGTTGAACAGCGATGCTGCGCTTCCGCCTACATTATAGCGTGCAGCTGCTTCCGCCTGTAAAAAGTACGATTCTGCAGTGGTAAGGAAGTAAACAGGATCTGTTGCTGCAAACTTAGGCGCGGTAGCACTGTAGTAACCCGGTTGGGCAGATTGCGGTGCATTGTAATAGCCCTGGTCGATAGCGGTTGGTGAAGCTGTGCCGAAATAATTGGTAATACGCGGATCATCATTTGCGGTTAACCAGCTGGTGAAGGTTTTGCTGGCACGCAGATCGTTAGCACCCAGGTTAAACACGGTATAAGCGTAAATAGGGTTACGTTGATCTGTTGCATCGGTAAAAACATTTACGCCGGCATCGGTATCCAAAAAGTCGGCCTGTGCTGCGTATAAAGCCCTTACGCCTGCTTCAGCATCCTGCGGATGGGTGTTAACCATACGCAAATACATTTTCAGTTTAAGCGTGTTGGCAAATTTGCGCCAGTTAGCCATATTGCCGCCAAATAGAAAGTCGGCTTTGGCATCGTTAGCAATCAGGGTAACGTTGTATTTAGTAGCCAGTGCTGCATCTATTTCGGCCAGTAAGCCTTTATAAATGGTAAAGCCATCGTCGAATTTGGGTTGCAGATTTGCTGCTCCCTGGAAGGCTTCGGTATAAGGCACCTGGTCGTACAAGTCTACCAGAACTTCGTAGGTGTAGGCTTTCATCACCGTTGCCATCAGGTAAAAAGGAAACTGACCGGCATCTTTAGCTTTGCTGATAGCAAGCTGATAATCGGGCAGTGCGCCGCTGAATAAACCATTGTAGGTGCCGTTAAAATCCTGGCGCTGCAGGTTATACGAATCGATGGTTTTAAATTGGTTGGCAGCTGGCGACTGTGTCCAATACTGCGACCATATACCGCCGATAATATCCAGTTCGCCGCCAATATTGCCTGCTGTTGATAAAACTGCCGAAGGGAACAATACCTGTGGGGTGGCTTTATCTATAGATGGGTTATTAGGGCTAACATTGATATCATTGATCTTACTACAGCCGAAGGTAAGCGAGGCGGCAGTAATGGCGACTAATGTTTTTAATTTGATATGATTGATCTTCATGATGATGCTTTATTTAAAATGTAACCTTAAGTGAAGCGCCATAGTACCTTAATGGTGGCGCGGTCCTGAATTCACCGTATTCACTGGCAAGGTCGGTGCCGTAGTTAGACACTTCCGGATCTACTACGTGGTTACCGGCAGGCAACCAGGTAAACAGGTTACGGCCATATATACCTATCGATGCTTTTGATGCGCCTATTTTAGATGCTACTGTTTTAGGCAGCATGTAGTTTAACGTAACCTCCCTTAGTTTAACAAAACTCCTGTCGAGGATGTCTCTTGACCAGGCCTGCGCTTTGTTAGAGGTGGTGTAGTAATAGTCATCGGTATTGGCCTCTGTTATTGGCGTGGTGTTTTCTACATAGGTAACTTTTCCGCTGCCATCAGTAACTGCCTGTACCGAGTTCGGTACGATGAATGGGTTACGGTCGTTGTAGGTAGTTTTCGGATCTGCACCAACAAAGTTTAGCAGATCGGCCGTGCCCGAATAGAATTTGCCGCCTTTATCCCATTCAAATGTAAAGCCTAATAAAAAGTTCTTTACGCGGATGCTGTTGCTCAGGCCCATTACAAAATCGTGCTGGAAATTGCCGTAGGTGCCGTTTTCGGCAGCTGCAATAGGGTAGCCCTGGCCATCTACCACAATGTGCCCCTGCGGATCGTATTGCGGAACCGGTGCCTGTAATAAACCCAAAGGCTGGCCTTTAACCGCAACGAATTGGCCGCCGTAACCATCTGAGTTTAGGATAACTTTATCCAAACCATCTGGCAGGCTAGTTACAATGCTGCGGTTTTTAGAAAAGGTGTAAGAAAGATCCCAGCTTACGGCCGTTGTTTTTACCGGGGTTGCGTTAAATGCAATTTCGATACCGCGGTTGCGAACCGAACCAAAATTCACCAATTCGGAGGTGTAGCCGGTACCCGGTGCAATGGGTACGGCAAGGATCTGGTCCTGGCGGGTACGCTGGTACACGGTTACATCTAAACCAAGGCGGTCGTTCAGGAACCTGAATTCGCCACCCAGTTCAAACTCCTTAACACGCTCGGGGCGTAAATTTGGGTTGAGCAGCGTATTGCTGATAGAGAAGCCCGGTACGCCCTGGAAAGGGAACGCCAGGTTACCAAAGCCTAAACCTACGTTGGTAGCCGTTAAAATGTTGTTGATGTTGTAAGGATCGGTGTCGCTACCGGTTTCGCCATAGCTACCCCTTAATTTAATGTAGCTTACAGCCGAGTTCTTGATATCAAGTGCCTGGGACAGGATATAAGAAATGTTTGCTGCCGGGTAAAAGTAACTGTTGTTACCCGTAGCCAGTGTAGATGTAATATCGTTACGGCCGGTTAAGGTTAAGTACAGGTAATCGCTGTAACCCACGGTACCCTGCGCGTAAAAACCCACTAAACGGCGGTGGCTTTCGGCCTCTGCGCTGGTGGGCTTATTTACACTGTTAGAGAGCTGGTAGAAGCCCGGGATAGCCAAACCTTCAATAGAAGTACTTAAGGTACGCGCGCCACGGTCGTTGTAGTTGGCACCTATAAGTCCGTTAAAATCAAATTTTGAGTTGAATCTCTTTACGAAGATACCCTGTAATTTAGTGTCGTATTCATACGTCTGGAAGTTGTCTTCCTCTACGCTGCCCACATCAGGTTTTCTCGATTGCCCCTCGGTGTTTGCGCCGCCTACCCAGCTGCCCGGCGTAGGTGTATTGGTATTATACCAAATACGTGCCGATGAATTATTTACATCAGCGCTTTGCTGTAACTGTAAAGTAAACCATGGCGTAAACTTGTAATTTAAATTCACGTTGCCGTACACGCGGTCGCTTTTAGATTTGCTTCCGTTCTCGTTTAAGTTGTAGTACGGGTTTTCTGCATACGGGGTGTAATAGTTATCTACGTTGAAATACTTGTTCTTGTAATCGCGCAGATCTTTAATGGGGATATCGCCCGGAATCTGTAAAACGTTTTCGTAAAAAGTTGTACCTACACCGGTAGGGCCCTGGCCTGTGGCCACAAAGTTGCCGTTTTTAGCAACATAGTTTAACGATGCATCTGCCGAGAAGTTTTTGTAAGTAGTTGTTCCCCTTAACGAGAAGTTGTTCCTTTTATACATATCTGCATCGCCCGGCAAAATGCCATTGCTGAAGATGTTATTGTAAGAAATAAGGTAGGTAGAAGCATCCGTACCGCCGCTAACGGTTAGGTTGTTGTTCAGCTCTATACCGGTATCAAAAGAATTCCTTACGTTGCCATCAATAAAAGAAAAAGGCTTTAACAGTTGCGTATTATCAACAATAGCTCCCCATGGGCGTAGCTGCCCATCGTACTTAGGCCCCCAGTTGCCGTTTTCGCCCAATACAAAATGAGCATCCCAGCCCTGGCCAAAAGTTTCCTGCGGCTTGTAAACAAAAGCCACATCGGTAAGGGTGGTACCGGTAGAAAAGTCTATCACCGGCTTGCCCGATTTTCCTTTTTTAGTAGTGATGATAACCACGCCGTTAGATCCGCGCGAACCGTAGATAGCACTCGCTGCCGATCCTTTCAGGAAGCTGATGTTATCGATGAGGTTAGGGTCGATATCGTTTGCGCCGTTACCAAAGTCGAAGTTATCGCTCGAGCCGCTGCGTGCATTGCTCAAAGGCACACCATCAATAATATATAATGGTTGGTTGTTGCCGCCGATAGAAGTGTAGCCGCGCAGGATAACCTTGGTAGAGCCGCCCGAACTACCGGAAACATTGGAAATGTTGACACCGGCAATTTTAGCCTGTAAACCGCCTAAAGGGTTTATAGCTGCCGAGCGGTTAATTTCGTCGCTCTTTACGGTTGTTTGTGCGTAACCCAGCGTTTTTTTAGCCTTGTTGATACCTAAACCGGTTACTACCACTTCGCCCAACTGTTTGCTGTTTAAAGTAAGTACCACGTTAATAACGTTGTCCTTTACCACAACGGATTGGGTATCGTAACCTAAAAAAGAGAATAGAAGGACGTCGCCATCCGCGGCTTTAATGGTGTACTTACCATCAACACCGGTTTGGGTGCCGGTGGTTGTTCCTTTAACCGAAACAGACACAGCCGGTATGGTTGTGCCGTCCTCCCTGGCGGTGACCGTACCGGTAACGGTGCGGCTTTGTGCAAATATTTGTGTTGTATAAAACAATAAACACAAACATCCGAGTAGAAGTTTTTTCATCTAATTAATGTTTTATGATAAATGTGAAAGCCGGTGCCAGTTGTTGGCATCAACCATGAATTGGCAATTATAGAGTTTGCCAAATGCCGGCAATGTGCCGAAATCACCATTTGCACCGTACCGCAAGGCGCGGAACGGTAACAATGCTGTTATGGAGAAATTGCGCTTGTTTGGATATCAGGCAGATTGCCGGTACGCCATTGGCGTAGTATTCATCTTCTTTTTAAACAGGCGGATAAACGAACTCGGGTTTTCAAATCCAACGGTATTTACGATCTCATTAACCGGGCATTCGGTTTGTTTAAGCATCAGCCGCGCTTTTTGAAGCCTTATATCGGTAAGGTATTGGTGAGGGGTTTGGCCAAATGCCTGCTTAAAAGTTCGTAGCAAATGATTAACCGATAAGCAGGAATTATCGGCAAGTTGTTCTAAATGGATGGTTCGGTCAAAGTTACTATACAGGTATTCGCGGGCCAGGTTAAGGCGACGGATCATTTCTATACGGGTGCTGCGGTTCAGAATGTGCAGTTGCTCCGCCTTTTGATAGATCTGCTGGTTGTACAAACTGTGGTAGGTAATTAAGCAATGGTGTAAATATTCGTTAATCAGCAGCTCATTGTCCAGCCCTTCGTCCAGGTGGTGTTTCAAATGCAAAACCGTGAGCTTCAGATCGCCATTAAAGGGATAAAGTGTTTCACCTAATTCGGGCAGCGTGCCGTTGTTTTGCTGCACATCCAGCAACTGCCTGGAATTTAGCCGTACGCTTCTGTTAAAATCAGCAACAAATTTTTCGTCGAAACTGATAGCGAACGACCTCGCCGGTATTTCAGACCCGGAGCAGCTTGCGTATTGCGTTCCTTTATTCAGCACCAGCATCGAATCGCTGTCTAACAGCAGGCTGCGGTGGCCAATGCTGCATTTTTCGTTACCGGTAAATACACAGCGCATGGTAAGGTCGGCTGCTAATTGCTTGTCGGTACCAATGTAAAATGTTTTGTGCGCTATCTTGTTGTTGTTTCTAAGCACCTTTAAGTAATCCATATCCACCGTTTTTAGTTAGCACTGTAATCGCGTTCTTCTATCAATACCCAGCGGTTACCCGATGGGTCATTAAAGGCTGCGGCAATTCCTGCCACCGTGTATTCAGGTTCGCTCAGGAACTGTATGCCGATGTTTTTTAACTCGAAATGGTCCTTTAAAAAATCATGCGTATTGAGTACAACGGTGCTGCCGGCGATGCCATGGCCATCGCCTTCTATCACAATAAGTTCGGGACCTGCGTTGTCCCGGGTAAGTATAACACAGTCCCGCTGGCTCAACGTCTTTGTCCGTTTTAAAATCCGGAAGCCAAGTTTATTTGTACAAAAGTCTATTTCGCTGCTCATGCTGTCCGCATAAAGCGTAACGTATTTTAGTTCCATTCTTTGATCATTAAATTGAAAAGGGGGCTAGCCGTAGGGGACTATATCCCTTGGGCTTTAAAATTCAAATTCAAAATCGACGTAACACAGATATTTACAATGGGTTATGCATCAATTAGTTTAGGATCAGTAAATTTATTTTCAGTTAAATTAATTTCGGGGTGCAAAGATTAATAACTTTCCAATCCATTAAAAGCAGAATTGTGTTAATTATTGCTTAATAATTGATTGTATCTAATATTTTACAGCGCTTTTAACATGGTAGCTTAGCGCGCAGGCAGGGTGCCGCAGGGACAGTGAGAGGAGGCCGTATTACGACTGATGCCTGAGAAAAAGCGCATAGCGTGGAGACTCTTTATCGCCCCGGAACCAGGCTGGAATTTCCTGGAAAGCCACAGCTAAAATGTGTTCAATTATTGGAAAAAACTGGAAATGCTTTAGCAGGAATTTAGCTTATACAAGCCATTTTTATGCATAAAAGGCGTTTTTTTCAGTTTACCTAAAAAATATTCGACACCAATGAAAAACGCAGAAAAGCACCGAAAAACGCAGATTTTTTAAGGTTTTTTACGAAGTTTTTGTCAAGTGCCCGGGCGATTATCTCCGGGTTTACCCCATCACGGGCCGGTATCATTTTACAGATTTCCCCCGATTTTCTATAAAATAAAGTTGGACAAACGTGCCCGCCCGCGCTTGCCTTCCGGCTAAAATTTTTGCGCCGTTTGGCAAGTAATGCTATCTTAGAGCAATCGAGAGAGCAGGCTGCGGCTGAAACCAATGAACAAATTACCTACCATAAAAGAAATCGCAAAGCGGCTCAATGTATCGGTATCTACGGTATCGCGGGCACTGCGCGATCACCCCAGCATCGGCCTGGTGACCACCATGCGCGTGCAAAAGGTGGCCAAAGAGATTGGATATGAGGTAAACAGATCGGCCATTTACTTCAAAGAACGCAAAACCTATTCTATAGGGGTGGTATTGCCCAGCCTGTCGGAACCCTTCTTCTCCGCCGCGCTTACCGGGGTAGAGGATGCTGCCGAGGCCAATAACTATAACGTGATCATCGGGCAATCGCTGGAGAATTTTGAGCGCGAGAAGCGGATAGTGGAGAACATGAAAGACCATCGGGTAGATGGCATCCTGGTTTCGCTCACCAAAGAAACCTCCACTTACGATCATTTCGACAACCTCAAAAAGTATAATATCCCCGTCGTTTTTTTCGACAGGGTACCAAATAAACGTGATATCAATTATGTGGCCTGTAATCTGCATTCGGGTATGTTGCAGGCTATCAGCAAGTTGGTAAGCATGGGGCACAAGCGTATCGGGCTCATCAACGGCCCGGCAAAGCTTTCCGCCACCCGGCAGCGATTGCAGATATATGCCAGTTGCCTCAAAGAGAACCAGCTGGCGCTTGAGCAGGATATCATCGTATCCACCGACTTATCTAAAGCAGGCAACCTGAAGGCTATCCATAAACTTATCGCGTTGGACGAATCGCCCACGGCGGTTATCGTATTCAATGATTACGTTTTGCTGGATTGTATTGCCGCCGTTAAAGCCGCCGGCCTTGCGGTAAACAGCGATATCAGTTTTGTAAGTTTTGCCAACCTGCCCATTTGGGAATACATGGACAGCCTGCCGCTGGCCTCCATAGAACAGTTCGCTTACCGCCAGTCGTCAATGGCGGCAGAGTTCCTTTTCAAGCTCATCAACAACGCCGCAATCCCCGGCGCAGCCGAGCTCCCTTTGCTGCAACACATCATCGATTCGGAGATGGTGCTGTATCATTCTGCCAAATAAATCGTTGCTCAATCCCTCTTTTTGCAGGTTAATATTGCCGTCGAGACGCTTTTACGCAATAATTGTTGGTGTTTTGGACCGGCGCATGCATTTTACGCAAACGGTTGCGTGAAAATTACACAAACGTTTGCGTAAACCTGCGCAAACGGTTGCGCCCCTGCGCAGGCCCCCGGCCCACGGGAGGCACCCATACGTTAACAGTTTTTTTACCCCAACTTTACAAATACCAATCACTGTATTAATTATTTAAACAAACTCACGAGATATGATCAGAAAACTATTACTCATTTGTTGTTGTATCTTTTTGGGCACCCTGGGCAGCTTTGCCCAGGGCCAGAAAGTTACCGGCCGGGTTACGGCCTCGCGGGATGGATTGCCCATGCCCGGCGTAAACGTTTCTGTTAAAGGCGCGGGCAACGGCACCGTTACTAACGTAAACGGCGAGTTCACGCTAAGTGTGCCAAACGGCGCACCAACCCTGTTGGTTAGCTTTGTGGGCTATCTGCCCAAACAGGTAAACGTCACCGCAGGGCAAACCAACGTTGCCATTACGCTCGACGAAGACGTGCAGGTACTTAACGATGTTGTTGTAGTAGGTTACAGCAGCAAAAAGCGAGACGAGCTTACCAGCGCCGTTACAGTGGTATCGGCCAATAAGCTTAAGGATGTTACGGCAAACAACATCGGTACCATGCTACAGGGCAAGGTTGCCGGTTTGCAGGTGGTGAACAGCTCAGGCGCGCCGGGTTCTGCGCCCGAGATAAGGCTGCGCGGCGTATCATCTGTAAACGCCAACCAAAGCCCGCTGTTTGTGGTAGATGGCATCATAGGGGGTAACTACGACCCTAACGATGTGGAAAGCATCACCGTACTGAAGGATGCGGCTTCTACCGCGCTTTACGGTTCGCAGGCTAATGCAGGCGTTATCATCGTAACTACCAAAAAGGCCAAACAGGGCGAAACTAAGTTCGAAGCCAAGGTGTCTACCGGTTTCCGCACGGCCGATTTCGGTAAGTTGGACCTGATGAACAGCAACGAGCTTTACGACTACCAGAAAGAATTTTACCGCGATTACATCGTTGGCGCTACCGACAACTCTTATAAGATAGACCTCATTAAGTTCTATTCGGAAAGGCCGCAGTCATTGCGCAACCAGGATTACGACTGGGCGGGCGAATCGTTTAAGTCTGCACCGATATATAATTTCTACCTCTCCGCCTCGGGCCGTACCGAAAAGAACGACTACTACGTGGGCGCATCATATTATAAAGAGAAAGGTACTTTCCTCAATACCGATTTCCAGCGCATCAACCTGCGTGCGAATTCTACCTACCATTTCTCGAAAAAGTTGGATATCACCAACAATATCAACCTCAGTGGCGCTATGGGCAAAAGCTACGATTATATGGATGTGTATTACTCCTTCCTTAACCTGCCCTGGGATAACCCTTACGATGCCGCCGGCAACCCTATTTATGTAGACGGCAACTCGTCGTTCAAATGGTGGTCGCGCGATAAGATAAACCCTATCAATACCGTACAGAACTCCGAACATAGCTATAAAGGCTTCGACCTTAACTACGACCTCGGCATCAACTACCGCATTACCAACTGGCTTACTTTTGCCAGCACCAACAGGGTAGCGGCAGGCTTCAACAAAGGCGTAAACTATGTATCGCCGGTTGCAGCAGGTACTTACCACGGCACAGGGTATATCGATGAAGCGAACACGCTCAACTACGGCATCGTATCTAACCAGTTGCTTAAGTTCGATTTCCGCCTGGGCGACCACTCCATCAGCGGCTTCGCTGGTGCAGCTTTCGAGGGCGGGCAAACCGAATACTCGGGCGCATCGGGAAAGGGCTTGCCGGAGGGCCTGAGGGTGCTCAACGTAGTATCGAATAACCAATTGGTAAACGGCTCTAATAACAAAGCCTACCTGCAATCGTTGCTGTCGCAGCTTAACTATGGTTATAAAGACAAGTACTTCCTGTCAGCCTCGTTCAGGTACGATGGTTCATCGGCTTTTGCGCCAAGCAAGCAATACGGCGCGTTCCCATCGGTATCAGCCGCATGGCTGGTAAGCAAAGAAGATTTCCTGGCCGATAACAGCATCATCAGCAACCTTAAATTAAGAGCCAGCTACGGTGTAACCGGTACACAGGATATCGGCTCGTCGCGCTATCTGGGCCTGTACTCGCTTACCACGCAGTATAACTCGCTGGTTGGCGCCGTACCTTACCAACTGGCCAGCCCAACCCTTACCTGGGAGAGCAAGCACCAGATAAACGTAGGTGCCGATATAGGCCTGTTTAAACGCGTTAACCTTACGGTTGATGTTTACCGTAACAATACCAAGAACCTGTTGCTGCAGGTATCGCAGCCACTATCCGTAGGTTTCGAAACCAAATGGGAGAACGCGGGTAACGTAATCAATAAAGGTATCGAAGTAGGCATCAGCTCTGCCAATATCCAAACCAAAGATTTTGAGTGGAACACCGATTTTACCATCAACTTCAACAGCAATAAACTTTACGGCCTGCCGGCAGATATCGTAAAAACCGGCTCGTGGAGCATATCGCAGATATACCGCAACGGTGGCAACCTGTACGAGTTTTACATGCCTAAATGGCTGGGCGTAGATGCGCAGACAGGCGCGCCGGTTTGGGAAAAACTGATATACAATGCCGAAGGCAAAGCCGTAGCCAGCGAAAAAACGTCTGATTATTCGCAAGCCACTACACAGGAAGTTGGCTCGGCCCTGCCAAAATTCCAGGGAGGTTTCAACAACAGCTGGCGCTACAAAAACTTTGGCCTGCGCGTAAGCACCTATTTCAACTACGGCAACAAAGTGTTCAGCAACAACCTGCGTTTTATGATGAACGATGGCCACGAACCATACTACAACCAGATAAAACTGCCCGCCGGCAGCAAGATATGGAGCGGTCCCGGCGATACGCAGGCCACCGAACCGAGCCCGCAAAACTCGGCCAACTCTACCGAAACCTCTACCCGTTACCTTAAAAACGGCAGTTATTTCACCATCAGGAATATTGCGTTGAACTACACGCTGCCAAAGACCTGGGCCAAAAGTATCAATATGGATGGTATAACCGTTGGCCTTACGGCCGATAATGTGGCAACTTTCTCCAACTTTTTGGGGCAGGACCCTCAGACCACCATACAGCCGGGTAGCTTTGCCACCCCGGGCGTGTCAGATTTCAAGTATCCTAACAACCGCCAGTATCTGTTCACCGTTAACTTTAACTTTTAAACAGGCTGCTTAGCACGTAACAATATGAAAACAAAGATAACCACGCTGATCACCATAGCCCTCATAGCGGCAACCAGCTGTAAGAAATTAGAGGTTGCCCCCAGCGATGCCATAAGCACCGGCACCCTGGTAACCACTACCGACGGGCTTACCAATGCCCTTAACGGCGCTTACGCCCTGCTTAAAGACCACATAGAATTCAACGGTACGGTTGACCAGAATAACATGTACCTGCGCCAGTTTTACCACCTGAGCGACTTCGCGAGCGACGATATCGTTTGCGGCCAGGTAACTACAGACCCACTGTACTACAGCTTTACGCTGGGACATTCGCCCGCACAGGGCAATACACGCTACTTCTGGTACGTATCGTACAAAATTATCACCGGCGTAAACACCGTGATAGATGCGGTAGAAAAATCGGGCAAGACGGATGCCGCAACCAACCAGCTGCTGGGCGAGTGCTACTTTTTGCGCGCATTTTGCCACTTTAACCTGGTAAGGCTCTTCGGTAAACCCTACAGCGTAGACCCAACTGCTCCCGGCGTAATACTGCGGACCAACCTAACCGACGAATCGCAAAAGGCACGCTCTACCGTAAAAGAAGTTTACGATGCCGTTACAGCCGATGCCGAGAAAGCAGCCTCGCTGATGACTCAACCACGCGGCGTGCAATACGCATCGCAGGAAGCTGCATGGGCATTGCTGGCACGCGTAAATATCTATAAAGAAGATAACGCCAAAGCTTTGGAGTACGCCAATAAAGTAATCAACTCGGGCAAGTTCCAGCTGGCTACGAAAACTACTTATCCAAGCCTGTTTGCCAATGCTAAAACAAGCCCGGAAGTAATTTTCTGCGTAGCCTTTACCCAGACCGACGATTACGGCAAATTCGGCTCTATCGCATCCATGATTTACTCAGACGGTAACTCCGGCTGGGGAGAGGAATACGCTTCTTCTTCGCTGCGCGATTTAATGTCGGCCCACCCCGAAGATGTGCGCTGGGCGTATATATCCGCTGCAAAAGATGGCGCGGGCGTGGTACAGAAAAAGAACGGTATCGAAATGTACTACATCACCAAATTCTCGTTCCAGGATGGCAGGCCTAACCTTAGTTCGCCTATTATGTTCAGGCTGGCCGAGATGTACCTCATCAAAGCAGAATCTGAAGCCAAAACCGGTGCCATCGCAGCAGCATTGGACGATGTGGATATGATACGCAAGAACCGCGGCCTGGAAGGTGCACTGTACAACAAAGTGCTGCCCGGCGGCAAAACCGCGCTGGATGTGGTACTGGACGAGAAACGTATTGAGATGGCTTTTGAAGGCCAGCGTACTTACGATGTGTACCGCAACAAGCGCTCGTTGGATAAAACGTATTGGGGCTACCATATTGCCGGCTTAAAAGAAACCGATATCGACCTGAGCAAAAAACCAACGGGTTATGCCAACCTTACGGTGCCTTATACCAACGCCAGGATAATTTATTACCTGCCGGTTGATGAGATATTGAGCAACCCTAAAGCCACGCAAAATCCATAAATTACGATAACAGGAATCAAAAAATATATACTGAAATGAAAAGTATCAAAACGCATTTATGCCTGATGTGCCTAGCCCTGGCAGGTACATTCATAAGCTCCTGTAAAAAGGATAATTACGTACCACAGACCGATTTGGCTTACGACGTAACGGTTGATGGCAGCACGGCCACCTTTAAGGTAACCACCACCGGCGTAAGCAACTATAAATGGGATTTTGGCGACGGCACCACTTCTACAGATGCCAGCCCTACCCACACTTACCCGGGCAAAGGCAAATATGTGCCTACGCTTACCGCATCGGTAAACGGCAAAACGGCCGAATCATCAACCGTGCTGCGTATTGCCAAAACATCGCCGGTAAAGATTGATGACGGCACCCTGGCCGATTGGACCACCGTAACCAAGTTCGTTGTGCCATTGGGCAGCAAGAAGGGCATCTTCCAGAACGTTAAGTTCGATTACGACGGCAACTATATTTACCTGTACGGCGAAATGGCCGGCCAAAAAGCCGATGCCAATATCTTCGACATCTACATGGATTCTGACAACGATGCCGGTACGGGTCTGCTTACCGGTACATTCACCGGTGGCGGCTACGATATACTGCTCGAAGGGCAATTGCTTACCTCTGGCGTGGATATATTTTACCATACGGGTGCGCAAACTGCGTTTTCTTTCGATCAGCAGTCGATAGCCGAAGCCTATACTGTGGGCACGGTAAAAGATGAAGGCGGCTCGGTGAAGTTTGAAGTACGCATAGCACGCGGCAAGCTGAAAGGCCTGACCGGCTCGGGCTTACGTATTGCTTTACAGGCTATCAAAAACGACTGGAGTGTAGTACTGGGCGATGCACCTGACGAAGGTGGCGACAGCTACTTCCTGGATATGAGCGAATAAGCAAGCAGGCAAAAAGAGATATACACCCGGCACCGAAAGAATGACCACCAACGCAATTGCTGATAAAGCGGCAAACGGCCGCCTTGCATCCCTTGATGTGATGCGCGGCTGCATCATGATACTGCTCTGCGGCGAAAGCTGCGCGGTTTACGAAGCGATAAAGCACGTTAACCCCGCGCAGCCTGCCACAGGCCTTATCAATCAGTTTTTCCATCACCCGTGGCATGGCCTGCGTTTTTGGGATCTGGTGCAACCTGCGTTTATGTTTATGGCGGGTGCCGCTATGTATATCTCCTACAGCCGCAAGGCGCAAAAGGGCATCAGCGCGGGCAGTAATTTAAAGCATGTGTTGCTGCGCTGCCTGCGCCTGTTCATCTGCGGCGTGGCATTGCATTGCGTTTATGCAGGTCGCCCGGTGTGGGAGCTTTGGAATGTGCTTACGCAGCTATCCTTCACCACGCTGCTGGCTTACCTCATCATCAACCGTTCTTTTACATTTCAGGCGGGTTTTTCGGTAGCGCTATTAGTGCTTACCGAAGTGCTTTACCGCACCATACTGATGCCGGGCTTTGACCAGCCCTTTGTGGAGGGCCACAATTTCGGTTCGTATATGGATACCCTGCTGATGGGCAAGATAAATACCGACGGCTGGGTGGCCATCAATTGTATACCTACCGCGGCGCATACCATCTGGGGCGTGCTGGCGGGCAAGCTGCTGATATCGGCCCAAACACCTGCGTATAAGATAAAAGCGCTGGTAATTGCCGGGCTGCTTTGCCTCGCCATCGGATTCGGGTTGGATTGGGCAGGCATAACGCCTATCATCAAACGCACCAGCACCAGTTCGTTCGCATTTGCTTCGGGCGGTTGGGTGCTGCTGATGCTTGCCGCAACCTACTGGCTGGTAGATGTGAAGCAATACAAACGCTACGCCTGGGTAGCCACCGTAGTGGGCATGAACGCTATCTTCATCTACCTGTTTTTCGAAACGGTGGGGGTGCAATGGGTAAACCATGCGGTGAGCATATTCAGCGGGCAAATGCTTAGCCTGTTATTCGGCCTGCCTGCGGGCATAGCGGCTCTGGTGTCTGCTTTGGCGACATTACTGGCCGAGTGGGGCCTGTGTTACTGGCTGTATAAACGCGGCATTTTTTTCAAACTTTAAAAAACATTCAGATAATGATCAAACAACTCACACGATATGGTATGGCTGTTATTGCAATGGCAACGTTGCTGGCGCCATCGTGCAAAGATACCGACCCCGGCCTGGTAAAGGTGGAGAAGATAAACGTTACCTACGCCGAAAGCACCGAGGATTTCCCCAACCCCGAGCGCGGCTTCTACCGCTATTCTGAAACGCATTCCAGCAGTTATACTTTGCTGAACGTGGATGAACTGAAGGGCTACCGCTCGCTGGAATCTATCGAAACGGCTAATTATAAAGTGTTGAGCACGCTGGTGTTCCGCTACTACGTGCTGGATGATGTGCTGAGTAAACCCATCGCCGCATCGTTTTTGGATAACCTGGGCAAGGATTTTGCCATTGCCCGCAGCGCAGGCGTAAAGCTTATCCCACGCTTTGTTTATACCACTACGGCAAAACCGGGCGGTTGCGCAGAGGGCTTTATCTGTCCGCTTTACGGCGATGCGCCTAAAACCATTATCCTTAACCACATTGCGCAACTGAAACCTGTACTGCAGGCCAATGCGGATGTTATTGCCGCAGTGCAATTGGGTTTCATTGGCGTTTGGGGTGAGCAATACTATTCAGATTTTTTTGGCGATGCGTCATCCAACGCAACCCAAGGCAAGCTTACAGATGCCAACTGGAACGATAGGATAGAGGTGATAAAAGCCATGCTGGATGCCGTACCATCCGATAGGATGGTACAGGTGCGCTACCCGCAGATAAAACAGCGCTTCATCTTCGGCGTAAACGCGTTGATTACTTCCCCGGCGCTTACCGAGAGCCAGGCCTTCAACCAATCGGATATTGCACGCCTGGCCTATCACAACGATTGCCTGCTGGCCAGCAGTAACGATTTTGGCACTTACGAAGATTACGGCAACAGCTCCAGTCCGCGCAGTTCTGATGGCGGTGTGCTGAAAACACTGAAGGATTATTTTAAAGCCGACAGCAAATTTGTGGCCGTAGGCGGCGAAACCTGTTCAGACGGGTACAGCCCCACCAACGATTGCGAACCCGGCGGCCAGGTACAGGCCGAACTGGCCGCGCTGCATTATAGCTTCATCAACGCCCATTACAATACCGAGGTGACCAACGATTGGCAGGACGGCGGCTGTATGGACAACGTAAAACGCAACCTAGGCTACCGCTTTGTGCTGAAAAGCGCCGTGCTGCCCGACAACGTGGTACACGGCACCAAAATGGAGCTAACGCTGAACATCACCAACAAAGGCTACGCATCGCCGTATAACAAGCGTACAGCTAAATTGCTGTTGCGTAATAAGGCAACCGGCGATATCAAATCGTTCGACCTGGCTTCTGATGTGCGCAAATGGTACAGTGGCGACAACAAGATTATCGAAAGCATAGCAATACCTGCAGATATGGCCGCAGGCGATTACGAAATGCTGCTGAGCCTGCCCGATGCTTATGCAAGCATAGCTGCCCGCCCCGAGTATAGCATCCGCCTTGCCAATGCCGATGTTTGGGAGGCTGCAACGGGCTACAACAAGCTGAACCACACCATAAAAGTTAACTGATAGCGCCCTGAGATGATAAGTGTTTTAAGAAAGCGATTCTTCCTGATATTGGCGTGTTGCCTTTTGGCCGTACAACTGCAAGCCCAAACCACCATCCTGATAAAAGATGGCGAGAAATGGTTTGGCGGTGCGGTGAACGATGCCCACCTGATGCCATTTAAAGATGGCTACAGCCTGAACATGTTTGGCGATACGCGCGGCAACCAGGCCGCACCCTTGCTGGTATCTACCAAGGGTCGTTTTATATGGAGCGAAGAGCCCTTTAAGTTCACCTTCGCAGAAGGTAAGCTGGTGATAAGCAATGCTAAGGCCGCGCTGGTTATCGATTCAACGGCAACCAACCTGCGCGGTGCTGCGGCCAATGCCTCCAAGCGGTTTTTCCCCGCGAAGGGAAAATTGCCCGATACCTTGCTGTTCAGTCGCCCGCAGTACAATACCTGGATAGAGCTTACCTACAACCAAAACCAGGCTGATGTATTGAAATATGCGCGGGCCATAGTAGATAACGGTTTCCCTCCGGGCGTGTTGATGATTGACGATAACTGGGCCGATTATTATGGCCGTTTCGATTTCAGGAAGGACCGCTTCAGCAACGCTGCCGCAATGGTGGATACCCTGCACAGCCTGGGCTTTAAAGTGATGCTTTGGATAAGTCCTTTGGTATCGCCGGATACCGAGGTTTTCAGGGAATTGCTCGATAAGAAACTGCTGCTGTTAAGCAATAACCAGAATGTGACCGCTACCGGCGATAAAACCGATAAGCCCGCAATCATCCCTTGGTGGAACGGCTATAGCTCGGTACTTGATTTTACCAATCCTGAAGCGAGAGCCTGGTTTACCGGAAGATTGGCTTATATGCAAAAAACCTATCATTTGGATGGTTTTAAGCTTGATGCCGGCGATGCCGACTTCTATCCGCCCGATGCCTTGTCCTTCGCATCTGCAACGCCCAACGAGCAAAGCAGATTATGGGGCGAGATTGGCCTCTCTTTCCCGCTGAACGAGTACCGCGCCATGTGGAAAATGGGCGGCGAGCCGCTGGTAGAACGCCTGCGCGATAAACAGCACACCTGGACAGATTTGCAGAAACTCATCCCGCACATAACCACCGCCAGCTTGCTGGGTTACCAGTTCACCTGCCCCGATATGATTGGCGGCGGCGAGTTCGGTTCCTTCCGCGATGGCGGTAAGCTTGACGAGGAACTCATCGTACGCTCGGCCCAATGCTCTGCCTTGATGCCGATGATGCAATTTTCGGTAGCGCCATGGCGGGTATTGAGCAAGCAGAATCTTGATATCGTAAAGCAAGCCGTAGCACTGAGGCAAAAGTACGTGCCCTACATATTGCAGCTGGCCAAACAGGCAGCCACTACGGGTGCACCCATCGTGCGCAGCATGGAATATGAGTTCCCCGGTCAGGGTTTTGTTGATGTGAAAGGGCAGTTTATGCTCGGCAGCAAGTACCTGGTTGCCCCGGTGCTGGCTAAAGACGGGCAAAAATTAATTAAGCTGCCCAAAGGCACATGGAAAGACGATAAGGGAAGTATATTTAAAGGTCCGTTAACATTAACGCAACAGGTTGGCCTCGAGCGCCTGCCTGTTTACCAATTAATAAACAAAAAATAACCGGCGGGCTTTAGGCCATCCGGATATCATTATAGAAACAAAAATTGCCAAAGGAGGGCTTGCCCCTTTTGGCTGGCAAAAAACACCATACATAAGTGCAAATTGTTAACAAAATAGCAGAGGTAGTGGCCAACTTCAAATGTTCGGCCGTGGTAGATTCGGCCCGTAATTATGGGTCGGGGCATATCAACGATACCTTTTTCCTCAAAAACGCCACATCTACAGGGCCCGATTACCTGTTGCAGCGCATCAATCACCACATCTTTACCAATGTAGAGAAGCTCACCGATAACATGCGCAAGGTAACCGGGCACTTAAAGGACAAGCTGGCCCAAAGCGGCTCCGGCGACCCGCTGAAAGAGGTAATGACCCTGATCCCCGCTACCGACGGCCGTTTTTACTACCGTGACAGCGCCGGCGATTACTGGCGCATGTTTTACTTTTTAGGCGATACCAAAAGCTACGACGTAGTATCTACGCCAACGCAGGCCTACGAGGGCGGCAAGGCATTCGGCAAGTTCCAGTACATGCTATCGGATATTGCGCCGGGCGAGATATTTGAGGTGATACCCAATTTCCACAACATACAATACCGCTTGCAGCAATTGAGCGAAGCCGTTGCCAATGATGCAGCGTGGCCCTTATCTTCGGTTGCTGCGGAGCTGGATATCGTAACGAAGTACGCCGAATCAATGCAATACTTCCAACAGGCAGAACAGGTGGCCGCATTGCCCAAACGCGTTATCCATAACGATACCAAATTCAACAACGTGCTGCTGGATAGCAACGATAAAGCCCAGTGCGTTATCGATCTGGAGACGGTGATGGACGGGTACGTAGCCTATGATTTTGGTGATGCCATACGCACCATTATCAATACCAGCACCGAAGACGAAGCCGATTTGGATAAGATACAGCTGAATATGCCTTTGTTCGAGGCCTACGTAAAAGGCTACCTAACCGAAGCGTCGAAGTTTTTGACCGAAGCAGAGGTTGAGTCGCTGATGAAAGGTGCTTTGCTGCTGCCCTTTATGCAGGCGGTGCGTTTCCTTACCGACCATATCAACGGCGATGTGTATTTCAAAACCAAATTCCCTGGGCATAACCTGCAGCGGGCCAGGGCGCAGTTCAGGCTTTTTCAGTTGCTTAACGATAAGGCAATCGCGATGCACCAAATGATATTAACCGAAATAGAAAGCTTAAGCCCCGCAAAAAACTGATGGATACGCTGGTAGATACATCGATACCCTGGCTTGCCGGCTTAGATGCAGCATCGCCGGAGATACTTTCGGTCCATCTGGACGAGGTGAGCCGCCACCGTATTGCCCATTTGCCATGGGGCGCAACGGGCAGTACGCCCAAGGCCTCGTTTGCCATTGCGCACGATAGCGAGAACATCTTCCTGAAGTTTTATGTGCAGGAGCAACATCTTAAAGCAGATTACACCCAATACAACGACCCGGTTTACGAGGATAGCTGCGTGGAGTTTTTCATCGCTTTTGAAGATGATAATCGCTACTACAACCTCGAATTTAACTATATAGGCACCTGCATGATGATGTATGGCGAGGGCAGAGACGGGCGCACGTTCATCCCCGCTGAGGTGCTGAAAAGCATCCGCAAGCAATCTGTAATCAAAAACGAATCGGGCGAAGATGCTTATTGGGAACTTACCCTAAGCATCCCTGCTTCGGTTTTTATTTATCACCCCGGCATATCTTTATGCCAGATAAAGCCCCGGGTAAACTTCTACAAATGCGGCGACGGGCTGCCACAGCCCCACTTCCTGTGCTGGAGCAGGGTAGAAGCCCCTGAGCCTGATTTCCACCAAAGCGCGTTTTTCAGGGCAGTAACTTTCGGTAAATGCCCAAAAGCTTAACCCAACAAACCCATGCAAACAACAACTTCAACCAGCATACAAAAGAAACCGCGCCTTAGTCCGGTAGTCATCATCGGTATGCTGTTTTTTATATTCGGGTTCATCACCTGGCTCAATTCAGTGCTCATCCCATACCTTAAGCTGGCCTGCGAACTCAACAACGCAGAAGCCTACCTCGTTACCACCGCTTTTTATATCTCGTACTTCGTTATGGCCATCCCCTCGGGACGCATCCTCAAAGCCATTGGCTATAAAAAAGGCATGCCTGTAGGCCTCGCCGTAATGGCGGTAGGGGCGCTTATTTTTATACCGGCCGCGCTCAGTCGTTTTTATGGCTTGTTTTTGTTCGGCCTGTTCGTGCAGGGTTCGGGGCTGGCTTTGCTGCAAACGGCATCAAACCCTTACATCACCATATTGGGGCCGCCAGAGAGTGCCGCGCAGCGCATCAGCATTATGGGCATCTGTAATAAAGTGGCGGGGGCCCTTGCCCCGGTTATACTGGGCGCCGTGGCCCTTAAAAATGCCGACGGCTTAAAAGCAAGGATAGCCGGTATGGCCGTAGCCGCCAAAAATGCCGAGCTGGACCAGCTGGCGCAAAGGGTAATCGTCCCCTACATCATCATCTTTGTGGTGTTGATCATATTGGCAGTGGTCATCTACCGCTCCGGGTTACCCGAGGTAGATACTGATCAGGAGGACGAAAGCACCGCCCAAAGCAACTCCGGCAAAACCAGTATCATGCAGTTCCCGCACCTGTTGCTGGGTGTAGTTACGCTTTTCTTTTACGTTGGCGTAGAGGTTATAGCGGGCGACACCATCATCAATTATGGCAACAGCCAGGCTATCCCGCTGGAAACGGCCAAATTCTTCACCAGTTGTACACTGGCTTGCATGCTTATCGGCTACGTCGTGGGTATATTATGCATCCCCAAATACTTCAGCCAGGAAACGGCCATGAAGCTATCTGCCGGACTGGGGCTGGTGCTTTCGGTAGCCGTAATATTGACGCATGGCTATGTATCGGTGTTATGCGTGGCTTTGCTGGGGCTGGCCAATTCCCTGGTATGGCCATCCATTTGGCCCATGGCATTAGCGGGTTTGGGCAGGTTTACCAAAATCGGTTCCTCGCTGCTTATCATGGGTATTGCGGGCGGTGCCATAGTGCCGCTGGGCTACGGTGCGCTGGCGGATTGGCTGGGCAGCACCCATGCTTATATCATCCTGATACCATCATATCTTATTATATTGTACTACAGTTTTTGGGGGCATAAACTCAGGAAACCCGTAGTACGCTTACTGGACAATTACAATCATCAATTAAACTAAAATTATATGGATCGTAGAGATTTTGTTAAGAGCAGTGCCACAGGCATAGCGGGTTTAACAATTTTACCTTCGGGTATTTTATTTGGCAAGAACGCCGACAAAGTAAGGCTGGGTTATATAGGCGTTGGCCTGCGCGGCCGCAACCACATAGGCGAGGGCCTGCTGCGCGATGATGTAGAGATCGTAGCCATTTGCGATATACAGGAAAGCTCACTTAAGTACTGCCGTGCGCAGTTCGTAAAAGCCGGCAAAAAACTCCCGGCAGAGTACACCGGCGGGCTGGATGCCTATAAAAAACTGCTGGAGCGCAAGGACATAGACGGCGTTATCATAGCCACGCCATGGCAGTTTCATAAAGACCAGGCCATAGATGCCATGCGCGCCGGCAAATACGTGGGCTGCGAGGTAATTGCCGGTATAACCGAAAAAGACCACTGGGATATACTGAAAGCACACGAAGAAACCAAAATGCCTTACATGACGCTGGAGAACGTATGTTACCGCCGCGATGTAATGGCCGTTTTGAATATGGTGCGCCAGAACCTCTTCGGCGAGATTGTGCACCTGGAAGGCGGCTACCAGCACGACCTGCGCGGCATATTATTCAACGATGGCAAAAGCTTCAACGGCAAAGGCGGCGAGTTTGGACCTAACACCATGGGCGAGGCGCAATGGCGCACGCAATGGAACATAGACCGTGACGGCGATATTTACCCCACCCACGGCGCCGGCCCGGTAATGAATTATGTAGATATCAACCGCGGCAACCGCTTTACCAACCTGGTATCGTTCTCCTCCAAATCACGGGGGCTGAATACCTATATCGAAAAGGTTTCGCCGGGGAACAAAAATGCCAAAATCAACTTCAAAAACGGCGACGTTACCACCACCATGATCAATTGCGCCAATGGTGAAACCGTAATGCTTAGCCACGATACACACCTGCCAAGGCCATATTCGCTGGGCTTTAGGGTGCAGGGCACCGAGGGCTTATGGATGGATGTGAACAACGCCATCTATATCGACGGCAAATCGGCCAAGGACGATTTGTGGGACAGGGCCGACACCTGGCTGGAGAAATACGACCACCCGCTTTGGAAAAAGAACGAACATCTGGCAGAAGGCGCTGGCCACGGCGGCATGGACTGGTTTGTGTTCAACGCTTTCGTAGAATCGGTTAAGCAAAAGAAACAAACACCAATAGATGTGTACGATTCGCTTACCATGAGTGTGATTACGCCGCTGTCAGAAAAATCGCTGAAAGAAGGCAATGCACCGCAGAAGTTCCCTGATTTTACGCGTGGCAAATGGAAGGATCGTAAAAATACTTTTGCCCTGGACGATAGCGGATTCTAAAAAACAGACAGACATGAAGACCAAAATATTGGTAACCGGTGGACTTGGTTATATAGGTTCCCACACGGTAGTGGAATTGCTATGCGCCGGCTACGAGCCCGTAATAGTTGATAACCTGAGCAATTCGCGCATCGGGATACTGGACCAGATAGAGAAAATAAGCGGCGTAAGGCCGGCTTTCCACTACATCGACCTCTGCAACGAATGGCAACTGGCCCAACTGATTGCCGATAATGAAGACATAACAGGCGTTATCCATTTTGCGGCCCACAAAGCGGTTGGAGAATCAGTAGCCGAGCCGCTGAAGTATTACCGCAACAACTTCGATTCGCTGCTCAATGTGCTGAAGGTATTCGAGGGCAGGCGGCTCAACCTGGTGTTTTCATCATCCTGCACCGTTTACGGCCAGCCGGATGAATTGCCCGTGAACGAAGCCGCGCCGGTAAAAAAGGCCGAATCGCCCTATGGCAATACCAAGCAAGTAGCCGAAGAAATGCTGCAGGATATTGCCGCTGCCGATAGCCTTAAACGCATCATCTCGCTGCGGTACTTTAACCCGGTGGGCGCGCATGCTTCGGCATTGATAGGCGAACTGCCATCGGGTGTGCCCCAAAACCTGGTACCTTATGTAACCCAAAGCGCAGCAGGTAAACGCGGCCCCGTCACGGTCTTCGGCGATGATTACGATACGCCCGACGGTAGCTGCATCCGCGATTACATACATGTGGTAGACCTTGCTGCGGCGCATATCGCTGCCCTTAAACTGCTCGAAAAACAGGAGGGTAGTTCCAACTACGATGTATTCAATATAGGCACCGGCACCGGTTATACCGTATTGGAACTGATACGCGCCTTTGAGGAAAATACCGGGGTAAAGCTCAATTACCGCATTGGTCCGCGCCGCGCCGGCGATATCGTAAAAGTATGGGGCGATGTGCGCAAATCAACTCAGCAACTGGGCTGGCAGGCCAAACATGGCATAGATGAAATGATGCGCTCTGCCTGGGCCTGGGAACAATATTTACAAACCAACGATATAAAATAATATGCTGCTGAACCTGCTCGAAGAAACACGCTACGAGAAAATACCCGTTACCATATACGATAACGATGCCCTTGCCAGTAGTGATGTGGCGGCACGAATCGCAACTATCATCAGGCAAAAACAAGCCGAAGGAAAGCAGGCCGTGCTTGGCCTCGCCACCGGCATATCGCCCGTAAAAGTGTACCGCGAACTGATACGTTTGCACCGCGAGGAAGGCCTCAGCTTTAAAAACGTGGTAACCTTTAACCTGGACGAATATTACCCCATACAGCCGGATGCAGGGCAAAGCTACGTGCGGTTTATGAAAGAACAACTGTTCGACCATGTAGACATCGATATGGGCAACGTCAACATCCCGGATGGCACGCTTGCTGAGAAAGATGTCCCTGCCTTTTGCTTGGCCTACGAGCAAAAGATAAACAGCTACGGCGGCATAGATGTGCAGCTATTGGGCATTGGCCGCACCGGTCACATCGGCTTTAACGAGCCCGGCTCGGCACCCAATTCGGGTACCCGGCTGGTAACCCTTAATGAGCTTACCCGCCGCGATGCCTCTAAAGATTTCGGCGGTAAGGAGAATGTGCCCACCAAAGCCATTACCATGGGTATAGGCACCATTTATAAAGCAAGGGAAATTATCCTGCTGGCCTGGAGCGGTAAGAAAGCGGCCATTATACGCAAGGCTGTGGAGGGCGAGCAAACGGCTGATGTGCCTGCCACTTACCTGCAGGGCTCGGCCAATGCGCAATTCGTAACAGATACCGAGGCCGCCGCCGCGCTTACCCGCTTTGATACGCCCTGGCTGGTGAAAGATTGCGTTTGGAGCGATGCGCTCATCAAAAAGGCAGTGATATGGCTGGCCGGGCAGGTAGACAAGCCCATCCTGAAACTTACCGAGGCCGATTATAACAACAATGGCATGGCGCAGCTGGCTACGGCCTTTGGCCCGGTTTACAATATCAACATCAGCATATTCAACCAGTTGCAGCACACCATTACCGGCTGGCCCGGGGGCAAGCCGGGTGCAGACGACAGCCAGCGACCCGAGCGTGCCGAACCTGCGGTAAAGCGGTCGATTGTATTTTCGCCCCACCCGGATGATGATGTCATATCTATGGGTGGTACCTTCATACGCCTGGCCGACCAGGGGCACGAGGTGCACGTGGCCTACCAAACATCGGGCAATACGGCAGTTTGGGACGAAGAAGTGCTTCGCTACATAGAGTTTGCCATGGATTTTGCCCGCTCGCAAGGACAGGATGCCGCTTATCTGGCAGACTTGTACAGCAGCATGTCGGCCTTCTTTAAAAGCAAGCAGCCCAATCAAAGCGATACCGAGGCTATACGCACGGTAAAGGGCCTGGTGCGCAAAGGCGAGGCCATAGCCGGTGCACGCCTTGCCGGCCTGCCCGACCCACGCATCCACTTTATGGACCTGCCTTTTTACGACCGCAGCAAATTCGACAAAAACGTGTCGTACGAAGACGACATCAACCAAACTATGCAGTTGCTGCGCGAGGTAAAGCCGCAGCAGATATTCACCGCCGGCGATTTTGCCGACCCGCACGGCACGCATAAAGTATGCTTCGAGATTCTCCTCGAGGCTTTCAACCGGCTGCGCGGCATGGGCGAAGCATGGACCGGAGATTGCTGGATATGGCTTTACCGCGGTGCCTGGCACGAGTTTGAGATACACGAGATAGAGATGGCTGTGCCGCTGTCGCCGCAGGAGGTGATACGCAAGCGGCTGGCGATATTCAAACACCAATCGCAAAAAGATGTACCGGTGTTCCCCGGTGACGATGCGCGCGAATTTTGGGTGAGGGCAGAGCAGCGCACGCAGGAAACTGCCCGCATGTACAACAAACTCGGCTTGGCCGAATATGAAGCCATCGAAGCTTTTGTGCGATGGAAATTTAACGATTAATAGCTACGACAACGTGGTTTGCCTGAGGTAGAGTTGCGCCGTAGGTGCAAAATGTCGGTAGAAAACAAATAGCATACAATTTAGCGTGCCGTTAGGTACGCAATATCGCGGGTTTCGTACCGATGGCCAATGTTATTAAGGTAAGGGTGGCAACCTCGTAGAGGTTAAAGCTTTGTAGAAAAACATAGAAAAGGTAAGACAACGCCGTAGGTGTTGAACCCCATTTTGTTGAGTACCTACGGCACTCATCGTTTTGGGGGGTGGTTTGCTACAAAGCTTTCACCCCTATGGGGCGCCAAAATTGCTTAAATAATGACGTTAACCTAACGGTACGATTTTGTTTTGCACATTGATATGATACCGACGTCGAACCCTAAGGGGTTCTTGATAAACAACATTAACACATACAATAAAACAATGACACTTATCAAATCAATATCAGGCATACGCGGTACCATTGGCGGTGCGGCAGGTGAGGGCCTTACGCCGCTGGATATCGTAAAATTTACTTCGGCCTTTGGCAGTTGGGCGGTAAAGCGCTCGGGCATCAAAAAAATAGTGTTGGGCCGCGATGCGCGTATCTCGGGCCAGATGGCCAATAACCTGGTAATCGGAACACTACAAGGCTTGGGCATCGACGTAATAGACCTTGGTTTATCCACCACACCAACGGTAGAGGTAGCCGTGCCCGATGAACGGGCAGCGGGCGGCATTATCCTCACCGCAAGCCATAACCCCAAAGAATGGAATGCGCTTAAACTGCTGAACGCCAAAGGCGAGTTTATTAGCGATGCCGACGGCAAAGAAGTGCTGGAAATTGCCGAAGCCAGCGACTTTACTTATGCTGATGTTGACCACCTGGGCAAAGTAACGGCTGATGATAGCTACCTGCAAAAACATATTGATAAGATACTGGCCTTGCCATTGGTAGATAAAGAAGCCATAGCACAAGCCGGGTTCAGCATCGCGATAGATTGCGTAAACTCTACGGGCGGCATATTCGTGCCGGCTTTGCTGAAGGCCTTGGGCGTGGATACCATCCATGAGCTTTATTGCGAACCCAACGGCCATTTCCCCCATAACCCCGAGCCGTTGCCCGAGAACCTGGTGGCCCTATCGGAAGAAGTGCTGAAGACGAAAGCCCACCTGGGCATAGCGGTAGACCCGGATGTAGACCGGCTTTGCTTTGTGTGCGAAGACGGCAGCATGTTCGGCGAAGAATACACGCTGGTAGCTGTGGCCGATTATGTATTGCAGCATACCAAGGGCAACGCGGTATCAAACCTGTCCAGTACCCGTGCCCTGCGCGATGTTACCGAACAGGCGGGCGGCGAATACCACGCCGCAGCCGTAGGCGAGGTAAACGTGGTAAACAAAATGAAAGAAGTTGGCGCTGTTATTGGCGGCGAAGGCAATGGCGGGGTAATATACCCCGAGTTACATTATGGCCGCGACGCGCTGGCGGGTATCGCCCTGTTCCTTACGCATCTGGCCAAATCGGATAAAACGATATCAGCATTGCGCAGTAGTTATCCCAATTACCATATCTCCAAAAACAAAATTACGCTAACCCCGGAGATGGATATCGACGGCCTGCTGCTGAAAGTAAAGGAACAGTATAAGCACCAACCGCATAGCACCATCGATGGCCTGAAGATTGAGTTTGGCAAAGCCTGGCTGCACCTGCGCAAATCGAACACCGAACCTATCATCCGCGTCTATTCCGAAGCCGCAACCGCCGAACAAGCCGACCGCCTCGCGATGGACATGAATGACACGGTGAATAGCATCATAGCTGGCCAGGCGGTTTAATAGCCTAATATCAGGTAATTTGCAGTAAATGAGGATGTTAAGTGTTCACGCTGCGCCGCGTGAACAGCGTGAACACTTGCAATGTCTTCTTAATCAGGTCTTTGTGAATTATGGAATGGTGTCAATATCTTGTCACCACCTACAAGGTGAACCAAAGCCAGTCAGATGCCAACACTATTAAATTTATATTATTTGAAGCCTATAATAGCGAGGCGGCAGTAGCCGTACACCGGGCTTCGGAACATTTTCAAACGATAGTGCTGGGCCGGATTGTGCCGATGCTGGAGGCGCGCGAAGTAACGTTGGCTACGCCACTGGTTTAATAAATGCTTGTTTATGAAAAGGCTGCCTTGTTTTGCGACAGAGCGGCCTTTTATTTGTAAGCAGGTTTATAATTCCATCCCCTGGCTTGCCGAGTAATATTTCAGTTCGATGATATCGTTGGGGATGGGTTTGGTGTTCCATTTTTTATGGAGTACCAGCGCTGCGCCGAGGGCCGATGCCTGGGCCATGGATGCCGCGAAAACTTCAATATGCGGGAAAGCCAGGGCCAGCAAGTTCATGAATATGCTGTTTTTGCTGAATCCCCCATCTACGAATATCCTTTTCACCGGCGCATCTGTAAACACCAGCGAGGTGGCATATATTTGCGCCCTTACCAAATCTGCAATTAGTTGGTGATAGGCTTCGCCTTGGTCAGCGAATGTCGACAGGTCGCGCTCCGCGAAGCTGGTATCGATATTTATCCGTGATTTGAGCTTGCTCATCATATCCCTGTCGAAAGGCAAGGATTTAAAGATGAGCGCATCGCAATGAAAATGTTCTGCTATGCGTTTTACCTGCTGCTCGTGCTCGAAGCCCGAGAAAAGCCGGGATGCCATTACCGGTTTGCCCTGGTAATCGAGGTAGCTGAGGCAATCCTGCTTAAGCATTTCGGCGGTCAATGGCGCATGGTTGAAAGGGTTAAGGCTGATGCACCAGGTGCCGGTAGATATCAGCACGAATGGCTCAGTAAAGTTTACCAGGTAGGGGATAAGCGCGGCAGAACTATCGTGCAGGCCGGTGCCTATGGCATAATTGCTGCCCGGCGATAGGGCGGGGTAAGTTTTATTAGTAGCCTCGACGGGGGCAAGCTTGGCTATGATGCCTTCCTGTTGCACCCATTCGTGGTAGCGGTTCTGTTCAAAATCCCAAAGGGCGGTATGGCAGCCTATGCTGGTCAGGTCGCTACAGTATTCGCCGGTGAGCAAAAAGCTGAGGTATTGCGGCAGGTGCAGGGCATATTTGATATCCTTGTACAGGTCGGGCTGCTCGTCCCTCAAACGGTACAATTGCAGCCCCGAATTAAGGTTGCCCAGAGGTGGGGAGGCGGTTTGCACGCTGAATGGCTCTTCGCCGCCGTATTTGGCATAAAGCTTACTGTCCAACCCGTTGGGATATGGCTTCAGGTAATTGTACAAAGGGCATTTGGGCAGCCCATCCTGACCAATCATCACAAAGCTTGCTCCGTATGCCGAAAAATTAATGGCCTTTACCAGGAATTCTTTCTGCCTGAATATCTCGGTAAGCGAATCGAAAAGCGATAGTCGCAGGCTCTCGATATTCTCGCAGGGAAAACCGTCCTCGTCTGCCGTTTCGGTAAAACGGGCCGTGCGCTCGAACACGATGCGGTAATCCTCGTCGAAAAGGAACAGCTTCTTATTGGTTTTCCCAACATCAAATACGGCTATAACCGGCGTTGCGCTCATATGCTGTGGTTTTTATAAGCCGGTAGCAACCGTTTTTAAGCCGCGTTGTGCGATTAGTTGTTCCCTCACTTTCAGCTTCCTGAAAGTTGCCAATGGATCCAGCGAACCGCCGTTTGCCAGGGATGCCTCAGCAATCAGGGGCCTTACATCGGTACGGTAAGCGGCTTGCAATACCTCCTGCGCCAGGGCCACGTCGTTGCTTTGCTGTGCGGCTTGCAGAGCAGCTTTATCAACCAATAAAGCCTGTGCGTAGGCTATTTTTATAGCCTGTACCGATTGCAGCAGGTCCTCTATCGGGTCCTTCACGTTATGCGATGCATCTATCATCCAACCGATGCCGGTGGCGTGGTCCATGCCACGGGCATCAAGGCCCTCAACCAGTTCGTTGAATATCAGGAACAGCTGGTAAGGGTTGATGCTACCTACGGTAAGGTCATCGTCGCCGTATTTAGAATCATTGAAGTGGAAGCCGGCCAGTTTACCTTCCATCAGCAAAATAGAAACGATTTGCTCAATATTGGTGCCCTGCAAATGGTGGCCCAAATCAACCAATGTACTTGCTTTTGGCCCTAATTTAGATGCCAGCAGGTACGATTGCCCCCAATCGCCGATGGTGGTAGAGTAGAAATTCGGCTCATAGGGTTTGTATTCTACCCATACTTTCCAGTCATCAGGCAGGCCGGCATAAATCTGCTGCAGGCTCTCCAGCGTGTTTTGGAACGCTCCCCTGAAGTTGAGTTGCCCCGGGAAGTTGGACCCGTCAGACAGCCAAACCGATAAGGCTTTCGACCCCAGCTCCACGCCGTATTTTACCACTTGCAGGTTATGTTCTACGGCTTGCTGCCTCACGGCTTTATCTACATGGTGTAGCGAGCCAAATTTATAGCTATGCTGCTGGCTGGTCTGATCCTGGAAGGTATTGGAATTCACGGCATCGAAATGCAGGCCCAGTTGCGCTGCAAGAGCTTTTATGGCGGCTGCGTTATCCGGGATATCCCAGGGGATGTGCAGGGAAATGGAATTGCTCGATTTGTTGAGGGCGTGTATCAGCCCCACGTCTTCCAGTTTTTCTTCCAGGCTGCGCGGCTCGCCGCCCCCGCTGAACCTGCCGAAACGCGTACCGCCCGTGCCCAGTGCCCAGCTGGGTATGGCCACGTTAAAGGCCTTTAATTTGGTTAATACGCTATCAAGGCCGTCGATATCGGCGGTAACATGCTCAAAATTACGGCTGTGTTTTTTTAATAATTGATGGTTATGCTCATCAATTAAATGCTTCTCTAATTGCATTTTCGGTTTATTTTATAAGCAAAGCGGATTGGTCAGTCTGCTTTGCTTTGTGTGTATATTATCTTACGAAACCCGCCGCTACACCGCCATCTACGTTCAGCACGTTGCCGGTCGATTTGCTCAGCAAGCCGCCAACAAAGGCGAAGCAGGCATTGGCGATGTCATCTGGCAGGATAGCTTCGTTCAGCAAGGTACGTTTTGCGTAGTAAGCAGGCAATTCTTCAACGGTAACACCATAGGCTTTAGCGCGGCCTTCGGCCCATCCGCCGGCCCATATGTTGCTATCGCTGATTACGGCATCGGGATTCACCACGTTTACGCGTATTTTATCAGGGCCAAGCTCGGCCGCGTTCAGCCTGCTCAGATGCAGCTGGGCCGCTTTCGCACTACCGTAACCGGCGTTATTGGGGCCGCTAACTAATGCGTTCTTGCTTACGATGTTGATGATGTCGCCGCCGTTATCCTGTTTTTTCATGATGGCTACCGCCGCCTGAGTTACGAAGAACTGGCCTTTCACCAACACATCGTACAGGATGTCCCAATCCTTTTCCTGGTGGCCTTCTATGCTTTTGGAGATAGAAAGGCCCGCGTTGTTCACGATCAAATCTACCCCGCCGAAGGCCAGCGTAGCATCGGCAAATGCAGAATCAATCTGCTCCTGTTTGGTTACATCTAACAAAGTAGTGGTATAACTATCCTTGCCGAATTTGGCTTTAAATTCTTCGCCTGCTCCGGCAAGGCGTTCGGCGTTCATATCGTTCAGTACCACTGCGGCGCCTTCTTCTACGAATTTTTTGGCGATTGCTTTGCCGATGCCGCCTGCGCTGCCAGTGATAAGGGCAACCCTGCCCGATAATGCCTTTGGCTTAGGCATGCGCTGCAGTTTAGCTTCTTCCAGCAGCCAGTATTCTATATCGAATGCTTCCTGACGCGGCAGGGAGGTATATTCTGATATCGCTTCGGCACCTTTCATTACGTTGATGGCGTTGATGTAGAATTCCGCAGCTACCCTTGCGGTTTGCTTATCTTTTGCAAAGGTGAACATGCCTATGCCGGGGTAAAGTATGACCACTGGGTTGGCATCGCGTATGGCGGGGCTGTTGGCGTGTTTGCAGGTGTTATAATACTCGCCATACATGGCGCGGTAGGCTTCGAATGCCGGGGTGAGTTTTGCTTTGATAGCAGCTACATCAGACAAGTCCTCTGCTGCATCCAATTCCAAAACCAGCGGACTGATCTTGGTGCGTAGGAAGTGGTCGGGGCAGCTGGTGCCCATTGGGGCAAGCCTTTCCAAATCGTTCGAGTTGATGTACTCCAACACGCGGGCATCATCGGTAAAATGCCCGATCATTTTAGTGTTTGACGAGCAGAAACCGCGCAGCACAGGTGCCAGGGCCACTGCCTGTTTCTTGCGGTTTTCTTCGCTAGCGCTCTGTAATTTTTGGCCGCCAAATACAGGGGCTTTTTTGCCGTAGTTCTGCTCCAGGTATTCTGCGCATTGCTCAATTACCTCCAGGGTATTGATATAGCTTTCGTAAGCAGTATCGCCCCAGGTAAACAAACCGTGCGAACCCAGCATGATGCCGCGTATGCCGGGGTTGTTATCCAGGCATTGTTTCAGTTGCAGGCCAAGGTCGAAACCCGGGCGTTGCCAGCCTACCCAGCCTATGGTGCCGCCGAATAGTTCTTTGGTTATTTGTTCGCCATCCTTCGCGGCTGCTATGGCAATGGCTGCATCGGGGTGCAGGTGATCGATGTGTTTGAAGGGCAAAAAGCCGTGCAGCGGTGTATCTATCGATGGTGCTTTAGAGGCCAGGTCGAAAATGCTGTGGTTGAAAAGTTCTACCATCTCATCCTCATAATCGATGCCGCGGTACACGTTGGTGAGGCTGCGCAGCCTGTCTACATACAAAGCCGCAAGCCCGCTTTTTTTAAGCGTGCCGATGTCGCCGCCCGAGCCTTTTATCCACATAACTTCCACATCCTGACCGGTTAATGGGTCTTTGGCGGTGGCTTTGCAGGAGGTGTTGCCGCCGCCGTAGTTGGTGAGGCGCAGGTCGGCACCCAGCAGGTTAGAGCGGTATATCAGCAGGGCAACTTCATCGCCGGCTAAGGCCGCCGCTTTTTCATCGTCCCACAGGTAGCTTACGTGCTTGAATTGTGTTGTATTAGCAGACATTGTATATGGATTTTTTTGAATTATTAACGCTTGGTTTACTCAATGGCAGGTTTATTTACCGCAACAATATTAAGTTTAACGGTTTATTCAACTGTCCTTAACTGTCTTATTGGAGGGAGGGATTTATGTAATGTCGTCAAGTTTTATTTATAGAAATGTTAGACATAGCCGCTGGAGTTGAGGAAGAGGTTTATCATCGCGGGCGAATCAGCATCATCTGCAAGTGGTATTGGATGCACTGTACCAACGGAAACCAAATAGAAAAGGCAACGCAGATATTTGCGTTGCCTTTTGCCGGTGCTCGTGCGCTGCATATTCAGCGTTACGAGCAGTATATCATATGGTGGATTACTGCCTTTGAACCGAAATCAATGATGTCGCTCCGCCCAGTGTATCAATCAATTCCTCGCCTTAATCAAGCCATCCAAACAGGAGGTATCATCGGGCTTAATAATCAGCGCCTGCTCGAAATAGGTGCGTGCCGCGGCTTTGTTGCCTGCCATCAGGTAGGCCCAGCCCAGCATCTGATTGCCATCGTAATCAAAAGGATAAAGGCTTACCACTTTCAAAAAATATTTGCTGGCGGCATCGTACTGTTTGCGGTTATAAAATATAATGCCTGCCCAGTAATTGGCCTGCGTGTTTTGGGGGTCTATCTTTAAAATGGCTGCGTACTGGGCAAGTACTTTATCCCAGCTGGCCAATAAGGAGAGCGGTTTGATATATCCGAATTTCGCCTCGATGGAATTGGGTTTTATACGTACGGCTTTGGCGTAGTAATTTTCTGATGCGGTGTAGTTTTTGCTGAGGAAATACAGCCAGCCCAGGCGCAGGTTGCTTTCGTAATTGCCATCGCTGTAAAAGGGTTTGATATCGTTTATGGCTTCGGCGTAGTCTTTTTTAGCTTCTTCGGCATAACTACTTTTGTAGGCGCGCTGCAAAGCGGCTTCAGATTGTGCCCTGGCCTGTACCATCGCCAGCAGGCAAATAATTACGCAAAGTAACTTTTTCAAAACTTCCATGTAAGGCCCCCGGTTACCGAATGCAGGTTATAATTAGCGTTGCGGTAATAATCGTTTTTTTGCTCAAACGTATAATTCACGTATAAAAGTATATGGTTGCTCAATTGATAATACCCCGTACCGCCCGTTTTAAATTTAATAATATCTATGGCATTATAAACATACAAACCATCGGTATCTAAATAATTATCCAGCCTACCAAAAGTAGCGTTCCCCTCCAGCCAAAAATGGTTGAATATCATGGCGCCCAGGGTTTGACTGAAAGCCAAATTACTGCTGCCCTGCTGCAGCAGGCTCCCCCTTGAGATGGTGTAGAAATTGAGGTTCCCGGCAGGGTATATACTTACCTGCGCGTTGTATTGCTGTGCATTGGTGGTGCCGATAGTCCCCGTGCTGGCATCGGCTTGCAACACGGCGTACGCGGTTGAGTATTTGATGCCGGCGATGCCTATGCTGTTGTTGAAGGTGCTGCTGCTACTATATTTAGTGTTGAGGTAGTGGTATGCCCCAAAAATAGCCAGCTTGCTGCTGAGGGCGTAATTAAGCTTGCCGTAGTATTCAAATTGCTTTACGGGGTTACTCAACAGCCTGTTTTGATTGAGGAAGGTAATTCCCTGGCCGAAATGGATAAAAGATTGGTCGAGGCTGAGTTTGTAACCCAGTTGCGTGGCCAGTCCGAAACGGGTATAATGGCCGTTCCCCCTGAAATAATTGCTGGAAGACCGGAAGCCATGCTCTGCCGTAACGCTGAGTACTTTAACTGCCGATGGTTTGGCACTAAAGGTAGTGTCGTTTATAACGGCCAGGTGATAAGCGGCCATATCATCGCGGTTGAGATAAAGGTTGCAAAGGTAGGCGTAGTAGTTTGCCGCCTGGTTGTGTGAATCGTGCTTCAATACCTGCTGATACTGGTTCAATGCTGCCCCATAGTTGCCGGTAATGAACCGGGCGTAGGCGATGCGCAGCCTCAGCAGGGGGAAATCGGTATGGTTATTTACAGCTGCTTCGCCATAGCTGATCAGCTGTGGCCAGTTGCCCGCCAAATAAAGCGCATAGCTGGTGCTGTCGGCCTTTTGGTAGCTATCCGTTTGGGCCTTGGCCATGCAGCAGGTCATTGCCAGCACGGTAATAAGTAAGTACTTTATGCTTGCCATACTGCCTCCTTTTTTTTGCCCGATAGATCGATAGTGAAGCCGGTAATCTGGTTGCCGGCAATTCGTACCTGTGCCTGCATAAGTTGTTTTTCGCCACCCGGTGTTTTGTTGGTGCCGGTGGAGGTAACGATTATATCGTTGCCGCCTTGCTTTGCCTTGCTCTGGTAATTGCGCCGGATGAAACGGTAAAATGGCGACACCAAATCGTGCAGCCATAGCCCGGCTTTGCTGCCTGCAATATCTACGGGAAAAACATCGTGTGCCATCACCGCTGCATCGGTAGAAAAGATAACCTTAAACGCCGCCAGCTGAAAATGGTAGAGTAACGACGCCCTGCCGCCGTAAAAGGCGGTAAAATAAAAGGCGGTATCGTTACTGATGAAGTAAGCAATATCGCCGCTTTGGTGGTCGTAAATATAGGTTTGGTTCAGCGTATCGGTAAATACTTCCCAGGTTTCGGTATGGCTGCCCGATGCTACTTTGGCCACATAGCCCGGTTGGAAAGAGAAAGCCTGTCTCAACGCAGATGAAGTATCGATATTGCTCACCGTATCGCCATCAGCAGGGGTTTGGAAGCTATTGAATGCGGGGCCACCGGCAGTCTCCTGCAGGTAATAAGCAAAAGGATAAGCGATGGTTTTAGAACCCACGTAAGGCGTTGCCTGCATCTGGAAATGCAGGTGCGGTTCGGGCGAGCGGCCACTGTTGCCGCAAAGGGCCAGTATATCGCCGCGTTTCACCACATCGCCGGGCTTTACCTTTGCTGAGCCTTGTTTAAGGTGCGATACCTTGCTGTACAGGCCCGGTGCATGTTTGATAACAATGGTATTGCCCCAGTTTTCGAGGACGTTTATCACGCCGATGGGGTTGTCATCGATATGGTTTATTACGGTTTCTACCAGGCCATCGGCGCAGGCCAAAACTGGTTTGTTGTAACAATAAAAATCTGGGAGTGCTTCGCCGGGTAGTTTAAAAGTTTGGCCGTCTTCATCCGTAATCACAAAATCGAGCGCCTGGCCCCATCCGGCTTTGTGGGTAATGCCACCCTCATAACCTTGCGACACCTTCCAGTTACCCATAAATGGCAACGACAGGTTAAGATAATTGAGGTTATGCAAGCGTTCCTGTCCGTTAAGATATTGGTAAAGGTTGGCCTCGGGCGAATAATTCTGATAAGCAACCAACTGTAGTTTGCCGGGTTGCTGTCTCAGATTTAAAAAATATAGTATCCCGATTACGATAATGCAGAAAGGCAGCGAAAGGATGGGCAGGTGCCTGGCATCCAGCAGTACCGTGAATGCGCCGGTAAGCAGATAAGCTAGCGGTATGATGGCAATGCCCAACAGGTACGAGCGCAAAGAGGGGACCGTAAAAAAGCCACTGAGCGCCATAGAGGCCATCATGAAGTTAACGCCCAAATGGTAATGGCCAAGGCCATCAGGATAGATATGCGCCACGGAATTAAGCAGGCAAGCCGATATAAAACCAAGCACCAGCAGGCTAAAACTGATGCGCGAATGGATGAATACCCCCACGCTGATAACCAGCCCGGCAAAAACGCTATCCTGAAACAAGATGGCACTTACCGCCCTAAAGAATAACTTTACATAAAACGGCAGCGGTATGGCATTCAACGCTGTGAAAAGTTGGTAATGGTTGGTGTTTTCTGCTGCCGAAAGTTCGTTAAGGAGATAGCTCTCCTTGGGCAAAAGATGCAGTTGCGCATAACCGTTGGCTGCCAGGAGCACCATCCAAAATACGATGACGAAGGGCAACGACAAGGCCGGGAGGCCGCGCTTTGCCAATATTGTCGTGAGGCTTACGGTAAGCATTACCGTAAGGATGGTAGCCACCACCAGCCATAAGCAAAATGCGGCATTGAAATGATAGAAACTGCCAAAACCGATGCCCACCAATATGGAATTGAAGGAGTAAAGGCCCGATTGTATGGTATCGGCCCGATGGCCTGATAATTTTAACAGGCCCAAAGAGAAACAGGCAGCAAACAGGCCTGCGCAGCCCGCCAATGGGTCGAAAAAAGAGACGGCCAGCAATAAAACAGCCAGCACATTATCCTGAGAAAAAAACACAATGGAATAGCTGTTAAGCAATGCCTGTATAAATAAGAGTGTTTGTTTCTTCAATTTGTTTCTATGTATTATTCAGTGTTTCTTGTCGCTCGCATATTTGACTCACCCTGTCGGCAGACAGGGTGAGGAAAGAAGCAAAATAGCCCCAATTTCTCAACGCCGCGCCAAGTGTCCACACTTGTCGCAATAACGTTTGTGAGCGTCCTCGCTCACGAGTTTTATGAATGTAAGCGTGGACGCTTACAAATGCTTACGTTCAAGTGTAGACACTTGAACAGGCAGTTTTTATGTAGCGATGGGTTGAAACCCATCGCTGCAGTTCTTTTTTTTATGCATTGAAAACTCCTATTTATTCCTACTTTTTTAATTGCTGCAAATAAGCAGGCAGCACCTCCGGCATTTCCAAATATTCCAGCGTTTCGGCTTTGCGGACGAGGTGCGACTGCCGCTGCTCGTCAATTAACACAACGGCGGGGCGCATGGTGATGAATTGCATCCACTGCGTCATGTTATAGGCACCCACTTTGTGTACAACCAGGTGGTTGCCGGGTTCCAGCGCGGGTAGGTTCACGCTCTCGCGCAGCACGTCAATATTCATGCAAAGCGGACCGTAAAGCACTACGTTATCGGTGTGCTGCGAGGCCTCTTGTGTCGGACTTATCTTATGGTCGTACCAAAGGGAGGTAAACAAGGTATTCACGCCAAAATCTACAATTACCGACCGCCGGCCATCGCTTAAGCGTTTATTGGCGATAACGCTGCCCAGCAGGTAGCCGGCATCGTCTATCAAAATGCGTCCGCTTTCCAGTATCAATAAGGGCAATTCTTCGTGCTTAAAACCGGCTTCCAGTAGGGTAGTGGTGATTGCTTCGGCAAAATCATCGACCGATGGCACGGTGTCTACGCCAGGTAAATAAGCACCCTTAAGGGTATTGGTAGATGGGAAGCCGCCGCCCAAATCAAGGTATTCGATGGGCTTATCCAGCGCGGCATTGCAGCGTATGGCCAGTTCGCTCATCTTGGCGGCGGCAATGCCATAGGCGGCGGTGGATAGCATGAACGTACCGATATGGCAGTGCAGGCCTACCATCAGCATTTTGCCCGAAGCCACTATTTTGTTGATGGCGCTCCAGGCCTCGCCGTTCTCGTAATTAAAGCCAAACCTATCCCAAATGGGGTAAACGCCGGTATCCATATTTACGCGGATGGCCACGCGGGGCTTTTTGCCTGTTTGTTCGCATAGCGATATGAGCGCGTAAAGCTCGTCGAAATGGTCGATATGGATGAGGGAATTATTTTGGATGGCTAAAAGCAGGTCATTGTTGTTTTTTTGCGGGCCGTTGAAGATGATATGTTCGCCGGCTACGCCGTTGTTTAGCGCTTTGCGATATTCAAAACCTGAGACAACCTCGGCCCAACTGCCTTCCTGGTGGAAGATATTGCAAACCGCATTCAAGTAATTGGTTTTATAACTCCAGGCAAACTGCACTTTTGGGTAGCGCGTGTTGAACGCCCGCAAGGCCGCGCGGTAGTTGCGGCGTGTCTGTTTTTCGGATAATACGAACAGGGGCGAACCATACTCCGCTATGAGGCTTTTTATGGCAACGCCGTCGATATCGGTAACCGCAGTAGCTTCGTTCTGCGTGCCGAATTTGTTCATCAGCCCCGTGTTCATCTTTTTGATGAATGGGCGTTCGTATTTTAGTTTTTGCGTCATTTGTTCTTTCTCTTTTTTCTGAACCCTGATGTACTTGATTTTGGGATTTCCTTGACGCTTTGTTCAAGTAATCCTTTAATCCTTAAATCATGGTCATAATTCACCAAAGGCCGAAAATTGCTGAAACTCGCTCACATCGGCAATATGGTCGAGCGCGTAGCGGATAAACATTTTGCCGACCTGATAATCTGTAAACGGCTCGACGTGCTCGCCCATGGCCATTTTTGCCAAGGCTACAGGCTGGTTTTGCCCGGCGGCAGCCGTTAAATATATCCATGCAGGGAACCTCGGGTTTATCTCCATAATGAATAATTCGCCGGTTTTATCCTGCATTAGTTCCAGTTCGAAACCTCCCTGCCATTTGGTTGCGGCGGTAAATTGCTGTGCAATGGCGAGCAGTTTATCATCGGCAATCGTAATCCCCGCCCAGGCCTTGCCTTTATCGGTAATATACAGTTTGCGCATGCTCACTATGCTTAGCGCGTTGCCCCTGCCATCGCCAAGGCCGGCCACGTTAATTTCGGTGCCCTTTACAAATTGCTGCACAATAATAGGCGTGCCCCATTTTGCACTGAGGCGGTAAAAAGCAATTTGTGCCTGGTATGCTGTGTGGGCGATCTCCGCTTCATAAAATTTCCCTTTTACCACCAGCGGGTAGCTTAACTCGTCGGCAGCAACTTGTAATTCATCTACAGCTGTGATGCTGACCGTTTTCGGCACGCTGAAACCATGTTGTTCGCCAAATGATGCGAGGTTGGGCTTACAGCATGCTGCTAACTGTTTATGCGTAGGCAATACGGTACGTATGCCGGCCTTGTGCAATTTCGCGCTTATCTTGATGAAATTATGAAGTTCTGCATCAAAATTGGGGATGATGAGGTGCATGCCTTCCTTAATTTGTATGTGTAGCAATCGTTGCAATAATGCGTCAGAACCTGCCGAGGGGTAAGGTATGAGATAGGTTTTATCAACCAGGTTATGCAGGTAAATGCCAGGTTCCAACGATTCGTAAGCGAGTCCTATGATGCGCACATCGGGGAAGCCTTCTCGTAAAGCCCGTATCACTGAAAGCCCAGGACCGGGGTTTTCAATTGCGTTTAAGCCGGTAATGCCAATTACCAATGGGGTATCTGTAGTGCCTTCCATCTTACCGTGCCTCCAAAAGGTTGGCATCTTTTAGCTGTTGAATCCAATCTTCCCAGTCGCGTTCAAGTGCTTTTGCCTCAACGTCGTAAATATCCAGCAGCTGCAGTTTGATGTCGGCATCGGTTTGGCCGGCTTTCATCATCGCCAGTATAGCAGCGGCAATGGGGTTGCTGGTGTACGAATCGCCGGTGGCGGGGTTAAAAATAAACCCGTTATCGCTGGTGGCTATATTGGTTTTGAGTTTCACGTAAAAAATATAATCAAATATAGGGGTTAATTGGTTTGTTGTCTGAACCGCTGATTTTAATGATTAAATGATGGCGCTGATAATTAAGTTACGATTTATCAATAAGCATCAGCGTAATCCTCAAATCATTAAAATCAACGGTTCAGCCTCTCCATATTGCGGATAAGGGCCGGTAATTTATTACTAAATATCAGTAATAAGGCAGCTACCAGCGTCAAAATTAATTCGGGGATACCTAAACCATACATCCTTATCAGTTTTATATATAAAGATGGTGTGGAACGGGCCTGAACCCGCTAATGTGTCGGCCAACGGGTTTAATGTGTAGACGAACGGGTCAGAAGTTTTTTGCCCAGCCCCGTACCGATTCGGCATAACTCTCGCCGATGGGTAGTTCAATATCCGCCAGTTTCAGCTTACGGTTGTGGATGGATTTTACCTTGCCGGTAGCGATGATATAGCTCCGGTGGATGCGCTTGAATTTATCCTCTGGCAGTTTCTCCAACGCTTTTTTTAAGGACATCAGTGTAAGTACAGGCTTGGGTTGCCCGCTCAGGTGTATCTTTACGTAATCTTCCATGCTCTCCAGGTACGCAATATCGGCTATGTTTATCTTCACCATGCGGTATTCAGAGTACACGTAAAAACTTTCTTCGGCAGCCCCTGGCTTGGCATTGTTTTTATAATTGTAAAACTCCAATGCCTTTTCTACTGCCTTGGTAAATCGGCTGATGTCTATAGGTTTCAGCAGATAATCCAATGCCTCCAGCTCAAAGCCCTCGAACGCGAAATTTTTATAGGCAGTAGTGAAGATGATAATGGGTTTACTGGCCAGCGAACGCACCAGGTCGATGCCGGTAATATCGGGCATGTTGATGTCTACAAAAAGCAGGTCCACAGGATTATTCTTGAGGTATTCGGCGCCGCTGATGGCATCTTCGAACGAGCGCGCCAGCTGCAGGTAGGGAAAACGGGAGATGTACTCTTCTACCAAACTGAGCGCCAGGGGCTCGTCATCTATGGCAACACATTTTAACTTCGTCATGCTATAATCTTAACTCATTAATATCAACTTTACCTTAAATGTGGCGTTGCTTTCCTGTATATCCAGGATATGTTTTTCGGGGTAGAGGTGCGATAACCGTTGTTTGGTATTGGCAATGCCTATGCCTGTACGCTCGGGCAATACCGAGGTGCGCTCAAAAACGGTGTTTTCACATTCGAAAGTAATGGTGTTGCCATTTACTGTTATTTTGATGTGAATAGTGCTTTGGGTTTGTTTGCTAACGCCGTATTTGAAGGTGTTCTCTACAAAGGACATCATAATTAACGGGGCGATTTTCTGGTTGCGCACTTCGCCCTCTACATTGAAATCTACGTTGGTTTTTCGGCCCAACCTAAGCTTTTGTAAGTCTACATAGTTTTTGATGCAGTCGAGATCCTGCTGCAAGGGCACAAAATCCTGTGTTACATCATCGGTTACGTAGCGCATAATGTTAGAAAGCTTCATGATGCTTTCTGAAGTATGCGGGCTGTTCATCATCGATAAAGTATAGATGTTGTTGAGCGTGTTGAATAAAAAATGGGGATTTATCTGGGCCTTGAGGAAGGAGAGCTCGGCGTTTACTTTTTCAGCCTCGGCTTTGATTACCTTTTGCTCGGTTGTTTGCCATTGCTCTACCGTTCGCATAGATAGTCCAAGGGCGATGATGATGCCGAAAAGGAAGAGGCTTACGATATCGGTAGAGCTGGAGTGCTGCCATATGGTTGCCGCCGGTTTGGGTTTTGCCTGGGGTGCCTGCATACGCAGATCCTGGTGTGGCAGCGGACCAAAGGGCATCGATTTGTTGCCGGGGCCGCGCATCAGGCTATCGTTGCTGTGCGTTGCGGCCGCCTTTAGCGAGTCGGCAGATTGCTGGCGGGCGGCAGCTTCCATTTGGTCCTGAAAACGTGGGTTATGCACCAATAATTTATCGAATGGCTGCAAAAAAAACACGCAGCCAAAGAGCATGGCAACGCCTGCACCATACACCCAGTAGTTTTTTTTCAGGAAATAATTTGGAATGAGATACCAGAGATTGAAGTAAAAGAGGGTGAGGTAAGTAAGGCAAAAAAGCCAATAAAATGGCGAGGAGAGCAATATCCAGGCCCCGCTTTCTTTGCTGCCCGTGCTTAAAAACAACACCGGGAACACCAGGAACAGCAGCCAGCCGGTAACGTGTATAAGTATGTTGTTTAATTTAAAACGCAGCATCTAAGTTTGGTGTATCCCTGTTTTGCCAATAAGCCAATTCCCGAAATTAAGGAATAATGTTAAATGATTTACAAAGATGCGTATCGGTTTGCCCCGCTTGGGCAGCAATCGGCTAAACGGGGGATATGTGTCGATTAATTGGGGGAGATATTGGAGGTCGAAGGTTAGAAATTAGTTGGTTTTGAAGTATGAGGAAGCGGTTTTTTATCGGGTACCACAAACTGATTTTTCGCCTCATCGGAGTAGAGGACTTCATCCGAATAATACTCTGCCAAAAACTTTTTAGAGATACCTAAGCCGGCATTGGCGGTTATAAACTCTTGCCAGGTTTTGGCAGGTTTCTGTTGCATTAGTATAGCGATGCTGCGGGCGAACACAACGGTGATTGTGTGGTGATATTTGGTTCCGCCGGCATATTTGGCATCAATGCCTTTAATGGCCGCGCAAATATGCCGCAGCGCGGTATCTTTATCAAAATCGTTTAAATAAAGCCATGCCATGCGGATATGCGCCTCGTGCGTAAACAACTCGGGGTTGATGGTAACGGTTTCTATTTGATCGATAAACTCCTGGTTATTCAGTTCGGCGTGCTGCATGATTTTTCGGTTTGGAGGGATGCAAATTTAAGATAGGCGGGACTTATTAATTAATTTAATTAAAATTAGTTAGTGCATGAATTTTGCTGCACTAATGCTATTGTATGCACTTAATGCAGCAAAATTCATACATAATTTGTGATTGTTTTGCCATAAGCGTAGACCTATAACGACGTGGATTAGCCGGCAATTCCGAAGCCTAAAAGGATAAAACAAGCGATTGCGGTTCAGATAAGCTTATTGCTCACCGCTACTTTCACCAATGCTGCAGTATTCTTTACCTTATATTTCGAAAGCATATTCTTTCGGTGGAAATCGATAGTGGTGACATCAACGAAGAGTGCATTGGCAATCTCCTGGTTGGTATTGCCATCGGCGATGAGTTCTAGCACTTCTTTTTCGCGACGGGTTAGGGCGGGGAGGCCTGTCGGAAGTTCTGGTTTGCGGAGTACTTCTGATACCGAGCGGCCGAAATAGGTTTTGCCCTTCATTACGCCTTTTATCCCTTCGAAAATTTCGTGCTTGCCGGCATCTTTCAGTACGTACCCGGATGCGCCGCTGGCCATCATTTTGCGGATGATCCCCGGCTGGTTATTAATGCTCAACGCGATAACCTGTATAGCCGGATATTTTGCCTTTACTTTTTTGCAAAGCTCAATGCCTGTAATATCGGGCAGGTTTATATCCATCAATATAACATCGGGCTGCTGGGTTTGCAGCACTTGAATCAGGCGTTCGCCGCTATCGCAGGCAGCAAGGAAGGCAAGGCCGGGCTCGGCAGTAATAAATGCCTTTAACCCCTCGGTTACCATGCTGTGGTCTTCTACCAAAATTATGTTAATCATGCTACCGGGATTTTAATGAGCACCGATGTACCCTTACCTTTTCCTGATTGTATATCGATGTTGCCCTTCAGGAAGTCGATACGGCTTTTAATGTTGCGGTAACCCATCCCTTCGGCCATTGCAAGGCCCTGCATATCGATGCCCTTGCCGTCATCTTCCACGGTAATACCTAAAACCTCATCCTTAAAGGTTACCTGCACTATGGCGCTTTTGGCATCGGCATGTTTTACTACATTGTTTATCAGTTCCTGCACCACGCGATAAACGGCAATATTTACCGTGCCGGTGGTCACCATATCTTCCAAATCGAAACTTTGGAAGGTTACGCTAAGGGCACCGCTATTGGTTATTTGCGCGCAGTACTCATCCAGGGCATCGTTCAGGCTCAACTTCAGCAAACTCTCGGGCATCATGTTGTGGGCCACCCTGCGCAATTCGGTTATGGACTGGTCAAGCATATTCATCGTTTTTTCGAAGGCAGCGGCATTCTCGGCCGTAATAACCATATTTTGTTTCATGTTCGACAGGGAATATTTTGTGCCGGTGAGTATGCCGCCGAGCCCGTCGTGCAGGTCCTTAGCAAGGCGGCTGCGCTCGCGTTCCTGCCCTTGCAGCAACGATTGTGTGCTCAGTAATTCTTTTTCTTTTTGCAGGGTTTGTATCTGCTGCTCGCGCAGCTCTTTTTCTGATAGCAGTAGCTTGTGCTTTCGTTCACTGTTATTGTTTATCAGCCAACCTATAATCAATAAAATTATCAGCAGGGTAAACAGCCCGATTATGTAAAACATGCGCCTTTGCAAGGTGAGTTTCTGTATTTGCTGCTGGCTGTTGAGGGTGCCTATCTGCGCTTCTTTTTTGCTAAGGTTATATTTGGCTTCAAATTCCTGCAGGTTTTTAATGGTGATATCCGAATGAAACCGCTCGTTTAACGTATCGCTTTGCAGGCGATAGTTATTGTACAGCGCCATGTTGCCGTTTGCCAGCGCAATATCGCTCAACAAACTGTACAGGCTTATTTTCAACTCCACCATGTCGCCCGCTTTGGCCAACGCAAGCGATTTATTGACTAAGGCCTCCGCCTGTTTATTATCCTTTTGGCCAAAGTAATAAAGCGCTAAAAAGTAAGGGGCATTTGCCAGCCCGGTTTTATTGCCTGTTTGTGTGGCTATGGTTTGCAACTCGTCGGCATTGGCTTTTAATAAGTTGTACTTGCCTTGGGTAGCCAGTATTTTGCTGTACGTCCCCAATTCATCCCCCAGGAAAACTTTGTCGCCCAGCTTGCGGCTGATAGCTATCGCTTCGGTTATGGTCCCAATAGCCTCTTTTAGCTTATTGGTTTTCATATACACATAAGTTACGTTAAGCAAAGCCTCCCGCAAAACCCCCATATCGTTATTGGCGCGACTTATCTCGATGGCTTTTAACCCGTATTCAAGCGCCTTAGCTGGCGAGTGGCCTACCGAAGAAAATATGCCCAGCAAATTACCGTACACTGCGGCCAGATGTTTTTGGTCGTTCCGTTGCTCATAGATGCTGATGGCTTTTAAATAATATTCCAGTGCTTTATCAATATTGCCGAGGTCGGTGTAGCTACCGGCAATGTTGTTGTAAGCGGCGCCAATGAGGCGGTTATCCTTCGAGTTTTCGGCAAGGGCAACCTGCTTTATCGATATATCGAGCGCCTGCTCGTAATTGCCGCGCATGCTCAGGATGTTGCCGTAACAAGCGTAGTATTTAAAAATGCCTTTGGTGTAGTTAATCTTTTTGGCGAGGGCGTAAGCCTTGTTATAATAAACAATTGCCGAATCGGGGTTGCGGTCGGCAATATCGTAACCGATATCTATCAGCGCGATTACTTTAACGCTATCCGGCCCGGCGTTCTTCAGTTCGGCAAAAAGCCTGGCACGCTCTGCAGCATCCTGGGCAAAGCAGGCTGCCGTTAACAAAACCAATAAAAGCGTTAAGCCGAAAATATTTTTCATAAATATTGCCCGATGCAAAGTATCGTAAAAATGGCATTTATTTTTTCTTAAAAATACTCCCTTTTTGGGGAGTATATAATTGAACGCTAAGCAGGTAGTTTTGGATTATCAACCTGCTTAAAATGATTTAATGTGCGTTCAATAATATCTATCATGAAAAATACTAAACTTATTATTACGATTTTTTCCTTGATTATAATTTACGGCAAGGCATCGGCGCAAACCGATCAGCCAAGCTTTAAGGCCTTTAATAATTACGATTTTATACCGGGCGATAAAATCATCTTTGAAGATAATTTTACCAATGACCAGGATGGCGAGTTCCCTGCCCATTGGAACCTTGGTGCCGGACAGGCGGTTATAAATAAAACAGGAGATGTAAAATCCTTTTTGCTTACTGATGGTAATTACGCGCATGTTAGCCCGCGTATAAAATCCCCGGCTTATTTAGGCGAGGCTTTTACCATAGAATTTGATAGTTACTCTACAGGTGGTTACATGCCACACCTTTACTTTTATGGCAGCAACGCCGATGCCACCGCCGCTAATAACGTGCTGGGGCAGGTGAACCTTGGTGCAGGCAATAGCCACGATGCCTGCACGGTAAGCGCCGGCGAAAGCGTGGAACTAACTGGCAACTATGCGCCTGCCCTGGCCGGCGAAAACTTCCTTAACAAATGGCACCATATTGCCATAGCCTATCGTAATAACCAACTGAAGGTATATGTAGACCAATACCGCGTGGTGGTTGTGCCAAACATTGGCATAAAACCAAAAGCCTTTGATATCGAAGGCATCGGCAGTACCGACCAGCCAATTATCATGACTAATTTCCGGGTGGCGAATGGTGGTGGTATGAATATGCTGGGCAAAAAATTTACCGATACCAAAATCATCACCCACGGGATAAATTTTGATGTAGACAAAGCCACCATCCGCCCGGAAAGCATGGGAACCCTGAACATGATAGCAGGTATATTAAAAGAAAACCCCGAATTGAAATTCGAGGTAGATGGTCATACCGATAACAGTGGCACTGCTCCGCATAACCTTACCTTATCGCAGCAACGAGCCGATGCGGTAAAAGCGCAATTAATAACTATGGGTATTGCCGCAGCGCGCTTAACAAGCAAGGGCTTTGGCTCGGGCAAACCCATTGCTGATAACTTAACGCCCGAAGGTAAGGCTAATAACCGCCGGGTAGAATTTGTAAAACTATAACCTTAACAAATCACGAACAATGAAAAAAATATTGCTGCTATTTTTTGTGGGCCTGCTAACCTACATAAACGCAATTGCGCAAACCGTTGGCATTACCGATAAAGAACCGGCAAACCTTGGCGGGCTTTCTATGGGATACATCATCAAAAGCACCGAGGTAAAAGCGGTAAGCGGCAAGGGCGATTTCAGCCGTTACGCCATTAAATTTTACGTAACCAATACATCGCCCGAGGCAAAAATTATCCTTTACAAACAGGGCTGGAACGTGGTGGGCAATGTGTCAGATAAACTGGCGCAATTCAATTGCCTCAACGCCACCGGTGCCCGATTTACTTCTAAGGAGGCTACTATTAACGCCACCGCTTGTAATGTGCTGGCTTTGGTTGATGATAAAGACGGCAGCACCAATAAAACGGTACAGAACCAGCGCTTTGTGCAAATTGGATACTGGATAAAGGCCGGACAAACCATCAGTGCGGATGCCATCATGATTTGCCCGCTTAACGAATTGCCCAAAATGGAGGTCACTTACCTGGCCAATCAGTTACAGCCCGTCGCCTCGGTTGTATCCCCTGGGGGCGGAAACGGGGACGTTGCATATCATAATGATGTCCCCCTGCAACCGGGCGACGGGCAAAGTTTTGTAAAAGTGCGCAACCTGCTTAGCCGCACTTATTTAAATTGTGAGACCGGACAGATGCAAAGCACCACTATTGACGATGGCTGGTGGAGCGCCCAATGGCTGCTGATACCCATACCGGGCACCCGCTACTTCAATATCAAAAGCCGCTGGAAAGAAACTTATGTTACTACGGATGGCGGTAAGCTGTCGTTGTTTTCTAACTACATGTCTGACGGTGCGCGGTGGATTTTAGAGCCAGCTTCCGTTCCGCAATCGTTCCGCATTTTGAATGTAGATAATCACCAATATCTGTGCATAGGTAGCAACGAATTAAAAATGACGTTGAACGGAACGTTACCGAGCACTACCTGGGCACTGGAAAGGCCGCAATAATCCAATCACTAATACAAATCAAGATTATATAGCATCATGAAAAAAGTAATTTATACGCTGCTGGTACTTGCTGCCGCCGTACAAGCCAACGCCCAGGGATTTTTGAAAAAAGTTAAAGCAAAAGTAACGCAGGCGGTAACACAGCCAGTTGTGAGCCAGGCACCCGCCGGGATGGGCAGCGGAACGGCGACCAACAGCAAATGGACTGACCCAGGTGTATGCGGCACGGTGGTAAAAACTTTTTCCAAAAAAGAGATAGATGACCACATGGGTGGCTTTGATATTTGGTTCCCTTATGTGCGTGTAGTTAATAACCAGTTACAATTGCAGGTGGCTGATTACAGCACGGTGCTGTATGATTATACTAACGGTAAACTGGTGCAAGCAGGCACGCCGCCGAATGTCGACCGTAATTCGTTGAAAAACGGAAATGAATTTGAACTAAGAAGCATTGATTTTACTGTGTTGGACCAAACTAATGCAATAAGGAAAACCGGCCCGCATATAAGCAGCGGGATGATACCCGGTAAACCTATGCAAACGCTCACTTTTAAAGGTAAACCCGTAGGTAGTGGTTTTATGATGTTCCAAATAGCGCACAATGCCGATTCATCGGTGGTGGCGGCTGCGGGTGCGTATATGCAAGGTGGGTTAAAGTACAATTTGGTTAGCTCTACTGGCCAAACCATTGCATTGCCTGCAAAATTTGGCGCTTTACCATTAATAAGCCCCGATGGTAAGTTTAGTGCTGCCTGGCTTGGCCAGGATAACCAGGCTTATATAAGTAACGGTGCCGTTGTGAAAATCGCGCCCGGTGTTTTTCCTGATAGGCTTTGGCTCCGTAATACCGGCAGTGTTTTCTGTATGGTAGATGAACATAATTCTACCCTGTACAAAAACGGCGCGGTTTACCATGCTTTTGATTCGCAAATAACCCCAAAGCAAATATTTATCAGTAAAGACGATAAAAGTATGTGCTGGGAAGGCGACCACGGGCTTTACTTTTCTGACGGGACGGCATTCGAAAACGGCAGCAGCCCCCATAAAGTTATAATAGATGGCAAAGAGGTGATAGTGTTTTTAACCGTTAATATGACCAGTGGGCAAATTTATCTGTGTAAGAAGGAATTGTAGTTGGTTTGTCGTAATCATAGCGATGGATTTTAAATCAATCGCTACGCGAATAAACATTATTCTGAACTAGTTTTAAGGCCCCACAGGACGCATAGCCCAAATGCCTAGCAACTTTGCAAGGCGAACACTTCGCATAAAAGGTGCTGAAACAAGACTGCACAACGGTGAGGCAAAATAGCGCCAGGGAAGCAGTGGATACCTGCCTGTGCGCAACGCCTGCGGCCGTATGAACGGATAGCCCGACCGCAGGGAACGCCCCCAAAATGAATCAAAGTATTTCAATAAAAAATAGTAATCTATGAAACGTAGCCTGTTGTGCCTGTTTGTTGTCGTGGTAATTTTTACTTGTGCGCGTACTCACGCGCAAACATTTACCAAGGCGCAGATCAAGGATATGGAAAAACGCGTTCGCACCTTGTCGCCGGCGCAAATCATGAAGTTTCGCGATTCGCTGATGAAGGCCGTAATGAATAAAACCGCAGATAAAGTACCTAACGGCAATTTATTGCTAAAAAAGCACACGTATGATACCACCTATACCACTGTAAGTTTTGCATATTCTAAAAAATCATCGGGGCAGGGTGGCAGTAGCTCATACACCTGCAATGGTGTATCGCGCAGGGCGCCGGTTTTATTCGAGGCTAACGGGCATACCATAGTACAATGTGGTTTTAACCCGCATGCCACGCCCGGTTTAACCGGGCAGTTGGACAAAACAGTGATGGGGATAAAACAGAGCCAGCCTTATATGTCGCCAGTGCAGTCGGCTGCAGCAGGGAGCTTTGCTGCGCAAGTAAGTTTTTCTTCAAACAGCATAAAAGATAACTCCATTGTGGGCGGTGCAACTTATGTGGAACCGTATGTAAAGTTACTTTCGATTGATAATATTGGCTTTAGCTTTGATTATGATCCGCAACAGCATTTTTCTGCTGTTGCGGCCGGTGCAAATGTCACCTTATTGCGAACAGACAGTTATCACAAAACACATAGGGAAAGCGCCGGCATTGGCGGCAGTGCTGCAACGGATATGTCGCAGGCTACCATTGCGGGGGCCGGCCCAATCAAAGCCGACCCCACTGCTGCTTACGCCAAAGTGGTAAAAACGCCTAACGGATTTAAAGTAACGTATACCAAAATAACCCACTACGAAACAGGCGATGTTACCGAAATACTCACCGCCGTAATAGGCGAGCCGGTTTACGATTACGAAGCAGTGATACAGCCCTTTAAATTTGACTACATGCATTGGTTGCCCAAAGGCCCCAAAGTGGATGGCAGCGACGATACCAAAGGCGACGATAGCAGCCGCTTTACCATTTTTGTGCAGGATAAGGATGACCCTACCAGGCAGTATCCCGGTAATTTTACCGTAAAATGGAAGCTGAAGGAAGTTACCCGTTACCCCGGTTTTTGCAGCAATTATCCTTTGCCTTCGGGCAACCCCAACAAGAATAAAGACCTGTTGATTTCCGATTCGATGAAAACGGACTCTCATTTTAAATCATCGGCGGTTAATGACAGCATTGCTACGGGCAAGACTGACGACGGCATACTCTCCATAGTGCGGGTAATGTGTATGGATTACGCCGCCTGGGGCAAGCTTTATGCCGAAGTAACGCTGGATGACGGGCGCGTGTTAACCGCAAGGCCGTTTTATAAAGCCGATGCCCAATACATAACCATACCTTATGATAAGGATGAAAATAAGCTTTCGGACGCGTGGGAGATCAAAGAACAAATTATAAACAAAGGGTATGGCCTTGATTGGGATGAGGACGTAAAACCGGATAACAAACACGCGGGTGACGATATTAGCCTGATAGACGAATACCGCGGCTTTTTAATTGAGGACGAAAACTACAAACCCGTTCACCAGCGTTTTTCTGCCAATACCAAGGATTTGATAACTATTGCTTTGGCGGATAAATCTAACTACGGCAAGCAATATAAAGAGGCCGTGAGGCGCGGTGTATTTGGTTATGGTAAGGTTACCACCATTAAAATGCACCATTTAACAAACTCTAAGTACGGACAAGCAGAGCCGGGTGTAAATGCCACCTATGGCCGCTGGGTAAACTGGAACAGCCCGCTGCCGCACCATACGGACGGTGTGGTTATCTACTGCTTTGATGTGCAAAACCCGGACGGTATTCCGAATACGGAGGCCGGGAGATTTAAAAGGCAATCATTAGCTTCCACCGGGCCAATATTTGCTATGACACCTGCGTATTTAGGCGGGCAACCACCATCAGAAACCAATTATGTAATGATGTGGACTTACGACATTATCCACTTTAACGAGCAGGTAAACAACACACGTAAATGGTATTTGCCAAAAAGCGCAGCAGGTAACGATGCATTTAACCAGGAAGTTAACATGCACGTAAAGCATGCCAACGCTTATTTTGGTAAACATATGGATACTTTAACCATGGGTACCCTGGTAGATGCACAGGCAGACATTAACATAGGTCGGCTGATATCAGCCACGGTTACTCATGAGATTTGCCATGCAACAGGTATTCACCATCACCATTTAGGTGAAAACTGGGGCGATTATTTTGGTGTTGCCAGCTGCCCGATGCGTTACTGGTTTGCCGAAGACACCGAGGGCAACCACGCCGACTGGATCCCGATGTTTTTGACGGGATTTTGGGACCCCAGCACCGAAACCACCCCCGAAGGCGATGATATGAAGCTATGCCCCAAGGATGATAATTGTTTTAGTCAGTTGCGGCTGAAGAAGGATGGGAAGTAGGGGAGTTTAGTATCTCTTCGTTTTGATTTCATCAACCTCGTGTTGTAACAGGACAACTTGCCCTTCCAGTACCTTTAAACGAATCTCATTTACACGATTTTGGGCTTCCTGCGTTGTCCGTAAATCGCGGATATCCCCTTTAAGTTGAAAGTAGGTTGTCATTACCGATACTACAATACTGGCCGTGCTGACTACCGTGACCACAATGTTTTTGATCGTAAAGCCTTTTAGTTCGTGGTGTTCGAAAGTTGTCATAATTATAGTTTTAAAAATAGTTCGCGTTCTTGTTTTCGGCGGTTGGCGATTGGTTTACACCTCACTTTTTTACCGGTAGTCGGGTCGGTTATTTTATCCCAAAGTAAAAACTGGTCGGCCGAACCGGCGTAATCAAGCTGGTTAAGCTTTTTCAGTAAGGTAGACCGCCCCAGCGCGTCGGCACCTACATTATAAGCGAAAGATACCAGGGCATTAAATTGGTCTTGATTCAGAGCGACTTTGACTAAGCGATTAACAGCATCGATGTACTGGCTTAGGGAATTTGCCAACAGTGCAGATGCTTCTGCTTCGCCAGTAAGTTTATCGCCCGGCTTTATGACTTTACCGTCGTGGTACCGGGTTGAGCCATAGCCGATGGTCCATACGCCTGCAATGTCGCGGTAGGCGTTTAATCGCAGTCCTTCGAAGTTTTTGATAAGGGCTATACCCTGATTATTTAGTTTCATCATGAGTCGGCGGGATTAAAGGTTCAGATTGCTTCACAGCAAATTGTGCCACAATGGCAATGGTAGAGCCAACGGATATCAGGATTGTACACAAGTTATCGGGAATGCCGTTCACGCCGGCAAGGGAGCTGCCCAGGCCAGCTAGCCCTAAACCAAAAAACTGTGCACGTTTAAAAAAAGTGGGCGTATCGCTGAGGATACGCTGGATGGGGGTGAGGGGGTTTTGCATGGGAAACAAATGGAATTTGAAGGATAGTGGTTCAAAATATTATGTCAAGGTTAATTGCTTGAAAGCTCCCCAGCCAATATAGTATCCACCTCTTATGTAGGTTACGCTGTTGCCAACATTGACCAGTTGTTGAAACCCAATACCCCCAAGGCCATTAGATTTATGAGTAGTCAATATTCCATCTATCGGAAAATCGGTATGATTTACATATTCAAAAGTTGTACCTATTAGGTAAGTGCTAAAATCGTCAGCAGGGAAGCCAGTCCGGTCTCCTCTGTCATGAACCATATTAACAATGCTGCTAATGTTGCCATTCAGCTTCTGGATAGCTTGAAGTATAGTGTCGGAAGTTGTTACAGTACCGGCTCCTGAAGTATATCCTGTTAATACTGTTGCTAATGGACTTCCTGTTTGAATTTGTTGCCATGTGCTGAAACCGCCGGAAGGCCAGCCTACTCTCAAGTAAAATATAGCCGGATTGGAGATGTTTGTTAATGTCTGCATTAGCATTCCACCATTTGTAGCGGTTTTATGGGTTATCAACACACCCGCTATCGGGAAATCACTGTTCACCCATTCGCAAGTTAGCCCATTGGGATAGCTTTCAATGCTATCATTCGTACTGGTACTGCTACTGCCCCGATCCGTTACCCCGGTTGCCGGTGTTATCCAATGCGTATCGTTGTTGGTGTTTGAATTTTTGGCTAAAATTTGCCCGGTTGTGCCGCCTGTTGGTACGCCTGGCCCTTGCGCGCCTGTAGCGCCGGTTGCTCCGGTAGGGCCTGTTGGTCCTGTTGCGCCTGTGGCACCTGTTGCGCCCGTAGTTCCTTGTGGCCCCTGTGCACCTTGCGGCCCTGTAGCGCCATCATCGCCTTTTTCTCCCTGTTCACCAACTATAGATACCCCGTCGCCCCAGGCACCACTGGTTTTTGGGCCAAAAATAGTTAAGGAATTGGTGTTGATATAAAAATCACCATCTAAGCCATCGGCCAGGTTGGAAGGATTTGTTGTACCGCTAAGCACGCTTTTCCCGGCCGGGCCTGTATCGCCGGTGTAGCCCTTTTCGCCGCGCGGGCCCTGCGGGCCGGTTTGCATAGAAAATACCTGCGACCAGCTTCCTTCGCTTTTTAAATAGAAAATACCTGTAAGGGTGTTAATATACGTATCGTTGTTTTTGCCTGTGTTTGACGCTGGCAGGCCTGCGCCGTATAGGATAGTGCCGTCTGCTCCATTTGTTTCGGGCAGTGTGTAAACGATTGACCACGTGCCTGATATTTTTTGGGCAAATTGTGCTGTGTTGGTTTTCAGGAACACGTCGCCATTTTTACCGGCGTTGTTTTGTGGCAACGCCGTGCCGAAGGTTATGGAGGCGCCGGACGAAAAGTTGGCGGCAAGATATTGCAGTAAAGTGCTTATAGAGAATTGATAATCGACACCATTATTTACTAAAATAGAGATATCGTTTGCACCAATATTTGTGAGTACAGGTAGTTCGCTTATTTTTTTATCCGTTGCCATAATTTAAGAATTCGTTGGTGAATTGATGTGCGCTGTAATTATCAGTCGGGTAATTAAAATCCGACCTGTCTACCCCCCGGATGCGCGGACCGGGCTGCCTTGCGCTTTTGTTTTTTTGATTGTAATGCCATGCAGGGAAATCTTCCCGATGGTCTATTAAAAACCGCTCGGCTTCATTGGCGTAAGCGTTGGCCGTACTCCGTTGTTGCTGCACCAGTTTTGCCAAATCTTTGGAGGGTAAGGCATCGGCGTTTTCGTGTTTTTTGATGACCGGGCCCGTGGCCGAATAATGCACGGCATCTGCCTCTATAAACCTTGCGAAAGCGAAATAGGCCAGTACGGGTTGCAAGCCTTGATGTAATACAATATAACCTTGCTCATCCAGGTATTCGCTGCCATTTAACAGGTCCTTATAGTGTTGAGGGGCATCGTCTTTAAGCGTACCCTCTGCATCGAGGTGCTTTACCAGGTCGTAATACAAGGCGTAGCCTAAAAAGGGTTTCAGGTCGAGTTCCTGCGCTTTTTGGATGAACGTTTTCATCCGCTCGGGTTTTACGTTGGCAGCAATATCTTCGTATCGCTGCAGGGTGGCGGGGATAATGAGGTTTAGCATGGCGAAGCCCCCCGGTCCCCTGAAGGGGGAGTAATTAAATTGTAATTCATGTTATTTAAGATTGTGATTAATAATTCCTCCGCCAGCTGGCGGAGGTTAGGGGGCTATCCACACATGGCTTCTGCTTCGGCTTGTTTAAAGCCGTAAGCATAAACTAATGCCGCTATTTTGTTTTCGGGAGGGATTGCAGATTGCAGCAGTTGATTTACAGCCGCACCTGCTTTCAGGCCGATATTGTCGTCAGATACATTTGCAGGTACTGGTACTATACGCCAGTTGTTCGAGGGATTGATTGCCAGGTAATAGTGGCTGAACACCTCTTCCAGGGTTTCGCTTAGTTCCTGCCTGTCGGCGGCGGTGTTATCATTAAACTCGCTGATAGCCTGTTTTTTTTCGCTGCCGTTGCTTAAGCCCGAGGACTTCTCCGGGTTGATGAGCTCTTTAGGTACCGAAAAGCCTTTGATGATCCTGGCTTCTACCGAGCGTTCGGTGCTTTCGAAAAGCTTATCGTTGTTCTGTATGGCGTAAGGCTGAAACTCGGGCTTGGCGCTCTCGTCTTCGTATTCAATCACGATAATTTTCTTCGCGCTCTTCGCGCCCTGGAAGGTGCCTAAATCCTTCTCCAACTGCGATGGCGTGTTTTTGCCGCTGCCATTATCTACGCTATTATCAGCCTCCTCGCGGCGCGATGTACTTATTGTAAACAGGCAGGCATTTGGCCTTCTCGCCGGCTTTGATGCGGAAGTAGCGGCCTTCGCCATCGCGATATTTGGCGGCTTTTACCATAAACTGGTTGGCCATTTGCAGGGCTTGCTGCACGTAGGTTTCGTTTTCGGCAGTGTACTGGCCAAACTCGGTCTTGTATAAAAACTCCAGATAAAGGGTAAAAACATTGTCGACCGAGCCATTCACCTGCGGCGATACCACAATGGGCTGCAGCGGGTAAAGCATTACGCAGGGGAAAGCGGCATCATCGGCCAGGGTGTTCAGTTCTTTTTCGGTGCCGTACAAAAAGGCAGGTGTGCCTGTGAGCGTTTGTACGATGGATTGGATTTGGTTGCGCATGGGTTAGTGAGTGGAGAGTGGTTGATTAGAGAGTGGTTCCAGGCTTTGACACTGCGAACTGCCCGCTGTAAACTGCTAACTGTTCTGAAGCTCTGCATACCTTTTCTGATATTCCGCCTCCGTTTTATTCAGCAGCAGCTTGATGAGGATGCGTTCGTAGGGCATGGCCAGGATATGGCTCCATTTGGTGATGTCGCCCCCGGCAAGGGAGTTTACGGTGTTGATATACCTAAACTTTTCGAAAGCGTGTATGCCAGCCCTTTTTTCAAGAGTTGTAGCAGCTGATGCCAAAAGCCGGTTTTCGGTTTCGATAAGTTGGGAAAGTTCATAAAAAAATGCTTTGCGATGGGCAGCGCCTCCGTTACCCATAGTTTTTTAATCACGTCGGTAAAGTTGGTGGCAGCATATTCATCATAGGTGTTACCTGTGGCCCGGCAATAGAAATAATAGGCGAGCACCTTGCAGCACGCTGTAAGCGAGGGTTTAAAGTAATCCTGCCAGTTTTCTTCGCCATATTTTTTGATGTGGGCGGCAATCTCATCGGCTATCACATCCCGTGCTGCCATAAAGGCCCCTGCGGGCTCTACCGAAAGGTTTTTGATAACATCGAGCGTTACTTGTTTTCCGGCCACTTCCAGCGTAACGGTTTTGGGTACGGCATCGCTGTTGTACAAGTATTTTATCTGGTGCGATAGGTTGAGCACCGCATCAGCAAAATCCATAAAATCATTGGCGTTGCTTACGTTTTGCAGCTCGGAGGCGGGCACGCCGGAGAGGATGCTGATGGCATCCAGGTCCTTAAGGTCGGGCGCATCCTGTAGCTGCATCATTTGCCCTAATGTTACTTCGCTTAGTTGTTGCGGCATGCTGATTAGTAGCTTGCCTTGGGTTGTTTTTAGTGTTTTTTCTATCATATTATTTTTTATTCACTGATTTAACCGATTGAATTGATTTCTCGCATATTGTTGTTTTATAGCGCTCAAGAGAGCTTCGCCGTTTCACCGATTGCACAGATTGCCATCGCCGTTGAGCCATCCCAATATGTTGTTCAAGAACTCCCCTTCAGGGGGCGGGGGGCTTATGCCATGCCGATAAGCTCGTCGAAAACTCCTCCGTTAGCTAACGGAGGCTGGGGGGCTGGCAGCGTACTTTTTAGCGTTTTGGGCGCTTCTATCTTTAGTTTGTTGAGGGCAACGTAGCGCAGCGGGTCTATCAGATGGTTGCAGGCATCTATGGGTTGGTTGGTGGTTTTGCCGGCCCTGTTTACTTTCCATTTGTATTTGCCAAGCTCTTTACGCAGGTTTACGCTGGCACGGGTTACGTTTATCTTAAAGCGTTTTAGTATGTCTATAGAGTGGACGATGCTGTCCGCACCCTTTTTTGCGGGCGTAATGTACCAGCCCATCCGTTTAAGTTCTTCAATCGTTTTCGGCTCCGCGCTATCGGCAATTATCTCGGTGCTTTTGCTGATACCCGCGGCTTTGAGGCGTTTGGCTAAATCGGTATTGGTGAGGCCGGTTTCATACAATACCTCATCTACCCAAAGTTCGCCGTTTTGGCGATACACCAGCAGGCAGCCCGTTTCATCGTTGGTGAACCCGAAGTCGAGCCCGGCGGCAAGCAGTTTCGCATCTGGGGGAATGCCTTCGCATACGAACCAGTTGTTGAATACCAACCCTTTAATTTTGCCGGTAAGGCCACGGGCGTAAACCTTCCATAATTCTAGGTCGACGTTTTTAAGTGCTTCTATTTTTTTATGGATGTGTTCGTCGGCAAATGGGTTGTGCCGGTGGTCTGATATGATCAGCTGCACGCCTTCGCGGCCTATCAGGTTTTCGTGCACCCAGAACTCGTGGTTGGGGTTATAATCTATATAAACGCGTTTGCTGGTGCGTAGGGCCAATTCGCTATACACATCCCATTTGATGCCATTGGCTTCGTTTACGAAGAGGTAATCTCTCTTGCCCGATTTGGCATCCTGCGCGTCGCTGTAGCTTTTGAACTCAATGATACTCTGGTTGTGGAACTCGAAAATACTGTCTGTTTTATTATAGTTTTTTACGCTGCGCATAAATACTTTGGATGTTTTATGGATTTTGATGGCATCGCGGAGCGCGCCGGCTTTTAAATTGGGCATATCCTGGCCTACTACCGTTATAACAAGCGTTTCGGCGGCTGCCAGCACAAACAATATCTGTATAATAGAATACGTTTTGCCGGAGCTTGTGCCGCCCTGGTTTACGATTACGTGCGCCGCCGAATCGTAGTTATGCTTAAATACGGCGGTAGTTTTCATTTTGGGGTATTTACTGGCTGGCATGTTTGGGTGGTTTTTTGGTTATACGATTACGTCCTTTTCGCTGCCCGAAACTTTGGGGCCGGCCTCTACTATTTCTACCCGTATTTTTTTCGGCGGTGCGCTTTGCGGCGCATTGGCGGTATCAGCCCAGCCCATGCAGCGCAGGGCGAACATGGCACCGGTAGGAGCAGGCAGGTGTAGCTTCTTCTCGTACTCGGCTTCTACGCGTAGGCGTGCCGTACGCAAGATTTTTTTGTGCTTGCCTTTTTGCTCGTAAGCCACGAAATCGTCCATACTAGCAAAGCCGATAAAAAGGGCCAGGCCGGTGAGCAGGGCTGGTTCGGGAGGCCTGTGCTTGTTGGCCTGATTGTTTGTGGCGGCTTCGTTGTTTTGGGTTTGGGCTGTCTTTGCAGCCTCGGGGTAATCGTCGCCTTTAATATGGCGGAAATAGCCCTCGATACGACCGATAAGATCGCTGGCGTTTGATAAGAATAGCATGGGATGTTGATTTATGATTAAAATGCCGATTGGCATAGTTTGTATACAAATGTACGAAGAATTTTTGAAGAATGCTAATATTATTAGAAAAAAATTAAAAATCAGGCGGTAAATAAAATAAAAAATAATTTCTTTTTAAATAGAAAATATTTACATTTGTGTATGGAAGATAAAGAAAACAAAACCCGGCAGGCCAGTGTGCGTAAAAACCAGGCACCTGTGCGGCCATACGCCAATTTTGATACACCGGTATCTATGGTGCACGAGCTAATCGTACCTTACGAAACCTTCTTTAAGTCTCCGCTGGCCAAGTTAGGCGCTATAAAAGAGGGGCTGCAACCCGGTGCCTTAACCACGTTGTTGCAGGTTACCGGCGTTACCCAAATAGATATTGCCAAATGGCTTGATATTACCGAGCCAACACTGCGCAAGCATATACAAAGCAGCAAAGGCCTAAACCCCGGCCTCAGCGAGCACATTATACAGCTATTAGAGCTTTTTGATAAGGGGCTTGATACTTTTGGCTCGCTTGATGAATTTAAAAGCTGGCTGCGGCATTACAATGTTGGTATTGATGCCATCCCTTTTGATATGCTGGATACCATCACCGGCATCAGTATTGTAATGAGCGAGCTAATCCGTATAGATTACGGGGTTACCGCCTAAAGGTGTTCAAAGGTTGTAAAGTTGAAAGGTTGTAAAGTTGTTTTTTTGTTGAAAAGTTGTAAGTTGCTGCCGCAGTTTCAACTCCCAGTCCTTCAACGTTCCAACGTTCCAACCTTCCAACGTTTCAACCTTCCAACCTTCCAACATTTCAACCTCCTAAAAAATGAACACCTACCGTATAGGCCAAACCAAATACGCTGCCGACCGTAAAGGCTCGGGCATCGATGGGCGCTGGAACTCGCGCGGGCGGTATGTGATTTATACGGGCAGCTCGCTGGCATTATCATGCCTCGAAAAATTGGCACACACTGCAGGCACTTCCTTGTACACCGGGGATTTTTCGGTCACGATGTTTAACGTGCTGTCCAAATTAGCTATTAAAGAAATAAGCCTGGAGCAATTAACCAGGCTAAGTCCCGACTGGCAAAAAGTATTAAATTACCCCATTACCCAAATGATGGGCGATACCTGGCTACAAAAGATGGAAACAGCGGTACTAAAAGTCCCCTCCGCCATTATAGATTTGGAGTACAACTACCTGTTTAACCCTGCTCACCCCGATTTTGAAAAGATCAAAATTACCGCCATTAAAAAGTTTTCGTTTGACGAACGGCTGCGTGCCTAAAGGGTTTTAAGTGGCGAATGACGGTTGGTGGCCATGTAAATAGCTACGGACTAAACAGTTGATTTACAAACAAAATTATTGTAAAAAACACACGTAATCAGGCAAACCTTTTGTGGCCCAAACACGTACTATATAATAGTTAAAAAGTGTTAAGCTTTTTTTGTGCGCGCGAGATTCGCTGGGGACTTTACAGAAATATTTTTTACTTTTGGGCCATCAATTTATCTATGCATCCAAAACGGTTTACTAACTGGTATGTTTCGTTTGTTTTGCTCCTTGCGCTAATGGCATCTGCATGCCAGAAAGATCAGGGCGATAAAGCTGTGGACCAGAAAAAAGCCGTAGCCGCCGCCGATAGCGCCCTCGCCGCAACCCCCGCCACCAACTTTTTGGCAGCAAGCGGTACCTTGACTTTCGATTTGCTGGATTCTACCTACACTTTCGACGCTGTAAAAGATTCTATCGCATTCGTAAACATCAGCGTTGGCGATAACCGTTACTTTGGCATAACGGCGATAAATAAGGCCCACACCATGAGTTTTGCCATCAGCAGCAAAGGCACTGCCGCTGCTGCAATTACCAAAGGGGTAGAGGGTAGCCAACTGTTGCTTCGCCCCGATGCATTGCACATCAAACAATATAGCCTTACCCAGTTTACCGAGCCTGGTGACGCCGGAGTTATAGATTTGTTGCATTACCGGCAGGATAGCGTGTTGGCCAAAGGCACTTTTTTTACCTTTTTGGCGCATGACGATAAAGCCGATTCGCCTTTTTACCGGGTGGAGGGTACTTTTAACCTCAAGCTTAAATAGAAGCTGAACACCGCCCGGTCCCATCGACAATTTTCGTGAAATACTAATACGTCATATTGACACGTTATTGTAAAAAACAGGCTACCACGCTATTTAGGCAGCCTGGAAGGGTGAAAAATGCCCTTTTTTTCGTACATTTGCAGAAAATAAAGGAGATTAATGAAAGTATTTATTGGCGGCCTTCCACTAGAAGTGAACGAGGCTGAATTAAATGCGGTTTTTGAAGATTTTGGGCCGGTTAAGTCCCTCAGGATCGTAAAAGATCGTGAAACAAAAGAGAGCAGGGGTTTTGGGTTTGTTGAAATGGTGAACGAAGATGAAGCTAAAGAAGCTATAAGATGCATGAACGGGCAAAGCTATTACGGCAAACGCATTACTGTTAACATAGCCGAGGATAAAGGTCCTGGCTTTAACGGTGGCGGCGGTGGCCGCGGCGGGTTTAGCCGCAATTAAGCACCCCTACAATATTTTCTTTTGAGAAGCCGGCATCGCCCGGCTTTTTTTGTGGAATGCGGAGTTTATTTTTATGAGCCGAATAGTCGCATTATTCGGCTCATGACCTATAGTTGGCAAAAAGATAAATGAGCTGCCGGTGGGCGCAGCACTAAATACCAATTAAATATATAGTTTTCCCTTAGCTATGATAACTGACAATTTGTTACGTAAATTAGAATAAAGCAAATGCGTAAACAGCCAAATTTAAAAGCAAAAGCACCGGTTTTATAAATAGTGTAAGTGTTGGTTGCTTAGTTTATATTTACGTGCTGGTGCATTGGCCGCATTTGCCCCCTTTAATTTTAATTAGTAACCTTGCGTTACCTAAACGTTAATAAATTTGAGCCTCTTTGGAAATATGAACAAGCTGTGGATCAGGGTTACCGGGTCAACCGCAGAGTTTCCGCTGGAAGCACGGATATTTCATTCTGTTTGTATATTAAGCATTGCTTCGCTCGGTTACAATGTGCCATTTAATTTTCTTATCGGCCTGCCGGAAATCGCCATAATTAGCCTCGGCACTTTGCTAATATGTTCATATCTATATTACCTCTCGCGCTACAAGGAGAAAACAAAACAAGCTATCATCGTTTTTGCTATTACCAGCAATGTTTTGTTTGCAGCTAATTTTTTGTATAACTCGGGTACCCGGGGGCCGAACGACATGCTTATGGGCCTGTGCATCTTGCTGCTTTTATGCATTGTGCCCAAGCAACAACACAAGCTTTGGGTTGCTATAAATGCTGGTATTATGCTGGTGTTGCATGGAATTGAATACTACCACCCGGAATGGGTACCCGAAACTTATAACAGCCGCAGCAGCAGGTTTCTCGATATCACGTCTGGTTATGTAGTTGTGGTTATAGTGGTATTTTACACCATTACTTATCTCCGCCGTAATTACGATCATGAAAAGCGCTCAGCTTCCGAAAAAACAAACGCTATCGAGCGCAAGAATCAGCAGATAACGCAACAAAACCATGATCTGGAACGCATAAACCAGGAACGCAATAAGCTGATGTCAATCATTGCGCATGACCTGCGCTCGCCGCTTAGCAATATTCAGAATTACCTGGAGCTGGTTACCGAGTATGAACTGGATACCGAAGAGCGCCGTATGGTAGAGGGCGATCTGCTAAAGGTTACCCGCCGCACCATTGATATGCTGGGCACGCTATTGTTATGGAGCAAGGGCCAGATGGACGGCGTAAACGTAAAGCTAGGGTACGTTTCCCTACGTAGCGCCTTGTTCAACACCCTCGAGTTGGAGCGCTCTATAGCTCTGAAAAAAGGTATTACCCTTACTGCCGATTTGGATTGGGATATCAAAATCGTAGCGGATAACGATATGCTGCAGCTGGTGATACGCAACCTCATCAACAACGCTATCAAATTTACCCACAGCGGAGGCGAGATAGCCTTTAAAGCAAAACAGATTGGCGGCGAGTGCTGGCTCATTGTTCGCGATAATGGTATCGGCATTACTCCGGAGAAGCAGTCGGAACTCTTTTCGTTACAGGCTGGCGCCACGTTTGGCACTAATAACGAAAAGGGCGTGGGCCTGGGGTTACTCTTATGCAAAGAGTTTACCGAATTGCAGGGCGGCCGCATTTGGCTGGAAAGCAACCCCGGCGAAGGCACAGCGTTTTATATCGCCATGCCGGGTGGGAATTAATTTGTAATCGCCGGGCAAGAAGCTGGTTATATTTACATTAGATAACATATGAAAAAAAATATTGCCTCCATTATATTATACGTTTGTTTTACTACCGTGTTAAAAGCACAGGTAACTGATCATATTGTTGAGCCAACAGGCGTATATAAAGAAATAAAGGTAGAGGCCGACAACAATTTAGTATTAGAATTGACTAATGCAAAAAAATCTCAGCAAGCAAAATTAATTGCCCCAATAATTGCCGAACCCAATAAACATAATCCGGTTGTTTTATATGCCTTATCTGCGGTGCTCTTTAAACTTGATAGAAAAGATGAGGCCTCTTTTTGGTTTTATGTTGCACAGTTACGCACCCGTTACGATTTTAATCGTTGTACCGACAAGAGTACATCCGGGCCTGTAGCGCAAGTTAATGCTACTTTTGGTCCGCAAATAAATACTTATGCTTTTAAAAATCTCGACACCTTAGAAAATATAATTGGCAGGGTTGTGGCATTTGTTAAAGACAACAATGAAGAGTACGACCAACGCTGGCTTAATTTAAGCGGGATGGATGCTTTTACTAACTCTACGACAGCCGAAGGGAAAGGGAAGCCCTTAAGCTTACCAGAAAGCGAGTGGCCAGCAATAAAAACCAAAACTATAGATTCTTATTACAGCGATTTTAAAGAAGCATTAGCCGGAATGCGTGCAAAAAAGTAGTAGCTGCAATTCGCGGTGGCAGACATGCAATCAGTGTTAATCGGTGAATCAATCTTTCATCGGTGTAATCAAAAAAAACAATAAATTTGCAGCATGAAGCCGGGTGATAAAGTAATTTGCATTGACGATAAGATAGACGCTGATAAGAACGAAGAGATCCGTCGCGATTTCGAGATCTGGATTACCAAAGGCAAAGAATACACCATCCGCGAGATACTCGATAACAATGGCATCGTACCAGGCGTGCTGCTTGAAGAGGTACACAACTTCCCAAAGTTTTTTAAGCTTATAAACCGTTTCCAGGAACCCGCTTTTGCTACCTGGCGTTTCCGCAAGCTCAACTATAACACCAAACCTGCCGAAGCTTTGGAAGAAACGGAAGAGTTGGTAGAAGTTGCGCCAATGGCTGCACCCAAAAAGAGGGAGAATTAAAGACGAGACAACCTGTCATCCTAAATCCTAATGTGAACGCCTCTCGGGGAGCCGGTGGTTTTTTGCCTATCTAAATTTGCACATCTGCACATCTGAAATCTGCACATTTACCTACCCGTCAATTTCTCGCTCAATTACCGTTAAAACACGGTTGCCCCGCTGCGCATGTTTCACAAGCTTTGTATCATCAATCTATACTATGCTTATGAAATCATTTATCTTGCTATTCCTGCTTTTTTTAGGGCTATGTTTGTTCGCCAACGCGCTGCTAACTTGATCGGATTACTACTGTAATAATCTAATTCGCTTACCCTTTTTACCGGGCTTTTTGGTGTCTTGGGGCATCGGGCCGCCGCCGTTCCCTCGGTTGTAGGTGGCAATAACCAATACCAATACAATCAATATGTATTTTATGCTAATTGGCATAATTCTTATAAATTTTCACCAACGGTTTCGGTTTCTATCAACTGGGTGAGTATGCTTTTCAGCATGGCTTCGCGGGCCCAGGTTTGCTCAATTGCGGCTGCATCTTCACGGTACCATTTTAAAGGTGCGTTTATCTCGATGCGGGTTTTGTAAACGTATTGCTTATTGGGGTGCAGGCGGCTGCCCTCGTAGCTATTGAGGTTTTCGGCCTTTATCACCTTGGCGAATTGCTTCAGGGGTATGTCCAGCTGCAGGCATTCGTCCAGGCTGTTTTTGAAATCGTGCTTGTCTTCCAGCCACAGGGTTAACACTTCATCGCCCAGGTCGTGGTCGGCAATGCTGATGCGGCTATAATTATAGTCTACGGATATAATCATCCACCACAGTTCGTCTTTTAGTTTTTGCGTTAGTTTCATTTTGTATTAGTTTATTGGTTCATTAGTTCATTGGTGCTATTATCGTCAGCATTTACCTGTTGGGTTCTGCGTCAAACGCGGGCATCCAGCCGGGGAGGTACTTTTGTATGGCGGCTATTTCCTGCTTGTACTTGTTGCAGGCAGACTGGTAGGCGGCTATGCGCTGTTGCATTTCGGGGTTGCTTAATTGGGGCTGGCCGGTTTTAATTGTGTTGCGGAGGGCGCTGTGGGCTATGTACATAGGCTGGGTGTTTCTGTATATTCTTGATTTTAATTTTGTTCAGGAGAATTTTATAAGTACCTTTATCGAATAAGCACGTTGCAAATATAAAGAATAATCTTTATTTAAATCAAGAAATAAATAAAAATATTTTCGAAATGGAAGAGCAAGCAAAACCTGGTAAGATAAAAACCGTACGGCCCGAAACGCTGGAGTTTATTATCCTGTACAACCAGTTACGGGGTAAGGCCTTCAACAATAACAGCGAGCTTGCCGAAGTCCTCGGCTTTAACAACGCCAGCAGTATTACCGAGATAATTAAGAGCCGACAGAACATCGATCCAGAGAAATTAAAGATATTTAAAGAAAAATACAGAGATTTATTGGGCGGCGTAAAAACTACGGATAAACCTGTATATGTACGCACCGGCGAGGGTATCCCCATGTATGATATCATAGCCACAGCATCGGGAGTAGAGGTTTACAATGATATAAACGATGCGCTGCCTGTGGGGCGAATGAACTTCCCCGGTATTGAGGAATGCGATTTTGCGTTGCCTGTTTGGGGCCATTCGATGTACCCGTACCTGGAGAACGGCTGCTGGGTGGCGCTAAAAATAATCAGCGACCGCAAGATACTGCCCGGCGAGGTGTATTATATTGAATGGGGCGATTACCGCATGTACAAGCGCCTGTTGGCCAGCGATAACCCCGAAGAGGTGATAGCCCATTCCGACAATACTACCGAGATGATAGGCAACCGCCTGAAGTATTCGCCATTTCCTATCCGCCTGGATGAGATAAAGAAGCTTTGCCTGGTAAAGGATATCCATAAAAAGCATAACCATTAGTGGATGTGCAGATTTTAAATTTTAGATGTGCAGATGAAATGGTTAGGGAATTAAAATAGTAAATGACAGTGGGCCAGAACAACCGCAAATTAATTACGGCTGTATCAACAGGTTTGATATTTACCTTGTTAGCCTTTTATTATGGCTACATAGAAAGGTTTATGCCATGGTGGTGTCAGATGGCAGCCGCACTACTTATTGTCATAACGTTGATTATGATGGTGATATACCTGGTGAAGCAGGTAATCTCGATATTTAAGAACCGGAAAGAGCTAAACCGAAGCTATTTTTACCCGATTGTGATTTATTTAACGGCAATACTCGCGCCGACAGGTTCATGGGAAGGCCACCTCAGCGCGGTTAAATTTCGGGCTTGCTACGAGGGAACGCAGAGCCAAACTACGATTGAATTCAGGGAAGACCATACCTTTGAACTGCACGCTACCGGCGTGTTTTTATATAACGACTGGATGATGGGCAAATGGACAAAAAATGGCGACACGCTGAAGTTGAAATGGAGCCTGCAACCGGCAAGGACCTTGGGTAACACCATAATGATTGATAGCGGGTATTTAAAACCTATAGGCGAATCGGCTGATCCCCGATTTAGGCGGCTCCGCTTGTTCTATATCGGTTATTGTAAAGGAGAAAACTAAACGTTCCCTCACATTTTTTATCTTTGGGGTTACAAAATAGGCTACCATGAATATCCGTCGCGCTACCCTTGCCGATATCCCCGCTATCATGTCCATCGTGAAAGAGGCTGTGCCTTTGATGCAGGCCGCAGGCAACTTTCAATGGAACGATACCTATCCAAACCCAGAAGCATTTGCCGAAGATGTAGCGGTGTCACAGTTGTGGGTCGCAGAAATTGACGGCCGGGTAGCCGGTGCATCGGCCATTACTACCGAGCAGTACCCCGAGTATGAACAAGCCGGGTTAGACATTAGCCAACCAGCCATCGTAACCCATCGCCTGGTGGTGAGTCCGCATTACCGCGGGCAGGGCATTGCCGAAGCCTTGCTGATGGAAGCCGAATACGAGGCCGGTCGGCGGAATATCCCGCTGCTGCGTATAGATACGAACAAGGAGAACAAAGCCGCGCAAAAGCTCTTCATAAAACTCGGATATGTTTTTTCCGGCGAAATAGGCCTTGCTTTCAGGCCGGGCATGCGCTTTGTTTGCATGGAGAAGACGCTAAGCTAAACGCGCATTACTTTAACAAGGAGCAATTTTCGTAACTCGACAAAACAATGCACCGCTTGTTTTTTAAGCAATGCTTAAAAGGTTGTGCAAAAAATATTCCTGAAAGTTGTAAATTAACTTTTGCTTAATTAGATTTGTTTTGGATTTGAATTATCGGGCCGCTCGCCGGTCTTGCAAAACCAATTATAATACATCTATCATCATGTTTTCCAGGTTGCAAGTGTTCCAGTTCCAACACTTAAGCGTTGGCAATGCGTTACAAAATTTGGCGTTTTATTCGCTGGTGATGCTTATGCTGGCTGTGATTGTGGTGCAGTTGAACGTGCATACCGAAACGGGTATGCGTAGGTTTATTATTGCCTGTATGGGCCGGATTAGCCATATGAAGCAACCCATATGGAGGACTTTCTTTTTCAAGGTAAAGCAGTTGTTCATAAGCCGGCATTAATAAGTCCACCACCCGGTTAAAAAATCAATTTATGTTATTACAGTGATATGAATTTAAAACCATATCACCGAGATTTGAAATTTAACAGAAGCATTTCTGCTTGTGTCATAAAAATTTACATTTACTATGGAATACAGACAATTAGGCGGCTCGGGCCTTAAAGTTCCCGTGCTTAGTTTTGGTACAGCTACTTTTGGCGGTGCCGGGGATTTTTTTAAGGCATGGGGCGATACCCAGCTCGACGATGCAAAGAAGCTGGTACACCTCTGCATGGATGCGGGCGTAAACTTTTTTGATACTGCTGATGTATATTCGGGCGGTGTTGCAGAAGAAATTTTGGGCAAAACCCTCGTGGGCATCCGCAACGATGTGCTGCTATCTACAAAGGCGACTTTTAAGATGGGCGACGACCCCAACTACGGCTCGTCGCGCTACCACCTCATCCGTTCGGTAGAAAACAGCCTGCGCCGCTTGCAAACCGACCATATTGATATTTACCATATGCACGGCTTCGACGGCAACACGCCGGTTGAAGAAACCCTGCACGCGCTGGATGCCCTGATCAGCAGCGGCAAAATACGCTATATCGCCTGCTCCAACTTTTCGGGCTGGCATCTGATGAAATCGCTTTCAGTGTCTGAACGTTATGGCTGGGCCAAATATGTGGCCCAACAGGCTTATTACTCGGTATTAGACCGCGAGTTTGAATGGGAATTGATGCCGCTTGGTATCGACCAAAACGTAGGCACCATCGTTTGGAGCCCATTGGCTTCGGGTCAGTTGGGTGGCAAATTCAGGCGCGGGCAGCCAATCCCGGCAGATAACCGCCGCAGCCAGGGTGGTAGCCACGGCCCCGAAACCGATTTTGAGCGCCTTTACAATATTGTTGATGCGCTGGATGAGGTTGCCGAAGAAGTTGGCAAATCTGTTGCGCAGGTTTCCATTAACTGGTTACTGCAGCGCCCAACCGTTGCAAACATCATCATAGGTGCCCGCAACGAGGAGCAGCTGAAACAAAACCTTGCCGCAGTAGGCTGGAACCTTACTATCGAGCAAGTTAAGAAACTTGATGCCGCCAGCGAGCTCACGCCTATATACCCTTACTGGCACCAACGGCAGGATACGAATCTAATCCCGCCACCAAAGTTTTATTAAGCAAGAAGGGCTGCCGAAACGGCGGCCCTTTTTTGGTTATCGGCTATGATGCTAAAGGTGTATTTTGCCGCCTGGCGAATTTTATGAATGATGCTGCAAAGAGAGCCAAAATTAACAATGTATTGTACAGGGCCATCTTCTGGGCTATGGTGCCCAGCCGACCGGCAAGGGTGATAATGATCATGTTCAACATTACCAGGGCAATTACAAGGCCCTGTATTTTGTTTATGGCTTTTACTTGCACTACGCTGTAGCCAATGGCCGCAAACGCCGCTAGGGCAAATACGTTGGTAAAGGCAATGCTAAAACGCGAAGCAACAAGCGCGGCGGCTGCAAAAATAATCCCCGTAATATTGAAGTTGTTTTGATTATGCGCATCTAAAGCAGTTGGCCTTACTTCCGCAGCCAAAACCGGGTTAATGAGTACTTTAAGTTTGTGCCAGTCGTAAAGCAGTAGGGCGATGTTGAGTATGATGAAGAACCCATTGACATAGGGCGTGCCTACCCAATGCATAGAAATAGTTACCGCCAGTATAGATAAATTCATGGGTAGCAACATAATAGCGCCTATGGTGCTAAAGCGTTGCGATAACAATAATATGCCGCAAACAACCTGCGTAATTGCCACTATACGGGCAAATAGGCCAAGCCCATATTTGGCTAAAGTATCTTCCAGCAGGGGTGGGCCTATAATTTGCCCAAAATGTCCGTGTGTGAGCTTACACAAACCAGCAGAAAAAAATATATAGCCCAGTAAAAGGCGGATAAGGGTTATGGTGAAATCTTTTTGGCGGAGCATCGCGATAATATTTACGCAAAGGTGTTATTACCCAACGCGCCGGTCAAAAGTTTTAGACGAATAGGGTACGATAGTCGACAAAATATCAGCGAACCGTTTAGTAGGAAGATGAACGCGGAATAGGAATCGACGAACCAGCTATCAACGAGCACGCATGTGGTGAATTACTGGCCTGTCATTTCTTTATAAATGTCGTCCAGTAAAATTCGTTTGTCGTTTTGCATATTAGTATCTACGCTATCTTGACCGGCGTTGTAATATTGAAAGTTGTAGGCAATGGAATAAAGATATACATGCGCACCACTTTTTGATGCGTAAAAAAATACGCCAGCCTGATGTGGAACGCACAGACTGCCGAAATCTACTCTCCGTTTTTTCCGGACGGATTCTGCGTGAGCATAGGCTATAGTGAAAGCTTTATTTGCTGCTGTCGAGTCTTTAAAAATATATTCTGTAATCCCAATCCTATTGGTCTTGCTTTTATCTTCCAGATCGTAGCTTTTTATGCCCGTGGTATCATGGTAAAAATCTCGAATACAGTCGTATATCGGTATTGAAAAGTAATCCAGGTTAGTTTTGGTCCTGACTAATTTAAGTTTGCGGCTTATTTTTAAGGTTCTAAATTTGGGGAGGAATATAAAGTCACCACTATCGCTACCGTATAATACGCCGGGCGCCCTAACGGATATTAGAAGCGCCCCGGCGATTATTAACGTGATTGAGGCTTTAAATTTCATGAACTTTGGAAATCATTTTCTTACAACTCCCTCACCCTGATATTCTTGAAATAAGCTTTATGCCCATGATCCTGCAGGGCAATGTGGCCAAGTTTCGCCAGCCCGTATTCGGGATGATCTTTCCATTTACCTTCGGCTTTTTTCTTTTCCCATTCGGGGCTCCAGGCGGTAAATTCTAAGATTTTTTTGCCGTTTAGCCAATGCTCTACATGGCCATTATTAAAAACGATGCGGCTGGTGTTCCATTGGCCAACGGGCATCAGCTTTTTGCTGCCGTTGGGAATGGTCATGGCGTAATCGGCACCTGTTTTTTGCCATTCTTCCAACTTGTCGGGCATCCAATTTATATCATCTATAATCTGGTACTCGGGGCCGGTAACATAGGTGGCGGTGTACTTTGGGTCTTCTACCACGTGGTACAGTACGCCGCTGTTGCTGCCTTTGTCAATTTTCCATTCCCATGCCAGCTCAAAATTCGCGTATTGTTTATCGCTAACAATATCGCCGCCGGTATCTGTGCCTTTTACGCTGCCCAGGCAAACCAGTGCGCCATCTTCTATCTCCCAGTTTTGTACAGGCTTAGTTTTGTTGAAACTGTGCCAGCCGCTCAGATCCTTGCCGTTGAACAAGCTTACCCAGGCAGTTTTCCTGGCCGGGGCTTTCTTTATCGGTTTCGGGTCGCCAATTTTTGATGCATAGGTTTGCGCGCCTATTGCGCAGGTAAGGGCGGCGGCAATGCTGAGTATGGTGATGGGGTGTTTCATTCGATGTTAATTATGCCTTTATCATTTTCATCTTCTCCGGGTCCCAAAACATAGGGGCGTTTTTAAAGTAGCTGTCGTTACAAAGCAGGGCAGGGGCAGCGGCGCGGTAGCCAAAAATAGCATCTTCGGTAACTTTGCCGTTGGTACGTATAGCGGTAATGAAATTATTCATATGGTCGTAAGGGCCACCCAGGTAGCCTTTTTCGGCATCGTAAGTAATTTGCTCTGGTGGCAGCATCATTTTACGGCCGCTATTGGTTTGGCCCATAGCCTTCATTTTTTCGATGTAGAATGGGTCGGTATTATCAATGGTTTTGTTGCGTTTCAGGGTAACGCTATCCCAGGTAATATCCATCGATCCTTCGCTGCCTACCAATTTTAAATAGGTGGTGCCGCTGGTTCCATCCACAAAGTTGCAGCGTAAACTTAGATTGAACGCCGGGTGGGCCGCTGCCTTGGCATAATCGAATGTGCCTAACAATACGTCAGGCACTTCGCGGCCATCGTTCCAGTAGCGCAAGCCGCCCGATGCGTATATTTTATTTGGCCCCATAGAGCCGGTAATGAAGTGCAGGCTGCTGAACAAGTGCACAAACAAATCGCCCGCCATGCCGGTGCCATAATCGGTGTAATTCCTCCAGCGGAAGAACCTTTTGCTATCGAACGGGCGTTTTTGGGTGTTGCTTACATAAGTTTCCCAATCAACGGTCTGGGTAGAAGCATCATCTGGAATAGGGTATTGCCAAACTTCTACCGCACCGCGGCGTGCCCAAAAGCCTTCGGCGTAGTTCAGTTCGCCAATGGCGCCGCTTTTTAATAGCTCTTTTGCTTTCTCGTTACCAAGCGAGGATACCCCCTGGCTACCCACCTGGAACACCTTACCGGTTTCCTGCTGGGCTTTTATAACGGCCGGACCCTCCATTACCGAGTGTACCATCGGTTTCTCGCAATACACGTGCTTACCGGCGTGCATGGCATCTACTGAAATTTGTTGGTGCCAATGATCTGGCGTGGCTACGATAACGGCATCCACATCCTTGCGGTTCAGTATTTCTTTATAAATTTTTGTGGTGAAGATATCAGCACCCCATTTCTTTTTAGCATCGGCCAGGCGGCCATCGTACAAATCGCACACGGCAACCAGCTTTACGCCGGGTACCTGCAGGGCGGTTTGGGTATCAGAAGTGCCCATGCCGCCGGCACCTATGAGGGCGATATTCACCTGGTCGTTGGCGCCAATGTGGTTGTATTGCTGTTTTAGGTAATGAAAGCTACCAATATTTTCGGCTGCCAATAAATTGCTGCCGACACTGGCCGCAGCTGCGGTAGTGGCTAGTTTTTTAAGGAACCCTCTGCGCGATGCTTCGTTATTTTCTTTCATGTTTGAAACGATAAGTAATGGTTTTGTGGTTTGAGATACGGAGAGGGAAAGATAGAAATTTATTTAAATAGTTCATAGGTGACGGTTCATGTATGATGGTTTATGATAGTTAGCCTTTTTAGGCTAATTTGCCCATAATTAGCCTTTTTAGGCTAATTTGTTTGATATTAGCCTTTTTATGCTAATATTTGCGTGTTGAGTTTTTTACGTAGCCAATTATGCAAGCAATACTTACAGCCGATATTGTTAATTCATCCTTTTTAACAACAGGATTTGATAATCTGATAGAGGATTTAAAACAGTTTTTCGGAGAAGAGAAAACAGACTTTTTTAACGGTGATAGCTTTAGGGTGCTCGTTATTCACCCGGAAATGGCGTTGATGAAATGTATAAAGAGCCGGCTTTTGGCCATAAAATATACAGAAAGCCAGGCAATAGATATAAGAGTAAGCATAAATATAGGACATTTACAGTCGGATGAGATCGACTTAAGATCGAGCATGGACGAACTTTTGGTTACTTCGGGGCGAAGCTTCGCTAAATTGCAGGGCACATCACGGCGGTTGTATATTAGCTGCGGCCAAAAGGAAAAAGACTTTACCTATGAAATTATGGCGGAGTACGCCGATAGCCTGATAGCGAGAATAACCGCAAAACAGGCCAAAGTTATTTTTCAATTGCTGTCGGGTAAATCTCAGGTAGAAACAGCGGCTTTTTTAAAATTATCAACAGCTACAGTAAGCAAGCAAGTTAAAGCAGGGCGGTATGAGGAGATCAGGAGCCTGCTTAATAAATTCGAAACATTAACCAACCAACTGCAAAATGGAAATTAGCATCATATGGCTCGTTAAATTGTTGCTGGCGCATTTGATAAGCGATTTTTGGTGGCAACCATCAAAATGGGTACAGGACCGGGCGCAACGAAAAATAAAATCTAAGTATCTCTATCTACATATCCTGGTTACCGGCACAACCGCAATTTTATTTGTTGGGTTTAATTATTGGAAGGTGGTTTTGTTTATCACCATCCTCCATGGCGCTATAGATCTTGCTAAATCATACACCAGGGCGAATTTCACCTATTTTATAATAGATCAGCTATTGCATTTGCTGGTGATTTTGGCAAGTTGGGTGATTGTTTTCGGGCAGCACAGGCCCGATATGCAAACGCTAGTCAATTTTTATGAAAACAGTAAGTTTTGGGTGTTTGCAGCTGCCGCATTTTTCCTCACTATCCCAACATCTATCATAATAGCTTACGCCACCAAACATTGGGCTGTGCCGCCCGGGCTGAAGAACGCCGGGAAATATATCGGTATAATCGAAAGGTTGATTATCTGCATATTGGTGTACCAGGGGCAGTACGAAGCTATAGGATTACTGATTACGGGAAAGAGCATTTTAAGATACAATAGCACGCACGAAGAAGCGAAAACCGAATACCTGCTTATTGGGACGCTGCTAAGTATTTTTATAGCATTTGCAGTTGGTTTTGCATTAAAGCTTATTTTAAAATAGGTGCTAGTTTATAAATGGTGGTTGATAGTTCATGGTAGCTTCGGCCTGATATGGAATGATTGCTTTGCCATGATCTAACATCTATGAACCATGAACCCAAACACCTATCTTTGCCCGCTATAAAGTATGAGCAAAACAGTAACTCCGTACCACGATACGCAGGGCACCAAGAAAGAGCAGGTGGCCGATATGTTCAATAATATCTCTAAAACCTACGATTTCCTGAACCACTTTATGTCGCTGGGTATAGATATCATCTGGCGCAAAAAAGCCATAAACGAATTGAAAGCCGATAAACCGCAGCTGATATTGGATGTAGCTACCGGTACCGGCGATTTTGCCTTCGAGGCGCTTTCTATCCTCAAACCTAAGAAGATTATCGGGGTGGATATTTCGCGAGGTATGCTGGATATTGCCGATCAGAAAATCCTGAAACGCAACCTGTCTGATAAATTCGAGGTGAAGTTAGGCGATTCGGAAAAACTACCTTTCGAAGCCGATGGCTTCGATGCGGTTACCGTAGCTTACGGCGTACGGAATTTCGAAAACCTGGGCGATGGACTGGCCGATATTCACCGGGTGCTTAAACCGGGCGGCAAAGCTGTAGTGCTGGAATTTTCCAAACCCAAAGCATTCCCCATAAAGCAGCTGTACGCGTTTTATTTTAACTACATTACCCCCGGCATAGGCAAGCTTTTCAGCAAGGATGCCCGTGCTTATACCTACCTGCCCGAATCTGTAGCCGCTTTCCCCGATGGCAAGGCCTTTACAGATATGATGGTAAAAGCAGGGTTCAAAAATACCAAATGCCGGCCTTTGGCGTTTGGTATCTGTTCCATCTACACGGGTATTAAATGATAAAACGCTACCTAACAGCCTTATTGGTACTTTTGTGTTGCAGTAGCTTGCTGCGTGCGCAACAGTTTTCGCCGGCATGGGGTGGCGGGGCCGACCAAAACGACTTTAGCGCGGGCTTCAGTTTTTCGTACGTAGGCAGCGATTTTAAGATAGTAAAACAACCCAACTGGCGCGCCCCTTTTTATGATGCGGATGCCCATGCCTACGTTACCGATTCGCTTACCAGCATCAGTTCTAAAACAACGCCGGGTTTTGCCGTGGGCTTTATTGCCCGTTACCGTATTACCGATCACCTGGAGATACGCAGCACGCCGGGCCTCATATTTGCCGACCGTAAGCTGCGCTACACCTTTAAGAATACTACCGACCCTATAGATAAACCCATCCAAACCACCACGGTCGATTTTCCGCTGTCGCTCAAACTGAAATCTGATAGGGTGGGCAACCTGCGTGCTTATCTGCTCGGTGGCGTAAAGTTTTCGAGCTCCATAGGTGGCAAAAAAGACGGCGATAATACCGCTCCGATTGAGCGCATCGTAAAAAACACCAGGAGTTATTCCTCGTACGAGGCTGGTTTCGGGTTCGATATTTACTTCGAATACTTCAAGCTATCGCCCGAGATAAAAGTAACCAACACCTTCGGTAACCTGCTGGTGCCCGAGAACCATCCCTTTTCGGCCCCCATCAGCAAGCTATCGCTGCATACGATAATGTTTAGTTTGTATTTTGAGTAATTTTTACTCACCGATTCCACCGATTTTTTTGATTTTACCGAATATTTTCTGAACCCTGATTTTTAGGATTGGAGGATTAGCTTGAAATAGGAAGATTGCCTTTTACCACAACATTGCAACTTTCCAACATTACAACCTTTCAACATTATAACGTTCCCCAAATAAAACATAATTTCGCTGCGGATAGTTACATAACCTATGGCTAAGATCGCATTAATAACAGGGGCTACCGCCGGGATAGGCGAGGCCTGCGCCCACACATTTGCCCGCGAGGGTTATAACCTGATACTTACCGGCCGCCGCATGCAGCGTTTAGAGCGTCTGGCCCTTTTGCTGAACGAGAAATATAACGTAGAGGTGGCTATCTCCTGCTTCGATGTACGTAGCAAAACTCAGGTAATAGAAAACCTGCAGGGCCTGCCCGAAGCATGGAAACAGGTAGATGTATTGGTGAACAACGCCGGCCTTAGCCAGGGGTTGGACCCCATTGACAAAGGCAACTACGACGATTGGGAAACCATGATAGATACCAATATTAAGGGCTTACTTTATGTGAGCCGCGTGGTGAGCAACTGGATGATCGACAACGGCTTCGGGCATATCATCAACCTGGGTTCCATTGCGGGCAAGGAGGTTTACCTCAACGGCAACGTATATTGCGCTACCAAGCACGCTGTGGATGCTTTAAATAAAGGCATGCGGTTAGATCTGCTGAACCACGGAATCAAGGTAACAGCGGTACACCCGGGAGCGGTAGAAACCGAGTTTAGCGAAGTGCGTTTTAAAGGCGATAAAGCACGTGCCAAAAAAGTGTACGATGGCTTTGAGCCGCTGGTGGCAGAGGATATTGCCGAAACTATCTGGTTCGTGGCATCGCGCCCGGCGCACGTAAACATAAATGATATCGTTATCATGCCAACCGCACAGGCAACGGCAACGAATATATATAGGGGGTAGATGTGCAAATTTCAAATGTGCAGATGTGCAAATGAGAAAAAGTAAATCAGACATCCAAAAAAGCAAATCCGAAATCGAACATTCGAATTCTGAAATAAATCAATAACTCACTCATTCACAATTAGAATATGTCACTCATTACACAAATAGACCAGGATATCAAACAAGCTATGCTATCCAAACAACCCGACCGTTTGCGGGGGCTGCGGGCCATTAAATCGGCTTTGCTGCTGGCCAAAACCGAAAAAGGCGCTGCCGAAGAATTAACCAAAGAAGCCGAGATAAAAGTGCTTCAAAAGCTGATCAAACAGCGAAAAGAATCGGCAGACATATATAAGGCTCAAAACCGCGAGGACCTGTACGAGGTGGAGATGGCAGAGATGTACGTAATTGAGCCATACCTTCCACAACAGATGACCCGTTTCGAAATTGAAGGCTACATACAAGAGGTAATCGGCCGCCTTGGCGTAACATCGGTAAAAGATATGGGCCGCGTAATGGGCGTTGCCAACAAAGAGCTTGCCGGCCAGGCCGATGGCAAAACCGTATCTGAAGTGGTTAAACAACTGCTGGGATAATTTAATTGTTAAAATTGTTGCAGGTAAACCCTAATAAACTAAATTTACGGTGGTATTTACACCTTTTCAGACTAAAATTAAAAACAGTCTGCACTGGTTTAAAACCACATTTTAAGCAGGAACTATGAATTTTGTACTGAAAGAAGAAAAGGGATTTACATACGTAGAGCATGGCGAAGGCGAACCACTGTTGCTTTTACACGGCCTTATGGGCGCGCTAAGCAACTGGGAGAAAGTGATTGAGGAATTTAGCCCGCGTTACAAGGTTATCATCCCTATTTTGCCTATTTACGATATGCCGATTTTAACCACCGGCGTAAAAGCGCTTTCTAAATTCGTGCATAAATTTATCAAGTTCAAAAAACTCACGAGGATAACCATGCTTGGCAATTCCCTTGGCGGGCACGTTGGTTTGATATACGTTTTATCGCACCCAGGGTATGTAAAGGCACTGGTTTTAACCGGCAGCTCGGGTTTGTACGAAAATGCTTTCGGCGGTTCGTTCCCGCGCCGCGAGAATTATGAGTTTGTGAAAGGGAAAGTAGAATACACTTTTTATGACCCTGCAGTAGCATCAAAGGAAATGGTTGACGAGGTTTACGCCAACATTAACGATCGTGCCAAGGTTATACGCATACTGGCTATGGCAAAATCGGCCATCCGCCATAATATGAAAGACGACCTGCGCAAGATAACGATGCCTGTTGCGTTAATATGGGGTAGGGATGATAAAATCACCCCGCCCGAGGTTGCTCTTGAGTTTAACGAGCTGCTGCCAAACTCGCACTTATACTGGATAGATAAATGCGGGCACGCGCCCATGATGGAGCACCCGGATGAATTCAATAAGTACTTAAAGGTGTTTTTAGATAAATTAAAACAATAATATGCTTGCAATTGAGCTTGTTGCTGACGCGATTCCCCCGGTGCATACCTCTGATACCATTCAGAAGGTGTTCGACCGTATGGCGGAGTTTCGCGTGCGCCACCTGCCAATTGTAAACGAAGAGCAGTTTTTGGGCCTGGTATCTGAAGATGACCTGATTGAGGAGCCTGATTACAATACGCCTATAGGTGCGCTTGCCCTATCGCTGGTAAACCCCTACGTGCTGGAAGAGCAGCATATATACGATGTTATCCGCCTGTTTTACGAGCGCGACCTGAGCGTGGTGCCTGTGTTGGATATCAAGAAAGATTATGTAGGGCTCATTTCCATCAACACCATGAACGAGTACTTCGCCAAGCTTACGGCTGTAAGCGAGCCGGGCGGCATTATTGTGTTGGAGATAAGCAATAAGAACAACTCGCTGGCGCACATGTCGCAAGTGGTAGAGTCAGACAATGCCCAGATACTAAGCTCCTATACCCGTACTTTCCCGGATAGTACCCGCATGGAAGTTACGCTGAAAGTAAACAAGCAGGATATCTCCAACATCCTGGCCACCTTCCTGCGCTATGGCTACGATGTTAAAGCCACCTTCAACTTCACAGATCATAACGATAACGCCAAAGACAGGTTCGATTCGTTTATGAATTATTTGAATTTGTAGATACGCTGATTGTAATTTGCCCATCAAAAAATACGCATCCCGAAAAGTGCAGGGCCATTCTATTTTAAATAAATAAGGGCAAGAAGCGCATTACTAATAACATTGCTGTGTTGATGTTATAAATAACAATTAGGATAATTATAAAAAACTTAATAGTTTAGCTACTATTCAAACCAAACTCACATCTCGATGAAATCTCTTAAAACTTTCGGAATTTTTATTGCTGCACTAATGTTTTTTTCGTGTAAAACGGTACAGCAGGCGAATCTGAAGGAAATTAAGCCGTTTGTAGGTATTTGGAACGACACTACCAACCCGGGAAGTAAAATAGTATTCAAATCAGATGGAAGCTTTTATAATATTTTTAAAGAAAATGGTGTGCAGATTGTGACGCACAGTGGCACATTTAAAATTTTATCTGATAACATTTATGTGGTGACTATCTCTGATGCCAGACCTAATGCTACATACGACCTGAAAGGTAGGCAATATGCAAATTATTACACTTTAGGTAGTGATAAAAAAACGATGAAGATAAGTGGTGTAGTTGACGGGCGAAATGGCGGACAACCACTTGCCTGGACTTCCAACCTCGTAAAAGTGGATAAACTCGATTAATTAACCTCGCGTTCGGTGTAGTATCAAAGCATCATAGTAACTCACCTTATAAGCCTGCCACCGATAAACCAGGGTTTTATAATGTCCAGTCTCCACGCTCGCTAAAGGAGGGCACTGAAAAAGCGGATATTTATTAAAAGGGGCTGTTTTCAATATTGAAACTGGCCCCTTTTTCTTTCATATATTCGGGAAGGGTGGGTGGAGAGACCCTCGGCTAAGGCGGGCAGCATTTAAGTAAAGCGGCGGCCATTTAAGCAGGCGGTTGCTTCCCTCGTAGAAAAGTGGGATTAGTTAAGAGCGCTTCTTCTAAAAAACGCAAACTTTTCGCCCCCGCCAAACGTATTTTATTAGCTTTGCAGCCCCTACTATTACTACCGCCTCATGAAAAATCGTTTTTTCCTGCTTATAATTTCCATCGTAGCCCTTTCTTGTACTAAAAATGCCGATAAGCCCGAAACCAAGCTTCTCAATAAATATGGTGCGGAATATGTGAGGCTGGGCTTAACCATTGGGCAGTACGACAAGGATTTCGTGGACGCTTATTACGGTCCCGATTCGTTGAAGCCAAAAGAGGTTGTGGGCGACGAGTTCCCGAGGGATAGCTTGCTGGCATCGGTAAATAGCCTGATGAACGATATCAAGCTGTTAGCTACCTCGGCCGAAGTGGATTCCAATAAAATGCGCGCCAATTGGCTGTACGACCAACTGGCCTCGTTCAGCGGGCGCATCAAAATATTTTCGGGCGAATACAGTACCTTCGATCAGGAATCTAAGCAGCTCTTTGGCGTTGCCGCGCCGGTAAATACCGAGGATTATTTCAAAGCGCAGTTAGCGCTGCTTGATAGCCTGCTGCCCGGCAAGGGCAACGTGAACGATCGTTTCCAAAAACTGGCCAATAAATTCATCATCCCGAAGGATAAACTGGATGCGGTTATCAAAGCCGCCATTGCCGAATCGCGTAAGCGCACACTGACCCATTACAAGCTGCCTGCCGGCGAATCCTTCGCGCTGGAATTTGTTACCGATAAACCCTGGAACGGCTACAACTGGTACAAAGGTAAATACCAAAGCGTAGTGCAGATAAATACCGACCTGAAGATTTTCATAGACCGTGCGATAGACGTAGGCAGCCACGAAAGCTACCCCGGTCACCATGTGTATAATATGCTGCTGGAGAAAAACCTGTACCACGATAGGGGATACGTAGAGCTTTCGATGTACCCCTTGTTCAGCCCGCAATCGCTTATTGCAGAGGGTAGTGCCAATTACGGCATTGAAATGGCCTTCCCCGGCGATGAGAAGATAAAGTTTGCCAAAAATGTATTGCTGCCCTTAGCCGGGCTGGATACCACCGGGGCTGATACCTATTTCAGGGCATTGGCCATCAAAGGCAACCTCAACTACGCCCGCAACGAAGCCGCCCGCGGGCTGATGGACGATAACTGGAGCCAGAACAAGGCCCGTACCTACCTCAAAAAATACTGCCTGATGAACGATGAAACTGCGGATAAATCGGTAAAGTTCATCAAAAAATACCGGGCTTATGTTATCAACTATAACTACGGGTTAGATCTGGTGAAAAATCATATCGAGAAACACGGCGGTACTGCAAAAGACCCGGTAAAACGTTGGGAACTCTTCGGTACTTTGCTGAGCAACGAGGTTACGATGGACGAGCTGGCTAAATAGGACACGATTTAGCGATAGAAGGATTTTACAGGATTAAACGCCGACATGAAATATATTTCTTTATTTATAATTGCAGTTGCTTTATCTATTAGCAATTGCCATGCGCAGGACAGCATTCCTGCAAAAAAACTGTATAATGCTATGTTTAAATGGCATATAACCATACCCGAAGGCTTTAACAATATGAGCCCGCAAGATTATGCCCGTATGCAGCAAAAGGGGACAGCCGCTATCGAAGATACTTATAATGATAAGGTTATAAATCGGTCAAAACCAATCTTCGTGTTCAAAAGCGACCAGATGCATTATTTTGAATCGAACTACCAGCCGTTTGACGTTAAGATTGACGGCAGTCATTCGGCAAGTTGCAAAGCAGTGGGCGATGTGCTTTATAATACTTTTTTGAAACAGTTGGGCGATGTGAAAATGGATAGCGCTTACACATCGGAAATTGTTGATAAACTGAAGTTCAGGGTATTTAAGTTGAATATCTATTTACCCAACGATAATGTACTGACTACATACATGTTCAGCAGGTTGTTTGGTAAACAGGAGTTTTCGGTTGTGATGCTGTTTGTAGACAGAAAAAGGGGAGAGGAGTTACTCAACGCATTCCGTACCTCAACATTCGATAAGAATAAACCGAAGTAACCGTTACTTCCGCGGCGCGTAAATAATGATGCATGCCCCTGCAATGGCCATACAAGCCCCTATAATGTCCCACTTATCGGGTTTAAAGCCATCTACTTTCCATGCCCATATTAGCGCTATGGCTATAAATACCCCACCATATGCGGCGTACACCCGCCCGAAATTGGCTGTTTGCCAGGTAGCTACCACGCCGTAGAGCGCCAGCACCAGTCCGCCAATAATGCCGTACCAAAGCGGTTTATCGCTTTTTAGCCAAAGCCAAACCAGGTAGCCGCCTCCAATTTCGCAAAGGCCGGCAAGCATAAAAAGGGACAGGGATTTTAAAACGTTAAGCACCATCTCCTAATATAGTCAGGATTTAGGGATTTTGAGATTTAGTGCCGCTTTTTGCTTTCAAAGTTCGATATTCGTGTTTTTTAGGAAATGAGAATAGCAGTTTACGGCCGTCAGTTTAACGATCCGCAGGTATTCCCGTACATACGGCAGGTATTTGATAGCCTTGTGCTGCACCAGGTAGAGGTGTATGTACACCACCAGTTCAATACCCACTTGCAGGGCAATGTAGATACCTCGGCCTACAAGGTGCTGCAGCCCGGCGATGCCATCAAAGACTTTATAGATACTTTTATCACCATAGGCGGCGACGGTACCCTGCTGGATATGGTGACCCTCATACGCGATAGCGGCGTACCGGTTATCGGCATCAACTTTGGCAGGCTTGGCTTTTTGGCCAGCATCAACAAAAACGATATCGCAGCCGCCATGCACGCCGTGGTAAATAAAGAATATACGCTGGATAGCCGCGAAATGTTGGTGATAGATTCCGACGCGAAATTGTTCGGCGAGGATAACTTTGCGCTGAACGATGTTACCATCCACAAGCGCGACGACTCTGCCATGATCACCACGCATGTATCCCTTAACGATGAGTTTTTGAACTCGTACTGGGGCGACGGTATCATCATATCCACGTCTACCGGCTCTACAGCTTATTCGCTTAGTTGCGGTGGGCCTATCATCTTCCCTCAATCAAACAGCATCGCGCTTACGCCTGTGGCACCGCATAATTTAAACGTAAGGCCGGTTATTTTACCCGATACCAGCAACCTGTCTTTCGAGGTAGAATGCCGGGGTACCAACTACATCGTATCCTGCGATAGCCGCACCATCGTTATCGATAAAACCATGAAATTCAGGGTGTATAAAGCAAGCTTCAAGCTAAATTTGATACGCCTGAGTAATGAAAGCTATTTGCATACGTTAAGGACTAAATTGTTGTGGGGCTTAGATGCCCGTAACTACTAAACATAACGGATGCCTAAATTCCTCGTTGCCCTGTTTCTATTGCTGATAAGCTATACCGCGCATTCCCAGGGCACCTGGGAAATTGGCGGCGCCCTTGGCGGCGCCGGTTATATAGGCGATTTAAATGCCAGTCCGTTCAAACCCAGCGGTACCTCCGTAGGCTTCTTTATCAAACGAAATTTCAATGGCTATCTGGCGGCCAGATTTAACTACCAGTACGGAAAAATAGCCGGGGCCGACAGCACCTCTAACAGCGCGCAGCAGCGCCAGCGCAACCTGAGTTTTACCGACGGGCTTACCGAACTGAGCCTGATGGCCGAGTTCAACTTTATGAAGTACATTCCCGATGCCGGCAAAAATAAGTACACGCCCTATATTTACTTCGGCATAGGTACCACCTCGTTCAACCCCATGGCGGTTTACAAAGGCAACGATATAGAGCTACGCGCCTTACGTACCGAGGGCCAAACCGCCGAATACAAAAAAAACACCATCGTGATCCCTTACGGCGCGGGCTTTAAATACAACTTCAGCGGCAAATGGACCGTAGCTGCAGAACTAGGCTACCGCTACACCCGCAGCGACTTTTTAGACGATGTGAGCGGCTATTACGCGCCGCATAACCAACTACCCCCCGGTCAGCTTTCCCTTGCCCTGGCCGACCGCAGCGGCGAACGCACAGGGACCTATATAGGCAGCCCCGGCAGCCAGCGCGGCGATCTGCGCAAAAGTGATATCTACGCCTTTTTCGGCTTTACGCTTTCTTACACCTTCGTAACGGAGAAGTGTTATTACGAGCAGTGACCGCTGATTTTATTGATTAAATGATTGCGCTGATTGTCTGAACCATGATTTTCCTGATTGCAGGATTACCTGATGCAAGTTTTCATGGCAATCTTTTAATCCAAATAATCATGGTTCAGATTTTTACGGTGATTGCGCTGAATGTCTGAACTCGAATTTTAAGGAATTAGGAGAATTTTCAGAATTAAGCCTCATCAACCATTCTGTAAATTCAATAAATTCGTTGAATTCGAGTTCAGACAATCTTTCGCGATTGGAGCGGAAAACCCACAACCCTGAGAGGGCAAGGAGCGCAGGAAAGGGCGAGGATTTGTAGCGGAAAGCCCTGTCTGCCTGTCGGCAGACAGGGCCGAAGGCATCGCCATCATTAGTGAGTTTATTAAAATCAGCCGTTCACTCGCCACGCAAAGGCGCAAAGCTCTTATAACCCCCGTTAAAAAACTCCAAACCCCTTTGCAAATCTCTGTGAACCTCTGCGTCTTCTCTGAGCCCTCTGTGGTTAAAAAAATAATTTTATATTCTGTATTTTATCATTAATACAAAATATAATTTGCTATATCGAAACATATCATTACTTTTATACGTTGAATTATACAAAACCAATTGTTTAACCCTAAACGTATAAAGCCATGGCCGAATTAAACACCGCTCCCGAAAAACAAGGCAAAAAGGTGCGCAGCAACAAAAAAAACCTGCGTGTAGATCTTACTGCAATGGTAGATCTTGCCTTCCTGCTCATCACGTTTTTTATGCTCACCACCACGCTAAGCAAGCCCCGGGCAATGGATTTGAATATGCCCGTTGGCGACGACCCTGGGCCGCAGGTGGCCTCGCGTACGCTTACCATCTGCCTGGGCAAAAACAACCAGGCCATGTATTATTTAGGTTTGGCAGATAAACCGCTGTTACCGGCAACCCTTACCGATTACAGCAAAAGCGGCCTTCGCCACGCCATTATGGATGTGCAGAAAAAAGTGCTGGCCGCCACCGGCAAGGGCCTAATGGTGATTATAAAACCGGCCGATACTTCCGTTTACGAAAACCTGGTGAACGCGCTGGACGAAATGACCATTACCGGTGTACCGCAATTCGCCATTGCCGATATCGACGCAAAAGACATCAGCATGCTGAAGGATAAGCAAGCTTACTGATCATAACATAACCTAAACTTCATCAATAAATTAGTGTGTTTTACCCTCTTCCGCTTTGGCGGGGAGGGTTTTTTGTTTGGACGGGATGGTGAAATTTTGAAAGCTAAGCTGCCAAAACTGTAGATAGCGCCCAGGCTTGTTCCAAGTAGAACGCGGGGAAAACTTGTTTATTAATAGGTGCGCAGAATTTAAATTATATTTAACAATCAAAAAACGGCAATGACAAAGAAGCTTTTACTATACCTTATTTTAGTTTTCGTTTGCGCGGAACATGTTTTTTCACAGTCAACAAATAGCAGAAACAGTAATCATTTTTCTGCTTTTCAAACAGGGGAACCTGAGGAAGAAGGCTTTTCTTCCTCGAAATTAAACGCTATTATCCCTTATGTCCGGAATCAACAGGTAAATGTCCACAGCCTTATGATTATAAGGAATGATAAAATCATCTTTGATGCATACTTTTATCCTTATACTAAAGGCCTACAGCATGATATCGCATCCTGTACAAAATCAATCACCTCCTTATTGGTGGGTATTGCCATAGATAAGGGGTTTATCCACGACGAAAATGAATTAGTAAAAAATTATTTTCCGGAAATCAAGTCATACAGCAAGAACTTCCAAACTTTAACTGTAAAAGACTTGCTTACTATGACCTCCGGTTTGGACTGCGGGTCTGATAACGAGGAAGCCTTATTCTCCGGGCTTTTTAAGGCACCCGACTGGTCGGTATATATTTTTAACATTCCAAGCACAAGTCCCCCTGGGAAACAGTTCTCTTATTGCAGTTGTAATTTCTACCTGCTTGCGGAAATTCTATACCACGCCACAAAATTATCTCCCGAAAAATTTGCGGATAAATACCTGTTTAAACCAATGGGGATTAAGAATTTCTATTGGACGAAAAATAATAAAGGTGTTAATTATGGATGGGGAGATCTGGCCCTCAAGCCATATGATATGGCTAAAATAGGGCGTTTATTATTGAATAATGGGAAATGGAATGGCGCCCGGCTTATTTCAGCCGATTATATCAAGAAAGCGACCAGCATGCAAGTCACTTTCAATGACCATAAAGGGTATGGTTATGGATTTTGGGTGGATAATGACCATTCCTTTAATGCCGTGGGCCGAGGCGGGCAAAGAATTCACGTTGACAGGTTATATAACGCCATTGTCGTTGCTACCGGCGGTGGCTATGACTGGGATGAAAAAGGAGGATTAAGCGATCTTATTGGAAGTTCAATTCACCTGGATGCTTTAAGTAAAAATCAATCCGCCGTCGATAGTCTGCAAGTAGCTATTACCAATGCCGCAAAAATGAGCGGCATTTTGCCCGTAAAAAGTTTGACAAACGCCCGTCAGGATATCTTATTCAACCGTACGCTAATTTTTGAAAAAAACAGCCTGAATATATCGACGGCCCGGATTATCACCTCCGGTTATACTGATACGATATTAAGAATTACCAACTTATCAGGAAAGGTTGTCAATTATCCATTGGGTACCGGAACAAAATATCGTTATTTTAAGGATACTTCTTCGAACCATGCCTTTGCAATTAGAGGTCGTTGGAAATCGCAAGATGACTTCGTGGTAGACTTTAATACATTAACAAAAATTAATAACTATAAAATTGATTTCCTATTAAAAAATGCAGAGAAGCAAGTAACAATTAAAGAAGAAACTCAGGCCATAAATGAGACGGTGCGAGTACATTTTAATGGTAATTAATAAATTCGCAAACTCACAAGATAAATACTTAATTACCCCATCTATAGAATTTTTAGGGGGAACCTTATCATAAAAGCACATACCTTCCTTGCCGTGGCAGGGAAGGTATGTTTTGGGTAGGAACCTACGCTGACCACGCCATTGATGGCATCCGGTCTTACTCACAGGGTAACGCAACACTTTGCAACGGTTTTACTTAAGTTTTTAGCATAAATAATTTTATGTTGATGTAACACAATTAAAGCAAACCCGTCTACAAGCCAACATGAAATACATTTACCTCTTCGTCTTCACTTTTTGCTTCCCTTTACTCATTCAAGCGCAGCAAAAAAAATCTAAAGTAGTGTACACCGATGATATCGACCGGTATTGGCAAGCCTACGATAGCATTGCAACCACTATTGATACCGCAAAGCAAATTGATTTTATGCAAAGGCTTTACGTGGATAAAGGCACACCCGGACTTAAAGCGTTTATGAAAGCGCGCGACTACAATGCGAAGCTGTGGGTTACGCTGATTCATAAATATCCTAAATTTTGGAGAAGTATCAGAGGCAATACCCTGACAATCAAAAATCAGGTACCCGCCATTACCAGGAGTATAAACAACTTTAAGAAACTGTACCCCGAAATGCGCCCGGCCAAGATGTACTTTACGGTAGGCGGCCTGCGCTCGGGCGGGACCACTACAAACGATATGGTGCTTGTGGGTGCAGAAATTGCAACGGCAGGCAAAAATACTGATGCTTCGGAACTGAACGATTGGTTAAAGGACGTATTCAAAAATCAACAGACTTCAAATCTTGTTGCCCTTAATATTCATGAATATGTGCATACACAGCAAAAAGCCGGTGACGAGCAGTTATTGCTTGGGCAAACAATAACGGAAGGCGCAGCTGACTTTATTGCAGAACTGGTTACGCACCAAAAAAACAATAACGCCTATATGATTTACGGCCGTGCGCATGAGCAGGAACTCAAAGGAAAATTTCTGGTTGAGATGTTTAGCAAGGCAACGGGTAACTGGTTGTATAATGGCTCCACAAGTGCACATGCAGATCTGGGTTATTTTATGGGGTATGTTATTTGCGAAGCGTATTACAGGCGTCATCCAGATAAAAAAGAGGCGATAAAAAAAATCATCGAATTAGATTATACCAACGAACAGCAGGTAACCGACTTTCTGAGGGAATCTGGATATTATACGGAGCCGATTGACAAGGAGGCGCTGTTAAAGAAGTTTGAAAAATTGCAACCGCAGGTGGTGAGCCTTACTCCCGATCTTAACGGAAAAGAAGACGTTTCTCCTGCGCTGACAGAACTCAGCATCAATTTCTCTGAACCCATGGACGAAGGCTATTCTTTCAATTATGGCGAAGGCGGTAAAGAGCACTTTCCTCTTTCAGGTGTTGCCGGATTCACGGAAGACCGCAAATCGTTCAAGTTAAAATTAAGTTTAAAGCCCGGGCAAACGTATGATTTTGTAATAACCGACAGGTCGTTCCAATCTAAGGCAGGTTATCCGCTGCAACGCTATACGGTGCATTTTAAAGTACAGTAGTTTATTTACGGTAAACCTTATGATATATAAGCAAACAAACCTTCCTTGCCACAGCAAGAAAGGTTTGTTTGCTTAGGGGAGAAACCTAAGCTATTTTTTGCGTTTTGGTGAAATCCATTTAAAACCCATACATCCCGCCCGAAACGGAAATTTGCTCTCCCGTGATCCAGGCTGCATCATCGGAAGCGAGGAATACTGCCGCTTTCGCAATATCCGCGGGCTGGCCTCTGCGTCCAAGCGGTGTTTTTTCGACAAACATTTTTTCATACTCACTGCCTGCGGTAACGCCTGCACTGGTTGCACCTTCTGTTTCGGTAGCACCCGGCAAGATAGAATTGATACGGACGTTTTTCGCACCCAGTTCTTTCGACAAAGAGATGGTTATGGCGTCTAATGCCGCTTTAGTTGCAGAATATAACGAAACTCCCGCCATTGGCGATTTGCTTGCACCCGAACTGATATTGATGATATTGCCGCCCTTATCACCAAACAGTTTCAATGCCGCCTGGATGGTAAGTACAGGGCCCAAAACATTCACGTTGAAATGCTGATGAAAAGCTTCTGCCGTGGCCTGTTCGATAGGTAAAAATTGCTGAAACACCGCGTTGTTCACCAAAATATCCAGGGTGCCGAAAGCACGGTTTGTTTCTTCAAACAGCCTGCTTACTTCGGCTTCGTTCGATACGTCGGCCTGTACCGCAATGGCTATGCCGCCATTATCGGTTATTTCTTTCACCACTTTATCTGCGCCTTCTTTGCTCGAGGCATAATTCACAACAACCTTTGCGCCTTCTGCTGCAAAATGTTTGGCGATAGCTGCACCTATTCCTTTTGAAGCACCGGTAACTACCGCTACTTTGTTTTTTAATTTGCTCATTATTTCTATTATTTAATATTAATTAAACTTCACCAGGTCCTTAAAGATCAGGTGGCCCCAGCTCTTTCCGTGTGCCTGTACCAGCAACCCGCCTTCCGAAAGCTTGCCCAATTGGATGGCTGAAAAACCGAGATCTTGTGCAAGTGCAGCAATCTCCGCTGCGGCACCGTCATCGTCGCTTGCCAGGAACACAACTCTCCTGCCACCGTGTACGGCCGGATCTTGTTCAAGAATAGCAGCTCCCAAATGGTTGAAGCCTTTAACCAGTTTTCCATCGGTGAAAGCCCGTGCAACAAACTTTGCAGAAGGCAGTCCGCCCAATTGCTCAGGGGGCACGCCGTAGGCATTAGTGACATCGACGATTATTTTTCCCTGCCAGGAGGGTAGGGCCCTTGCAACATCCGGGTGCGATTCAAAACGCACCGCTAAAAAGATGACGTCTGCCTTAACAGCTTCCGCAAGTGTTACAGGAAAGATTTCAGAGCCTATCGCGGCTGCGTCGGATGCAAAGCTTTCCGGGTCGCGCGTGGTTGCAACAGAAACTTTAATACCGTTGCGGGCAAACGCCCTGGCCAGGGCCTTACCAATTTTGCCGAAGCCGACAATTGCGTAGCTTATAGCTTTATTTTCTGAATTGCTCATTTTGAAGATTTTTTAAATTTATTTAATGGCACGAGTTACAAACATCGAGTGCTCGAAACATGGCGGCCGTGTCCGCATCGCTATTCGACTCACCCCCCGCCCCCTCCTCTGCTACGCAAAAGAAGGGGAGACATTGGGGCTGTTTTTTCCTAACCCTCTTTCCGCTTTGCGGAGAGAGGGTGGACCAGCGATAGCGTAGTCCGGGTGAGTCAAATATGCGAGCGATAAGAAACGAACTTCAAGGTTTCGAACGCTCACGTTTACAAGCCCGCGCCAGTGTGGGTCAATTATTTAGACAAATAGGTCATGCCACCATCAACCAGGAGTTCGGCGCCAAGCATAAACGAAGAATCATCAGAAGCCAGGAAAACCGCGGTTTTACCAACGTCAGATGGTTGCCCAATCCGGCCTGTAGGCATTACACCCGCATAGTGTGTTTTTACAGCTTCTATTTGTTCAGCAGGGACAAACTTGTCAAATGCCGGTGTATCTGTTGTTCCCGGTGTTATTACGTTTACCCTGATCTTTCTATCTAACAGATCGCTTGAAAATGCTTTTGCAAAATAGATCACAGCCGCTTTTGCAGCACCATACAGCGTAAAATTGGCATATGCCCGATGCGCTGCATTCGACCCGATAAGGATAATAGAAGCGCCATCATTCAGATATGGCAGCGCTTTGTTTACAGTGAAGTAAACACTTTTCAGGTTCAGATCCATTGTTTTGTCGTAGTCGGCTTCGCCAATAGTTGCAACAGTTCCTACAGTTCCACCGCCCGCATTGGCAACAAGCACGTCTATTTTGCCAAATTTTTCAGATGTTGCTGCAAACACTCTTTCCAGGTCGGCAAGATTGGTTACATCGGCGTTGATTGCTATGAAATCATCTCCAAGCTGGGCCACAGCACTATCTAACGTTTCCTGGTTCCTGCCAACAATAACTCCTTTGGCGCCTTCTTTTTTAAATTCGAGGGCAATGCCAAACCCAATGCCGCTATTACCGCCTGTTATTACGGCCACTTTATTTTTTAATCTGCTCATTTTTAATTTATATTTAAATTTGTTTCACAAAGATACCATCAATGGTTTATATTTGTAACTATTGATAGTTTATTATGGTTACTGACAGGTAACCACAAATTTAAAAACATGAAAGACGAAAGATTTTGCAATTCGAATTGCCCCTTTACGAGAGCTATTGGCACTATTGGTAATAAATGGAAACCGATAATTATCAATGTAATAGCGAACCGTACCATTCGTTTTGGTCAGCTCGATGCCATAATACCCCACATTTCGAGGAAGGTACTCACCGAACAGTTAAAGGAACTGGAAGAGGATGGATTGTTAGAGAGATTGGCCTATAAGGAATTACCGCCAAGGGTAGAATATAAGTTGTCTGAAAAAGGCCTGGCATTTTTGCCGATTTTAGAACACATTAAAGAGTGGAACTTAAAATATGAAGTAGCTCCGATACTCACAGATACTGATAAAAAAAGCAGGATAAATTATCCCGTGTAAAATCGAAACTCGACAATGGACGGTAAACAGAAAATATTAATCGTATCTTCTATATCAACTTACCGAACACGGCAATACGCTGCAAACCATGAAGGTAAATATTACGTTCGAAACACAACGAGGGTAAATTATTGAATTTTTTACCTTCGAATATAAAAACGAAGGTAACGCTTACCTTCGAAGGTAAAAACGAGGGTAACGTTTACATTCTAAAACTACAACGCTGTGAGCCAGGGGGCGGCTATTAGTTTTGCCATCGGTATTAAAATTTGTCAAAATCGGTACCCTTGCTATTTCCCAGCATGTCTTTTCGAAGGTAAATTTCACCATTTTTTACCTTCGAGCATATAAACGAGGGTAAACCTTACCCTCGAAAAGAGGAGCGGGCCTTCCTTTGCTTCTCAAAAAATCAAACCCCCTCATCTCCAACATCTCCCCAACATTAGCTGCATATTTCTTTTTCATACCATACTAAAATAATACAAAGTAAGTTTTACCTTTGTCACCTTAAAAAAGAAGCGTATTTATAGTTGGCTTTGCTTAAAACAGGTTGTTTTTGAGTATAGCCATGTATTTAACGGCCTTAATTTGGCTGTTAAAACCTCCCGAAAAATGAGTTATAAGGATCAGATAGATTTGCAGAGATTGCCCCGCCACGTAGCAGTTATTATGGATGGTAACGGCCGCTGGGCCAAAGGCAAAGGCAAGTTGCGGGTGTTTGGACACCATAATGGCGTACTATCTGTACGCGATGTGGTAGAAGGCGCAGGCATTATCGGTATAGAATACCTTACCCTTTATACCTTCAGTGCCGAAAACTGGAGTCGACCCACCTTCGAGGTAAATGCTATCATGGAATTGCTCATCAGCACCATCAACAAAGAGATAAACAAGCTGATGGAAAACAACGTTAGGCTTAACGCCATAGGCGACCTTGACCAGCTGCCCGCGAAATGCTTACGCGAACTTAAGAATGCCATAGCAAAAACATCGGCAAACACCGGCCTGGTGCTTACGCTTGCATTGAGCTACAGCAGCCGCCGCGAGATTGTACACGCAGCCAAAGCCCTTGCTTTAAAGGTGCAAAGCGGCGAGTTGAAACCCGAGGATATTACTGAGAACACGTTTGAGGATAATTTATATACAGGCGGTATGCCAAACCCCGAGCTATTGATACGCACGAGCGGCGAGTACCGTATTAGCAACTACCTGCTGTGGCAAATTGCCTACGCAGAACTATACTTCACCACAAAATTATGGCCCGATTTCAGGCGCGAAGACTTGTATGAAGCTATACTTGATTACCAGAAACGCGAGCGCCGTTTTGGGATGACAAGCGAGCAGGTAAACTAAATTTTTCCTTTTAACACTTTTTAACAACTGTATAAATTATTTTTAGCCCACTAAAATATTCGGATGAATAAAGTCTTTTTCGCTATACTTTTCTCTTTGCTAAGCACCGCCGTTATCGCCCAGATACCCGGCCAAAGGCGGTCAACGCTTACCAAAACTATCCCTGCCGACAGCTTGAGCTACCTTAATCCAAAAGATTATATCATTGGCGGCATCACCATTAGTGGCGCTAAATACCTTGATAAGGATGTATTGCTGCAGATATCAAAGCTCAACAAGGGCGATAAGATAAACCTGCCCGGCGAGGCCAACGCCAACGTGATCAAAGATCTTTACAAGCAAGGGCTGTTTGATGATATCCACCTGAATGTTACAGGCATCAACATGGATACCATTTACCTGGAAATTGCCGTGGTAGAGCGTCCGCGTTTATCAAGGCTGCACATCACAGGCATCCGCAAAGGCGAAATTGAAGACGTTACCAAAAAGCTGAGCGACAAAACAGGCAAGATTGTAAACGAGAACCTGTTGAGCACCACTACGGCTATCATCAAAAGGCACTTCCAGGAAAAAGGTTACTTAAATGTAACGGTTAACATCACCCAAACAAAAGACCCCGGCGACCCCAACAGCGTAATACTGAACGTGGCCGTTGATAAAAAGACCAAGGTGATGATCAACGACGTAGTCTTTGAGGGGAATAAGGATTTCTCGCAGAAAAAGTTGCGTGGATACCTGAGCAAAACCCGCAAACGCCGCTGGTACAACCTGTTCGGATCGAAAAAGTTCAAGCAGGATAAATACGAAGAAGACAAGCAGAACCTGATAGATAAAATGCAGGGTGCCGGCTACCGCGATGCCGAGATACTGACCGATAGCGTTTTACACCACGACGATAAAACCGTCGACGTAAAAATAAAGGTTTACGAAGGCCATAAGTATTACTTCGGCGATATTAAATTCAGCGGCAACGCACGTTACCCTGCCGAGATACTTACCCGCGTAATGTCGATAGAGAAGGGCGCCGTTTTTAGCGAAGAAGAGCTGAACAAGCGCCTGAGCGGCCCAACGCCTAACAACGACGACGTATCATCGTTATACCTTAACGATGGTTACCTTACTTTCAATGCCGATCCGGTTCAAACCCGTATCCATAACGATACTGTAGATCTGGACATCCGTATTTACGAGGGCCCGCAGTACACCATCAACCGTGTGATACTAAAAGGCAACGATGTTACCAACGATAAAGTGGTAATGCGCGAGATACGTACCAAACCGGGACAGAAATTCAACAAAGAACTCTTGATACGCAGTGCACGCGAAATTGGCCAGTTGGGCAACTTCGACGAGCAAAAGACCGAACCAAGGCCAACTAACATCAACCCGGCAGAGGGTACTGTAGATTTGGTTTATAACGTGGTAGAAAAGCCATCAGATCAAATAGAGCTTTCGGGCGGTTTTGGTGGTGGCCAGTTGGTGGGTACATTGGGTTTAACGTTCAACAACTTCTCGCTGCGCAACTTATTCAATGGCAAAGCATACCGCCCATTGCCAAAAGGCGACGGGCAGAAACTGAGCTTAAGGGGCCAAAGCAGCGGCCGTACTTACCAAAACTTCTCCTTTACCTTTAGCGAGCCATGGTTGGGTGGTAAAAAACCAATCTACTTTGCTGTATCGGCTTATACACAGGGAAGCTCTACAGGGCAGTACTACCCAAAAACAAGTCCTAATTACAACAACCTGCGTATAAATGGTGTGGGTATTACCCTGGGTAAACGTTTAAACTGGCCTGATAACTACTTCCAGTTGAACTACTCGTTAAACTTCGACCACTATAACCTGGATAACTACCCGGGCTACCTGTTCAACAATGGTACTTCGTACAACATCAAGTTAACGCAGGAGCTTAGCCGTAACTCGGTAGACGTGCCGCTTTACCCAACCAGTGGCTCAAACATCAAGTTAACCTTGCAGGGTACGCCGCCATACTCGTTGTTTAACCATACTAACTACAACGTTGCTACACCCGAAGAGCGTTACCACTTTGTGGAGTACTTCAAAATAAAATTCGATGCGCAGTGGTTCACCAAAATAACCGGCAAGCTGGTATTGATGAGCCAGGTAAGGTTTGGGTACCTTGGGCAGTATAACAGCAAGGTAGGCCCATCGCCATTCGAACGCTTTAAATTAGGCGGCGACGGTATGCAAACCTACCAGTTTTTACAGGGTACGGATATCATAGGGATGCGTGGTTACGAAAACTTCTCGGTAGTGCCGGTGGGTTCCAGTTTCGATGCTAACACCAACCAGGGTAATGCTATCTACAACAAGTACACGTTTGAGTTAAGGCACCCGGTAATCGCCAGCCAGTCGGCAACCATATATATGCTTGCCTTTGCAGAGGGCGGTAACGTGTGGGATAATATAAACCAGGTAAATCCGTTTAACGTTCGTAGGTCGGTAGGCGTGGGTGCAAGGATATTTTTACCTATATTTGGCTTGCTTGGGCTTGATTATGGTTACGGTTTCGATGCGTTGCCGGGCCAGCCTACTGCAAACAAAGGGCATATACACTTTACCATATCGCAAAGCTTAAGCGGTGGATTTAACTAAACTTGTAGCATAGTTTATGAAGAAGATAATTTTAGTACTCTTTTTTACGGTAACGGCCTGCACGGCTGCAATGGCGCAGCGGTTCGCGTATGTAGATTCGGATTACATCCTGAAACACATACCCGAGTATGCATCTGCCCAAAAGCAACTGGCCGCTTTGTCTGACCAATGGCAACGCGAGGTGGATGGCCGTTTCCAGGAGATAGACCGCCTGTACAAAGCCTATCAGGCCGACCAGGTACTGATGACCCCGGATATGCGCAAACGTCGCGAAGCGGAAATTGTGGATAAAGAAAAATTGGCTAAAGATTTCCAACGCCAGAAATTCGGCCCCGATGGCGACCTTGCTCAAAAAAGCACCGCACTGATTAAACCTATTCAGGATAAAGTGTCAAAAGCAGTGCAAGCAGTTGCCGAGGCTGATAACCTGGATATGATATTCGATAAAAACAGCGAGGTGATTATGCTTTATGCCAGCCCGCGCTACGATAAAAGCAACGACGTGATTACCAAGCTTGGGCTTAAACCCGGAGTGCTTGCGAAATAAAAATTTTATATAAATTCGCGAACTATTTATTAAACACCAGAACAGAACAAAAAAACAATGAAAAAATTATTTAAAGTTGCTTTAGTTGCAGCAGGAATGTTATTTGCAGGCAACTTTGCCCAGGCCCAAACCAAGATAGCCCACATTAATTTTGAGCAATTGGTAGGTTTAATGCCAGAAACTAAGACGCTTTCTACCCAAATCGATCTATACAAAAAAACATTTGTTGATCAGCTTACTGCCATGAACACCGAGTTGCAAACAAAGCTTGCCGATTACCAGAAGCTTAAAGCAACCATGACTGATGCCGTACGTGTGCAAAAAGAAGGTGAATTGCAGGATTTGCAGAAACGTTTCCAGGACTACCAAAACACTGCACAGCAGCAGGTAGAAGCAAAAGGCAATGAACTAACCAAACCATTGGTTGATAAGGCACGTGCCGCAATTGCAGCAGTAGCAAAAGAAAAAGGTTACACTTATGTGCTTAACTCATCACAAACCGACCTGATCGTATCGCCGGATGGTGATGATTTGATGGCTCCTGTGAAATTGAAATTGGGCTTGAAATAAGCGTAAACAAAATTATTAATCATAAAAAGCGCCCCATAATTGGGGCGCTTTTTTTAGTTTTGACGATATATGGCAACCGGCACACCAATAGGCGTATTTGATTCTGGCATAGGCGGCTTAACTGTTTTCCGCTCTATAGTAGCGCAATTGCCCGGCTACGATTATATTTACCTGGGCGATAACGGCCGCGCGCCCTACGGTAACCGCTCTTTTAAAACCATACACCAATACACTTGGGAATGCGTGCAATGGATGTTTAAACAAGGCTGCCCGCTGGTGATTTTGGCCTGCAATACGGCATCGGCCAAAGCCCTGCGTACTATACAGCAGCAGGATTTGCCAAAGACCCATGCCGACAAGCGCGTGCTGGGCGTTATACGCCCAACAGCAGAAGTTATTGGCAATTACACCAACACCAATGAGATTGGGGTGCTGGGCACCAAAGGCACGGTGCAAAGCGGATCGTACCTGCTGGAGATTGAGCACTTTGCGCCGCAGTTGAAGGTTCACCAGCAAGCAGCCCCGCTTTGGGTGCCGCTGATAGAAAACGGCGAATACGATAAGCCGGGTGCCGATTACTACGTACAGCTATACCTGGACCAATTGATGGCGCAATCGCCAAATATCGATACCATATTGCTGGCCTGCACGCATTACCCCCTGCTTGCCGATAAGATTAAGGCCCATTTGCCGGCCGGTGTAAACGTTGTGGCCCAGGGCGACATCGTAGCTACCAGTTTGGTAGATTACCTTGGCCGTCACCCCGAAATTGAACAGCGCATTACCAAAACGGGCAGCCGCAAATTCTACACCACTATAGACGATACCGCCGATTTCGACCACCACGCCTCTCAATTCTTCAACGACGAGGTGAAAAGCGAGTTTGTGGATGTAAGGGAAGGGTGCGAATAGGGGATGTGGAGATTGTCTGAACCCCCGCGTCATTGAGGAACGAAGCAATCTCCCGATTAGCAGGGCGACCTGCAAAGTTGCCTGTCCTGCGTAGAGATTATTGATGTTTTAATTTTCTTAAGGAATCAATGAGCTCCCTACGGTCGGTTGTCTTCGTGCCTCGATGACGGTGGGGGGACCAATCGGTGTAATCACAAAAATCCGTGAAATCGGTGTAATACTAATATACTATCCCCCGCATTTATTAAGTTTGCAAGCTCATAGCACGCTGTTGAATTTTTACCTTACATATTTCATCGTTGCCTTTGGCCTGTTTGCTTTTGTAGGGCTGTTTACCATGTTGGGCGTATATGCCGAGCGTAAGGTGAGCGCCTTTATACAAAACCGCCTGGGCCCAACAGAAACCGGAAAATTCGGCTGGCTGCAGGTACCCGCAGATATGCTGAAGATGGTACAAAAGGAGTTCATCATTCCCGCAGCGGCCGATAAGGTGCTGTTTGTGATGGCTCCGGTGATTATCTTCATAGGCGTTTACCTTGGCTTCGCGGCCCTGCCCTGGAGCGCGGGCCTCATCCCTGCAGATATCAACATCGGGCTGTACTACGTTTTCGCCATTATTTCTATCGAAACCCTTGGCATATTGATGGCCGGCTGGGGATCTAACAACAAATATTCCATACTGGGCGCCATGCGTTCTGCCGCGCAGATCATCTCTTACGAGATACCCGCCGGCTTCGCATTGATAGCCGTGGTGATGATAGCCCAAACCCTCAGCCTGCAGGAGATTGCGATGCAGCAAGGCGTTTTGGCAGCAGAGAAGATAAAGTTTTTAGGTATTTGGGATGTAAGCCATGTAGGCGGCGTCCTATCATGGAACGTATTCCGCGCACCGCATTTGCTGGTAGCGTTCGTCATTTATTTCATTGCATCGCTGGCAGAGAGCAACCGCGCACCTTTCGATATCCCCGAGGCCGATTCGGAATTGATATCGGGCTTCCATACGGAGTTTACCGGCTTGCAGTTCGCGCTGGTGTTTTTGGCCGAATATAGCATGATGTACCTGGTATCGATGGTAGGGGTAATCCTGTTCCTGGGTGCCTGGAACACCCCGTTACCTAATATGGGCGTAGTAAGGCTGGCCGACTGGACCACGGGCGCTGCCTGGGGCATCTTTTGGACACTGGCAAAGACCATAGCTCTGGTAGGCATACAAATGTGGATACGCTGGACGCTGCCCCGCATACGCGTAGACCAACTGATGAACCTCTGCTGGAAGATATTAACCCCGCTGGCCTTTGCCTGCATGCTGACATCGGGCGTGTGGCGGCTTTGGGTAATGTAGGGGAGGGGTGAATTATTGAATGAGTGATTTGGATTCCGATATAATGATGTCCTTTTGTACTTTCAGCTTTTTAAAATATCTTTAACGCAACCAACCAAGCCATTTAATGTCCTATAAAAACCGGAAGCCTGGGTACTCCAAGTTTATATTGATATTTGTTGCCCTTAAAGTAGTGCTCAATGCGGTAGCCATCAGCCGGTTTGGTTTCCACCGCGATGAATTTTTGCATCTGGTACTGGCCGACCACCTGGATTGGGGCTATAAAGAAGTGCCCCCGTTTATTGCGGTGCTGGCCAAAATCAGCCTATCGGTTTTTGGCGATTCGGTGTTTGCAGCGAGGGTATTCCCAACCATTGCCGGGGCATTGATTGTATGGCTTACGGGGCGTATAGTGGTTGAGCTTGGCGGCAAGCGCTTTGCAATCACCACGGCCTGCCTGGCGCTCATTTTTGCACCGGCATTCGTAGCCAGCAATTACCTCTTCCAGCCTGTGGTGTTCGATCAGCTTTGGTGGGTGCTTACCGTTTGGCTGTTCTGTAAATACCTCAATACGGCCGATGTACGCTACCTGTACTGGCTCGGCGCAGCCGTTGGCCTGGGGATGCTCACCAAATACACCATGGCGTTCTTTACCGGTTCGCTCATCATTGGCATACTCATCAGTAACGAGCGCAAGCTGCTTTTCAACCGCCATGTCATCATCTCGGCACTTATAGCGGTGCTCATATTCCTGCCAAACGTTATCTGGCAATTTGCGCATCATCTACCGGTTATAACACACATGAAAGAACTGCGCGCCACGCAGCTCGATTACGTAAAACCTTCTGATTTCATCATCCAGCAATTGCTGGTAAACGGCCCCTCGCTGTTTATCTGGCTTACCGGGTTTTTCTTTTTGCTGTTCGCATTCAAGTTGAGGCGGTTCAGGTACCTGGCCATCGCCTATGTACTTATCTTCCTGTTCTTGCTTTATATGGATGGCAAAAGCTATTACATTTTTGGTGCGTACCCTATGTTATTTGCAGCAGGTGGTTTCGCTGTCGAGAAGATGATCCAGCGGTCGTGGGTGGTGTTGCGGGTTGCAGCCATAATGCTGTTTATTTTACCCAACCTGCTCTTGCTGCCCTTGTTTTTACCTGTATTGTCTTTAGATAAAACGGTAGACGCATTTAAGTTTGCGACAGCGCGTATGCCTTTCTTAAAATTTGCCGTAACCTGGGAAGATCAAAAGCAGCACCCACTTACGCAGGACTATGCCGACATGTTGGGCTGGGACGAAATGGCCAAAAAAGCCGCAGATGCCTACCACTGCCTTACGCCCGAGCAGCAAAAGCACACCCAGATATTTGCCGATAACTATGGACAGGCCGGCGCACTGCACTACTTCCACAAAAAATACAACATGCCCGATGTGGTGAGCCTCAACAGCAGTTTTGCCCTGTGGGCGCCAGATAGCCTGAACGGAAAATACATCATTTATGTAGACGACGACGATAACGTAACCGCCCGCCTGGCCCCGCTTTTAGAAAGCTACAAGCAAATGGGCGAAGTTACCGCACCCCTGGCCCGTGAAAAAGGCACCCGGATATACCTTTTGGTAAATCCGTCGCCAAAGTTGAACGAAGTGTACAGCGCCGAGCTGGCGAAGAAAAGGTTGCAGTAAGCAACCTTCACGTCATCCCGAACTTGTTTCGGGAACCCACACGGCAGGTAGCCGGTATGCAATTGGCAGCGCAACGTGGCGACTTTTATGATGAGGTGCTGAAACAAGTTGAGCATAAAGATGGTTTTCATGTGCAACGAAAGCAAATCAGTTTGTCTTTGTTTAATCCGTAAATCGATAGATTGTGTGAAGCTATCCTGTTAAATCCTTAAATCCCTTAATCCTGTTAACTCGTGTATTATGCGCGGACTAAAAACCATCCTCCTCCTTACAGTCTCCAATATGTTCATGACCTTTGCCTGGTACGGGCACCTCAAATTCAAAGAATACGAATGGGGCAAAAACCTGGGGTTGATTTCCATCATCTTTATCAGCTGGGGACTGGCATTTTTTGAATACATGTTCCAGGTGCCGGCAAACCGCCTTGGCTTTAAGGAAGACGGCGGACCATTTACCCTGGTTCAGTTAAAAACCATACAGGAGGCCATCACGCTTACCATGTTTATGGTGTTCACTATCGTTTTCTTCAAAACCGAAAAGCTCGGCTGGAACCACCTGGTAGGCTTCGCGCTGATTGTATTGGCGGTGTTTGTGATATTTAAGAAATGGTAAGCTGCGGATGTGCAGATTAGAGATTTACAGATAATTTTTGTTTAGTGCTATTTCCCTCCTTGGGTCATATAGATTACCTGTCCGGTTTTCGCATATATAATTATTTCAAATTCGCCGCCATGCGCCGCCCACAAATAACCTTGCATCATCCAATAGCCGTCTGCATATCCTACGGCATATGGCCTTTGGCTTTTCACCCAGTCCTCTCCGTATTCGGCAAAAAGGATGGGTTCAGCTGCTTTCACAAAGCTCTTTTCATTTGTTATTGTTACCTGTGAAACAGGGAATCGATGTGGGAGAAGTTTTAAACCCTCCAAATAGCCGTGGACAGAAAATCGGACTTTGCTAACGGGCAATGTCCTATTCTCCCATGTATTATCGCACCCCGCCAACAAAAACGCGCAAATGATAAGGAGTTTCTTCATAAATTGAATATACAAACTTGTATGTGAGTGAACTATGCAAATAGCCCTACCTTCCATGCTCCCAATACATTACCTCACTCGTTTTTCCGTAAAATATGATGATGAAGACACCCCCGTCGACATCAGGTGGCAGGTAACCATAAACTATCCAATAGCCATCTGCGGAGCCCACCGTGTAAGGTCTTTCGTTCCTAATTGTTTCTTTGCCATATATCGGGAATAATACCTCCTCAGCCGCAACTGCTGCGCTTGCCTCGTCTGTTATCACTGTTTTCGCAAACATCCGTTCAGGCAGTTTATGTCGTTTTACATAATAACTTATAGCGTTTCTCGATTTTTCGGTAGAAAGGTGCATCGTCTGCCAGGTATTGTCGCAACCGGCCAATAAAAACAAACATGCGATAAGGAGGATTTTTTTCACAAACTAAATATAGTAAAGGAACTTGAATTATTGAAAAACGCCATGTGGGCGTCGGTATTATTTTCCGTGCATCAAATGAATAACCTTTCCTGTTTTTGCATTAATTATAAGTTCAAACACTCCGCCATGATAACCTGGAGGCAAATAACCATAAATCATCCAATAACCATCGGCATACCCAACTGTATATGGCCGCTCATCTTTAATTTCTTTCTCACCATAAATCGGGAATAGAATAGCCTCAGCGGCTTTAACGAAACTTTTCTCGTCTGTTATCTTTATTGGAGAAACAGGGTATTTTCTCGGATATAACTTTAAACCTAATAAGGAAGCCTTAACTGCCTTCCTGACTTCATCAGCAGGCATTTGCATATTCTCCCAGGTGTTATCACAACCGGCCAGTAAAAACAAACATGCGATAAGGATGATTTTTTTCACAAACTAAATATAAAAAAAGAGGCGCAAATTATTGCGCCCCTGCTTGAATTATTTGTTTTCAATCCTTTATGCCTACGCCGATATCGCATTAATAATATCGTACTGCGTAATAATCTCGATCTTCCCGTTATCATCCTCTACAAGCACAGCGATGTTATCCTTGTTAATCATTGCAGATATCTTGTCTATAGCAGTATTCAGATCGATAAAAGGAAAGGGTGCTGTTGAAATGCTCTTTACCGGCTGCGATTTGATGCCGGGGTTTTCCATCAGCGAGGTGAGGATATCGCTTTCGGTAATCTTGCCGATAACCATACCTTTTTGGGTAACGGGTATCTGCGATATATTGAGCGATTTGATGGTGTTGATGGCCTCCAGCACGGTCTTCTCGCAGTCGATAGTCACAATTTCAGTGCTTTCTTTTTTGCTGAGGATGTGGCGGGCGGTGAGTTTTTCTTCTTTGATGAAACCGCGGTCGCGCAGCCAATCGTCGTTATACATTTTGCCCAGGTAGCGGGTGCCATGGTCGGGGAAAATCACCACCACCACATCGCCTTCCTTAAACATATCCTTCATCTGCAGCAGGCCAGCAATAGCAGAACCGGTTGAATTACCGGCGAAGATACCTTCCTTGCGGGCGATCTCGCGCGTCATGAGGGCGGCATCCATATCGGTTACCTTCTCAAAATGGTCTATCAGGCTAAAATCAACATTGGCAGGTAAAAAGTCTTCGCCTATGCCTTCGGTAATGTAAGGGTATATCTCGTTCTTATCAAACTCGCCGGTTTCCTTGTATTTCTTGAATACCGAGCCATAAGTATCTATACCGATAATTTTGATATCGGGATTCTGCTCTTTAAGGTAGCGTGCGATACCTGATAGCGTACCGCCGGTACCAACGCCTGCTACCACGTGGGTAACTTTTCCGTCTGTTTGTGCCCATATTTCCGGACCGGTTTGCTCGTAATGCGCCTGCGAGTTGCTCAGGTTATCATATTGGTTGGGTTTCCAGGAGTTGGGCACCTCGCGTTCCAGGCGCGACGACACCGAGTAGTATGAACGCGGGTCTTCCGGCTCCACATTGGTGGGGCATACGATAACCTCGGCCCCAAAGGCGCGCAGGGCATCGAATTTCTCTTTCGATTGCTTATCCGTACTAGTGAAGATACATTTATAGCCCTTTATTACCGCCGCAATAGCCAGGCCCATGCCGGTGTTGCCCGATGTGCCTTCTACGATGGTGCCGCCGGGTTTCAGTTTGCCGCTTTTCTCGGCATCCTCAATCATTTTAAGGGCCATGCGGTCTTTTATAGAGTTGCCGGGGTTGGTGGTTTCAATTTTAGCCAAAACCGTGGCAGGGATGTCTTTTACTACCTTATTCAGTTTCACCAGCGGCGTATTGCCAATGGTTTCGAGGATGTTATTGTACCACATAATCTAAATATCTACCTTAATTACCTGCCGGTGAGGACACCGCCAGGGCGGGGACAGGTTAGGCTTCAAAATTAGCTTTCTTAAATGATATTTTGGTTATGGAATGGTAAATACATCGCGATACCAAATCTCAACTCTCATCCATCAATCTTTGAAATTTTTCTATGATGTAGCCGGCCAAAGGGTTGTCTATATTAAAAAGAAGTGATGAATATATTTCATAACCATATGAAGACCGAATAACATAATCATGTTTTCCGACAAAGTCGTATTCTGCTTTCGAGCGGTCATACCAATATTCAAATACATTATGCCTTTTGGCTTCCCTGTCGTCGGTACTATCGCATACGTAAAAAATCGTGTTAGAATCTTTCCTTAAAAATTCACCGATAATTTTTACGACTGTATTCTTTACCCAGAAATCAAACATGTTTGTTTCCTCATCAGGATATAAAGACAAAGAAAAAGTACTTACGTCTTCAATCAAATAGACGCTTAGCACTAATGTATAAGTAACGTTAAATCTTGTGGTAAAATGGTAAATGAAGCCATCGGGAGATGACTTTACTTCATATGAGTTTTGCAAGTTTGATATCTTTCTCTTTTGCCAACTCTGTCAATGATTTTTTATCGCGGATAGCTTCCTTGATATCCCTTTTATCTTCCATCATTTTTTTCATGAAAGCCGGAATACCATCTGGTATTTCTTTTTTACTTGAATTTGCCATGATGTTTGCTTTAGTTATACAAATATACGAAATAAACTATTTAAAGTTTAAATCCACTTACATATGCGCCTTCAGCAAAAAAAGGTTAGGCTTCAAAATCAGCTTTCTTAAATGCTATTCTTTCAAAGAATAGCATTTACATCTCCTACTTGACCGCATAAATGCAACATCAGTATTTCAAAGCCAGCGGGGCAATGCCATAGGTCAGAGAAAACAAAAGTGAATATAAAACCTGTTGCTATTTTAAATATAAAAGTTCATTTTTATATAGCCATTGTTATAGCCTTATCAGCACCATAGAACCTGTAAGTATTTTAAACCGGGCGTTTGTACCCGATAGGAGGGAAATAGCTAAAACAGGTGAGCGCTTGATATTTTGACTATAGAATGAACCTTAAACCACTGCTTTATTTGGCATTAGTACTGCTGCTGATTGTGCAAGGCTGTAAAAAGGATGCCGTAATTATCCCGGATCCAAAGCCCGACCCAAAGCCCGATGTCACGACGCCACCCGTAATTGTTCCGTTTTCGGTTAACAACGTTTTACAAAGTAATATGGTGATACAGCGCGACAAGCCTTTCACCGTATGGGGAACGGCTACCGCCGGATATAAAGTAACCGTAAAGGTGAGCTGGAATGTTAATGATTTTGCAACCACCTCCGATAAATATGGCAACTGGGCTATCGCCATCCCTGCCGCGTTGGCAAATATCACTCCGCAAACCATCACCTGTAAAACAGGTTCGGAGGATGCTGTAGTATTAACCAACATTTTAATTGGCGATGTGTGGGTGTGTGCCGGTCAGTCGAATATGGTGATGCCGGTTGATAAGATCTCTCCATTCAATGGCGTTACCAATTACCAAAGCGAGATTGCGGCGGCTGATTACCCGCTGATTCGCGCCAGCACCGTTCGTCAAAAGCTGGCATCGCTGCCTTTAAGCGCTTTTGCATCGCCCGCAGGCTGGGATGCTTGTTCGCCGGGAACCGTAGGTAAATGGAGTGGCGTGGCCTATTTTTTTGCGCAAAAGCTGTTCAAATCACTACAAGTGCCGGTAGGAATTATTATATCGGGCGTAAACGGGTCGTACTGCAGGGATTGGTCGGAGGGGGGAGACGAGTTTAACGGGATGATCAGTCCGTTGAACAGGCTTTCCGTCAAAGGGTTCATCTGGTACCAGGGAGAAAACGACTCGCACGTTACGCCGGCAAGCGACTACACCAGCCTTAACAAAACCCTCATCAGCCAGTGGAGAACTAGTTTTAAGCAGGGTACATTACCTTTTTACTATGTGCAGATGACGCCATTTGCCGAAGATTATTATAACACCACACCCGTGGGCGGCGATCTGAAATCCGATTATTATGCGCGGTTTAGGGAAGCCCAGGCAAATGTACGGGACATGCCAAACAGCGGGATGGCTATTACGATGGACGTTGGGGAACCCGATAACCATCATCCGCAAAATAAAAAACCTGTAGGCGAACGTTTAGCCTTGTTAGCCTTAAAGAATACCTATGGGTTGCCGGTGGAATGTACGGGCCCGCAATATTTATCATGGTCGCAAACGGGTGATAAGGTTACGCTTAACTATATCAACGGAACAGCAAACGGGCTAAATACCATCGATAATAAGCCGCTTAACCAACATTTTTATGTGGCTGGTGCCGACCATGTTTTCCGCCCGGTGGTTGCCGCAATTCAGGGAAAAACTATTGTGTTAACTACCAGTGCAAATGTTCAAGCCATTAGGTATGCTTTTACAAATGCGCCCGTAACCAACCTGCAAAATTCAGCGGGTCTCCCGGCAGAACCCTTCCGTACAGATAACTGGTGATTAACGGTTCTGCTAACTAAGGCATCCTTATCAAAAGAATGATTAAAGGTGCCCCTTCAGCAAATCGGGGAATACCCCAAACACAATCAGCGCAATAGCAATAACCACCGATAACACCACCAGCTTTATCGACCATCTGTTCTCGCTCAGCAAAAGCTCGGTACGCTTGAGGAACAGGTTTAGCGGTATCTTGATATAGTAGAACAAGGCCACCACCGTAGTCAGCGCGCCGGTGCCCAGCATGGCCAGCAGCCAGGGGTCTTTAGTTTGCTGGTAAACGCTGTAGGTGGCCGAAAATACGAACAGCTTGCCCGTAAAACCGGCGCTTATGGGGATACCTGTTAAGGACACCAGCACCACCACAAAGCAAACCGATGCCAGCGGATATTTAAAGCCGAGGCCCTTATAATCGCGCACATCCGTAATGCCTTCGGCGTTTTCGAAGTAGTTGGTCAGCGCCAGGGCGGCTATGATGCCCAGGCCATAAACAAACAGGTAATAGATGAGGGCAGATAAACCATCGGGCGTAAAGGTTACCAATGCCATCAGCGCGAAGCCCGTATGCCCAATGCCCGAATAAGCCAGCATGCGTTTCACATTGTTTTGCAGCACGGCGGCAAAGTTGCCGGCTATCATGGTGGCAATGCCGATGCCCGCCAGCACCAGCCGGAAATCGAAACCCTGCCAGCCTTTATAAAAAGCAAACGGCGTTACAAAGTTCACCAGCAGGGCAAATGCAGCAATTTTGGGCAGCGACGACAAGTAGGCCGTAACCGGAGTTGCCGCTCCCTCATAAACATCGGGCACCCAAAAGTGCACCGGTACAAATGATAGTTTAAAACCAATGCCCACCAGCACCAATACCAGCGCAAAAGATACGCTGAGCGGGTTAACCTGCATCAGGTTGGCTATCATGGGACTACCCACCGTTAGGTTAAGCGAACCCGTAAAGGCATAAATAAGCGATATGCCGTACAGCATTACAGCAGATGATGCCGCGCCGAACAGTACGTACTTCAGCCCCGCTTCGGTGGTTGTCAGCCGTTCGGATTTATAGGCCACCAGCAGGTATGATGCGATGGATACCATCTCTATAGCCAGGTAAACCGATAGCAGGTTTACCGCCATGATCATGAGATGCAGCCCCAATACCGAGCCCACCACAATGGTGTACATATCCGACAGGCCCTTTTTATGCGCCTTCAGTTTATTATCCCAGGTAAAGTACAGCAACAGGATGAAGGTTAGTACATCGATAACCATCTTGAAACTAACAGCCGGGCCATGCAGCGCCAGCATACTGCCGAACAGGTATTGCGTATCTATACCATTCTGCATCATCAGCTTCTGGTCGTAATCCATCACCAGCACCATTACCATACCCATGCAGGCTATAGCACGGCACAGCCAGGTAGAGGTTTTGCCGAAGAACAGATCGGTAAGCAGCACCAAAACAAACAACGCAGTTAAGTAAATCTCGGGCTTAAAGTAGGTTAAACTGCCTAAAACATTACTTAACTGGTTGGGTATATCGTGCGTTAGCTGCTGCATTTTTTATTATTGTACTAGTACGCTTTGGTTTTTGGGGTACTTAACCGTGTATTTTACCCGCAATTGTTTTACGGCCTGCGGCTCCAAAGTAAACGTCCACGACAGCTTGCCGGTGGCTTTGTCCATTTCGGCCCCGCTGATGTCCTGAGTATCTACTTCGATAGCACTGTTTTGCGAAACCGGTACCTGGTCTTCTACCAACAGGTTGATGGCTTGCGTTTTGCGGTTTTTGATGGAGATGCTCCAGTCGCGGGTTTCTTTCTTGCTCGAGCCGAATATGCCTTGTTTATCGGCCAGTTGGGTTTGCATCAGGCGTTTCACAACGATGTTTTTATCCACGCCCAAAGATAAGCTTAAGGTATCATTCGCCGCGCGGGTATCCAGCCTCGATTTACCGATAAACGTACCCTCGAAGAACAAATTAGCTTCGCCCGATAGGAAGTTGTACTTGGTCCAGTCGGTAATGCGGGCGGTGAGGAACACATCGGTGCTCAGTTTCGGCGCGGCGTAATATTGGTAAGTGGCGTTGGTGGTCACCTGGTCTATCTCTACCGAGTACTGCTTGCCGTCGTTAGGTATCGAGAAAGGGTTCTGGATATTGAACTCCATACTGGTTTGGTTCTCGGTGGTGACGACATCAATAGCACCGGCATCATCGACTTTTAAACCCGGTACTTTGCTTTTTAAAGCATTAGTAACAACTACTTCGTTTAAATTATTTGAGGCATAACCCCTAATCATCACCTGTGGATTGTACGCATAAAGGTAATACGGCCTCAAGTCCGGCTTCTGTCCGCTAACCGATGGGTCGCCGGTAGATAGGGTGAGTTTTACGTCTTTCCAATCCTCGCCACATTGTTGCGATACATTGGCTTTGTAGGCAATCACTACCGGACTGCTTACATTTTTGGCGCGGATATCATATGTAGGCTGCCAACTGGCCTGGCCCACCACATACGTAATGGTAAAGGTTGATTGCAGCGCTGCACCCGAGGACACATTTACCAATATATTGCTGCTGGCGATGCCTCGGGTGTTTATCAATTGGTTTACCTGGCTATCGTATTTTCTTAATTGCACGTTCAGTTGCGCAATTTCTGCGTTGATGGCCAGTTCTTTCTTTTTTATTTCGGTGAGGCGGGCGGTCTGGAAATCGAGTGCGGCGCGTAGTTTGATAATATCCAGCCCTGCGGTTTGGCCGTTGCTTACCTGGTTTTTGGTCAGCATATTGGCTTCCTCCTGGTTAATGTTCAGCAGGGCCGTTTGCAGAGATATTTTATCACGCAGGGTTTGCTGCATGGCTTGCAGCTCTTCTAATTTTTTGGTTTTCAGCTGCTCGCCCAGGTAATTCAATTCGTGTTTTACCGATAAGATGGTGAAATCGCCGGTGGCGCGTACCTGTATGCTGGCCGGGTCCAACTCGGGCGATAGGTTTTCGAACGACAGGGTGGAGGTGCCCGGCACCACGCTGGCCGTAGCCGTACGTGTAACCTGCGCCCCGCTGAGGAACACGGTAACTTTTTCTACTTTGGTGGCTACCTTCTGGCCGTCTTCGGCACGGGTAAACTGGAATGATATTAACAGGCAGGCAATAAGCAATAACTTCTTCATGATTTATTTTATTTACCTGTAAGATGCGTTTGCCTGTTGGTTTCCATAAGCCTGCAACAATTATTTTATGCCGATGAATTGCACCAGCGCCAAAACTGAATCGTTTATTTTATCGAACACCAGCGACGGCATCAAACCTAAACCTAAAGCGATGAGTGCCAGCGGCAACAGCGTAAGGGTTTCGCGCAGGCTGATATCCGTGAGGGCTATCTTCCATATCTCGCCGCCCTTAAGGCTCAACTTGCCAAAGAACATGCGTTGCAGCGTCCATAGGAAATAAGCCGCGCTCAGCAAAATACCTACCGAACCGCAAATGGCCATCCAATAAGGCAACAAGCCGTTAACCGAATGAGATTTGAATGCACCTGCTAAGGAGAACGCCTCGGCCACGAAAGCAGAGAAGCCCGGTAAACCTAAAGAAGCAAAGAAAGCCACCATTACATAAACTGTGTAACGCGGCATCAATGAGCCGAGGCCGCGGAAATGGTAGATGTCGCGGTCGTGCACGCGGTTGTAGACAACTCCCACCAAAAAGAACAGCATGGTGGAGAGGAAACCGTGGCTCACCATCTGCATCATGGCACCACTGATACCTTCGGCGGTATTGGAGGCTATGCCAAGCAGCACAAAGCCCATGTGTGATACGGAAGAATAGGCGATTAATCGCTTTAAATCGCGCTGTGCAAGGGCGTTGAATGCACCGTATAATATGGAGATAACACCTAAGAGGCCAATCCAGAATGCGCCGCTATGCGCTACATCGGGGAAGATACCCAGGCAGATGCGGATAATGCCATATCCGCCGATTTTTAGCAGGATACCGGCCAGTATGATGGATACCGGCGTTGGTGCTTCCACGTGTGCATCGGGTAGCCAGGTATGCAGGGGTACCACGGGCACTTTAATAGCAAAAGTGATAAACAGTACCACAAAACCCACCGATCGAGCAGGCATACCTAAAATGGTGCTATGCGCTATGGTGGAGAACACCGAGCCATTGATATAATTGGCCGGGTTCATCATTTGGATGATGTTGAAGGTATGGTTGCCTGTTGCAGGGTCCTTCACCGAAAGATACAGTCCCACCATCACCAGTAGCATAAATACCGAACCGAAGAGTGTGTACAGGAAAAACTTGATAGCCGCGTATTCGCGCCTGGCGCCGCCCCACATGCCTATGAGGAAGTATAGCGGCAGCAGCATCAGCTCGTAAAAAGTGTAGAACAGGAAGAAATCGAGCGCGCAGAACACGCCGACTACCGCCATATCCAACAGTAAAAACAGCGCGAAGAAACCTTTAAGGTTGCTTTTTATCTCCCAGGAGGCCACAGCAGCTACCACCATAACCAGGCAGGTCATCACCATGAGGGTGATGGAGATACCGTCAATCCCCACGAAATATTCTATCTGCATTTTGCCTGCTGCACCGAGGTCGAGGTGTATCCAGGGGACTTTCTGCACGAATTGGAACTGCTCTTCGTGACTGATGCCGGCAAATGGCGCCCCCGTCTTAAAATTCATGTACATCCAAATACTCAGCCCCAGCTGTACCAGCGTGGCCAAAAGCGTAATATATTTAAAGCTGGCCCGCAAGGATGAGGGCAGCAGCAGGATGATGAATCCGAACAGTACAGGGGTGAATATCAGCAGGGTTAATATGTTCATCAGGCCCAAATCAATTTAATAATGAAAACAGCAATTACGGCAAGCAGCATGCTGTACAAATAGTATTGCACTTTGCCCCCATGGAAACGGCGCGCAAAGTTACCTATCGAGGCTACCAACTTAGCCACCAGCCACAGTACGCCATCCACGATATATTTATCGCACCAGGCGGCGGCTTTGGCTATGCACTGGCCGATGCGCTCAAGCAAGTGTATAAAACCGTCGATAATGTTGCGGTCTATCCAATAGGCTGCGCCGCTCAGCCAAATTACGAACTTTACGATTACGCGCCTATAAAAACGGTCGATATACCATTCGTTGTAGGAGATGCGATACCAGAAATTAGCTTGCGGCAATTCTGTACTTCTTATTATACCGGTGTTCATCCAATATGCGGCATAAATCACCCCTATCGACATAAGAGTAACAAATAGCGGAATTTCCCAATGAATTGCGCTTGTCGCATCACCCAAGCGGGAACCCGCAAAACCTTCAAATAGCCATGACTGCTCGTAAGATAATGGGTTCAGTGAAAACAGCGGAAATAAACAACAAAGTGTAAGAAATATCAAAGGCAAGTTATACCGCCAACCTAATTTAGTAACGTGGATATGAAAGCCCGGTTGAACTTTTCCCGGCCTTAATTTGCCGAAAAACACTTTTACAATAAGCCTGGTGATATAATAGGCGGTGAGCAAACTTGTTGAAAATGCGGCTATCGGTATCAACTTAAAAATTTTCGGCTTACCATTTGCCCATTCGAAGGCCTGGATAAGGATACCGTCTTTCGACAGGAAACCCGAGGTCAATGGGAAGCCTACCAAAGCCAAACCTGCTAGTAGTGCGGCGATAAAAGTCAGCGGCAGTTTTTTGCGCAGGCCACCCATGTGACGGATATCTTGCGGGTCAATATCGAGGTTGTTATCTTCCTTGATGTGTTTGATTTGGTGGATGACAATACCCGCTACCAAAAACAGCAGGCATTTGAAAAAGGCATGCGTTACCAAATGGAACAGCGACGATGAATATGCCCCAACGCCCATCGCCATTACCATATAGCCTAATTGAGAAATAGTGGAGTAGGCCAGTATTCGCTTGATATCATTTTGTGTGAGCGCGATGGTAGCTGCCATGAAAGCTGTGAAACAGCCGACGATGGCCAATATGGTGAGTTCCTCGGGACTAAAGAATGGATAAACCCGCCCCAACAGGAATACCCCGGCAGCCACCATGGTTGCCGCATGTATCAATGCCGAAACCGAAGTTGGGCCTTCCATCGCATCGGGCAGCCAGGTATGTAATGGGAATTGGGCAGATTTTGCGGCGACCGCTAAGAAGATGCCACCGAAGGCGATATAGTGTAAAACGACGGGCGGAAAAAGTGGCGAAAAGTTTACCCAGACCGACTCATTAGATGCCGGCACACGCAATTCATGCATTAACGCCCATGCGCCATCTTTAACGGTGATGAAAGACGTTAGTCCTTTCTCGCCAAATATTTTATCGATATCGAATGTGCCATATAAAACAAAGAATATCATGATTGCCGTCAGCAAACCGATATCGCCTATCCTGTTCATGATAAAGGCTTTTTTGTTGGCTTGTACCGCGCTGTCCCTATCATACCAGAAACCGATAAGCAGGTAGCTGGAGAAACCTACCAGTTCCCAAAAAGCGTAGAAAGTAATCAGGCTGTCTACCACCACCAAAGCCAGCATGCTGAAACAGAAGAAGCTTAAATAACGGAAGTAGCGGCTATAACCGGTATCATCCTTCATGTAAGCCGTAGAATAAATATGCACCGGCAAGGCAATCAGCGATACCAGCACCAGCATCAAAACCGATAGATTATTGAGCAATACCCCAATCTGCACCTTGGTTACACCAATGGTAAACCACACCTGCTGCATGTGGATGGTATGGCTATCCCACACCCTAAAGAATACACTAAGCGACAACACCGCACTGCCCATAATAGCCAACGTAGACACCCAACCCGAAGCCTTGCTTTTGCCCAGCACCAAAAAATTTACCACAAAAGCAGCAAAAGGCAACACCACGGCTATAATAGCCAGGGTTACGGTTTGTGCATCGGTATGGAGGGTGGTTGGGTTCAATTTTGTTCGGTTTTTAATTCAACGCCTACTATGGCAGGTTTCCAGCCTGTTGCGGTTTGCTTACGTTTGGAAAAAGAGATCGATTTTATGTCTCCGTCTTTCAGGTCGTATAGAACTTTGGTTAAGGCTGCTGAGCTACCCTGTCGTACACTGCCATCGTTCCACATCAGATACGTTAACCCCGTATCATCTCCTTTATGCGTATCAAGGTAATCCTTGTATTCCTTTGAAAACGCGCTCAACTTCTTTTGATATTGTTTAATCGCCTCTTTACGTGTGATGATAATTATGGCACCGTCATCTGCCCTATTGATGTAAGCGCCTTCATTTGCCACATTCTTTATTGCAATGATCTCGCCAACGTCTTTAACCAAAACATCGTCCGGTCTGCCATTAAATGGTACGCCATCCACAATAAATAAAGGATGTTTATTTACAATTACCGAATCGATTCGGTAGACAGAATCGCCGTTAAGCCTTTGCTTTGTTTCTATCAAAAGAACACCATCGGTAGCTAAACTACCATAGTTCGCTTTTGCCGCTTCGTACTTCAACACCTTAATGTTTTGGATATCGTTCGGGTTAAGCTTACTTATATCGCCGTTATAAAACCTGCCGTTCACTAGTATCAACGGCGTATGTTTTGATTTGGCACTGCCGGAAACCCTTTTTACGCCCCGCCCCCTGGTTTGCGCCGAAGCGGCCTTGTCCATCATCACCAGGGATAAAAACAAACCCAAAATGGCAACCCGCGTCGTCCGCATTTTTTTATTTAACACAAAGGCAGCAAAAGGCAGCACCACGGCTATAATAGCAAGGGTCACGGTTTGCGCGTCGGTATGGAGGGTAGTGGGGTTCAATTTTTATTTTGTTTTGATGATTAAAACTGGTTTAACGCCTTTTTTTACCCGCTCGCCATTGTTAAAGTTTACGCTCTTTATTTTTTTATTATCAAGGTTAAACAACACTTTGGTTCGCAGCGCCTGGTTACTGCTTACCCTCTGGCCGTTTAGTATATAAGTTACTTTTGTATCGTCGCCCAATTCGTCAAGGTAAATTTGATACCCCGGCGACCAACCGGCTAACTTGTTTTCATAAACTTTTATAGCAGCGGTTTTTGTGAGGATGCTAACAACCCCGTTCCTGGCCCTACCCTGGAATTGGCCGAATGCTTTTTCCCGTTTTATCGAATCTATTAAAAACACAGTACTTGTATCAATTTCGTTTAGTTTCTTCTCTGATAATTCTCCGTCTACAATAATCAGTCGCTCATTAGCCAAAGCAGGATCATTCAGCAACGCATTCCTTATCGAATCCGGTTTCCTATCGCGCTTGGTTAAAATAAGTATTGCCCCGTCTGCCGCCTGGTCGCCGTACATTTTTTTTGCTACAGGCCCTTTTAGCACGGCGGTCTCTGCAATGCTATTGGGATCGATGTTCTCTAAGTTGCCCTTAAAGATCACTCCGTCAATTACGATCAACGGGTGCTTTTTTGGCAGGTTTACCTGCGCATCAGCCTTAATGGCAAGCATCAGCAAAACAAATAAACAAAACAAATTCAGCCTTCTCATTTCTAATCTTTTAACTGGTTAATTTCACCAACAGCACAATGCAATACCACTGCTATGATAGCAAGGGTTACGGTTTGCGCGTCGGTATGGAAGGTCGTTGGGTTCAATTTTTATTTTGTTGTGATTGAAAAAACTGTGTGGTTTTGGCTTTTCATCATATAGTTTTCGTTGAGATTGGTGTCTTTAATCTTTTCCACAGGTAGGTTATACAATAACTTTATCAATTCATCGCTGTGCCTGATAAATTCGCCATTCACGTCATAAAGTACCTCCGAATCGTCGAAATTGCGGTCGTTCAAGTATTTACGATAGCCCCACGTTACGCTGCAAAGCTTATTAAGGTAGGCATTCACGGCGTAGTCTTTTGTGATTATAGATAATAGTGGATAACGACCCTTAGATAGATAATCACCGGATTTAACCCCCTTTTTTGAAAATTCCAGCTTAATAATGTCGCTTGTATTTAATCCGGCTAAGCCACTATCTGCCAATTTCGAATTTAATGCCACCCAACTGCGGTATTTAACTTTACTTAGATACGGGCTCAATTGTTCAGCGTACTTTGTACCCGGCTTGCCTTTTTTAGTAGTAACTAAAAATACCCCATTGGCTCCCCGCGCTCCAAATAGAGCGGCAGCTTTTGCCCCATTTAGTGTATCTACCTTAATAATATCAGAGGGCTTGATGGCACTAAAATCATCTGCCAGGTAAGTTCGGTCGACAACAATAAGCGGCGTATTGGGCATTAGCGTTGCAGGCTCTCCATTTCCCTGCGCCACAGCTGCATTATCCATCATCACGAAGGATAAACACAGGCATAATATGGCAATCAGCTTCCTCATCTTTATTTAGTGGTAATCACTACCACCGGCTCTTTATTATCTAATGTGTTTTTATAGTGTTTATCCATGAACATTACCGAGGTGATAGATTCCGCAGGCAAATCGTACAGCTTTTCTATCGTACGTTTATCTTCCTCCTGTTTTAAGGGCTTGCCGTTCAATACATACAGGAAACGGATATCGTTGCAGCTGCACGAATCGAAATATGCTTTGTACTCCTTAGAAAAAGCACCCAGTTTCTTTTGATACTGCATTATGGCGAAGCCTTTGGTCGTAATTGTATAGATTGTACCCAGGGAATCGGTACCGGCTTTTTTGGGAAACGGTGCCGATTCAAACTTCAATACATCCAACGCATCCACGTCTTCCATCTTCAACTCGCCCCGGTCTTTGCCATCCACAATAAATTTATCGGGCGTCTTTTTGAACTGAGGAGGCGGCGGCAAGACGATGTTATCCTGCGTGGACGGCAACGATTGCTTCGTGGTAATCATCACCACCCCATTTGCACCTTTCTTCCCGTATATTTTTGCCCCATCCGCTGTTTTGATAATCGAAACGGCGATGATATCATCCTGGTTGATGTCCTCCAGCTTGCCTTTATATTCTTTATCGTCTATCAAAACCAGCGGCTTATCCTTTGCCAGCGGCGGGTCCTTAAAAATCAGCGTTTTGCTGTTTATATTAAAATATTTGTCATTCTGCGCGCAGGCAGCTAATGAAAACGTTAACAGTAATAATATCGTCAGTCGCTTCATCCCCTTAGTCCTTTAACTGGTTAATTTTATCCGCATCGATGGTTTTATACCGGCGATACACATTCAGGATGATGGCCAGTGCCACGGCTGTTGTAGCGGCTGCCAACACAATGGCGAAAAGGGCAAACATTTGGCCGCCGTTGTTGATGCGGTCGTACCGGCCAAAGGCTACCAGGTTAAGGTTGGCGGCGTTCAGCATCAGTTCGATGCCGATCAATATCTGTATCGCATTCTTTTTTGATACGATGATGAACAAACCGATGCAGAACAGCCCGGCACTCACCAGCATGAAATGCTGCAGGCCAATCATGGGTTGCCCTCCTTGCGCGACAGGTGCGCCGCGCCCACCAGGGCAATCATCAGTAATATGCTGATGGCCTCGAAAGGCAGCAGGTAACCGGTCATTAAATTGATGCCGATATTGTTAATGCCCGATTGGTTCACCGGGATAATATTGCCTGCATCTTTTGCTGCTTTTACCCAGGCCAGGCCGGCTATATCGGCCTTGAACACCACGTTTACCATCACCACTAAAAACAGTGCGGCGAGTATAAAGGCGGCCACAGTATTCAAGCTGATGAAACGATTCTGCTGCTGCTCCACAGCTGCCAACGATTCCTTGCCCGATAGCATAAAGGCAAACAGTATCAGCACCAAAATCCCACCCACGTATATCACAATTTGGGTAACAGCCACAAAATCGGCAACTGCCAATACGTAGAGGCCAGCTAACCCAAACAACGTTACGAAGAACATAAATATGCTTCGCACCAGATTTTTGCTTGCGGCTACCACCAGTGCTGAACCCAGCGTAACCAATGCCATCAGATAAAAGAGTATTTGTACTAAACTCATGCGTTGCCCTCCTTTGCCTTCATGGCGGCTAATTTGGCGGCTTGTTTTTCGGCCTGTTGTCTTTCCAGCAAGGCGCGTTTTTCGGCAGCAAGCTCGGGCGACATATCCGAGAACTCGTAATTCAGATCCTTCAGTTCGAATACGGTGCGGTCGTACTGATTGGTCATTACGATGCATTCCGTAGGGCACACAATGGTGCACAACCCGCAGTACATGCACTTAGCCATATCGATATCGAATTTGGCAGCGTAAAGTAGTTTTTTTGACCCATCGCTGGTTTCGCCGATAGAGCCTTCTGTAGATTTTATCGATTCGATGTCGATGCAATCCACCGGACAAATCTTGGCGCAAAGGTCGCACACGATGCAATCGTCAATCTCTACATCCAACTGGTAGCGGCCCACCTCGGGCGTGGGCAGTTGCTGTGCGGGGTATTGTATGGTATTGGTATCGTTTTGGCGGCTAAAGTAGTTGTTATCCGTAATAGAAACCACATCGCGCTTATGGTTCCCCACAAAGAGGTGCTTCAGGGTGAGGGTGAGGCCCCGCCATGCCGTTGTGAAACTATTTAGAACCTTATTAATCATTTATATTTTTTGCGATTTCACCGATTTAGATGATTTTTCGCTTAAGTAAGTTTTTTAAGGTGCTTAAGAGGGCTTCGCCGTTTCACCGATTAAAATCACACTCATTCACGCCATAACTATGCCACCCAAAGCCTCCACACGCCCAATCTCAGCATGCAGGCAACGCACAGGAGGGTCAATATCTTCTGGCAGGATGCCATAAGTGACCTTTTATATGTCTTTTTAATTATACCCTCGTAATATCTGCCCCAAGCGCTTTTAGGCGGGCATCGATGTTTTGGTAGCCGCGCTCTATCTGTTCTATGTTATAGATTGTAGATTTCCCTTGCGCCGATAAGGCAGCAATAAGCAGAGACACCCCGGCGCGGATATCGGGCGAGGTCATAGAGATACCGCGTAGCTGTATTTGTTTATCCAAACCAATAACGGTAGCGCGGTGCGGATCGCACAGGATAATGTTGGCACCCATATCCAGCAGCTTATCCACGAAGAACAAGCGGCTCTCGAACATTTTCTGGTGGATGAGTACGGAACCTTTTGCCTGAGTGGCCACTACCAGCACAATGCTCAGCAGATCTGGCGTAAAGCCCGGCCATGGCGCATCGGCAACGGTAAGCAGCGAGCCATCGATAAAGGTATCAATCTCGTAATGGTCTTGCGAGGGGATGTAGATATCGTCGCCGCGAAGTTCCATCTGTATGCCCAGGCGTTTGAAAACGTCGGGAATCATGCCCAGCTCGGCATATTTAACGTCTTTGATGGTGATTTCGGACCCCGTCATGGCGGCCAGGCCTATGAACGAGCCGATTTCTATCATATCCGGCAGCATGGTATGCTCGGTGCCGCCAAGGCTTTCAACGCCCTCTATAGTTAATAAGTTGGATGCAATGCCGCTGATTTTGGCACCCATGCGGTTAAGCATTTTGCAAAGCTGTTGCAGGTAAGGCTCGCAGGCGGCGTTGTAGATGGTGGTAGTGCCTTTTGACAATACAGCTGCCATTACGATGTTGGCCGTACCTGTTACCGATGCTTCATCCAACAGGATGTAAGTACCGCGCAGGTTTGATGCATCCACGTTGTAAAAGCCGGTTTCGGGATTATAATCAAAGCGTGCGCCCAGTTTCTCGAAACCCAGGAAGTGGGTATCCAGCCTGCGGCGGCCAATTTTATCACCACCCGGTTTTGGGATAGATGCCTTGCCGAAACGTGCCAGCAGTGGGCCTAGTATCATGATAGAGCCGCGTAAGCCGCCACCCTTGGTTTTAAAGGCTTCGGAATTGAAAAAATCCTGGTCTATTTCCTTGGCCTCGAAGGTGCAAACCGAACGCGAGATGCGGTTCACCTCAACGCCCATATCGCCAACTAGTTCTATCAGTTTATTAACATCCTGTATATCAGGGATGTTATTAATGGTCATTTTTTCGCCGGTAAGCAATACAGCCGATATGATCTGCAGCGCCTCGTTTTTTGCGCCCTGCGGGATGATCTCGCCCTTAAGTTTCTTGCCGCCTTGTATCTCGAATGCGTTTCTCATTTGGTTGATGGTTTATATTTCGTGCCGATGTTTATAGCTGATAGTTCATAAATCATGGCAGGAAGTGCAATGGTTTTAAAGCAACAAAGATTATAAAATTATCCAATAAATAAATTCAACAAGCACAAACAATCAAACCTCAAAAAGTTTTCCCAATGACCCAATGACCCAATGACCCAATGACCCAATGACCCAATGACCCAATGACCCAATGACCCAATGACGTCAATTAGTACTTCTTAGCCCCGCCGGTATTACGGTTGCGGTTTTGGTTGTTGTTATTATTGTTATTGTTGCGGTTTTGGTTGTTATTGTTGTTTGTGCGCCCTCCGCCGCCACCATTGCTGCGGTTTTGGTTGTTATTGTTGTTTTGGTTATTGGTGCGCCCGCCGCGGTTGTTGTTGTTGCTTTGGCTGTTGTAAGGGTTGGTACGGAACTCTACCCGGTTAAGGTTTACGTTCTCTTCCAGCCTCAATTCGCCGCCGGATAGGTGGAGCAGATCGGATATGATCAGATCATCAGCAACCGAATCTTTGTTCCATTGCACGTAGGCCATTTTCATGAAGTTGGCAATGGCCTGTACCATGTGGCGTTTACGATCCGGCTCCTCGATGCTTTTGGCTTTCTCGATCATCATTTCGATGGTTTTGCCATAGTGCTTGTAGCGTATGCGCTGGTGCGGATATTTAAGCGGCTCGGGTTTAAGGTGGATAGCCTCCGGACTAGGCTTAGGGTATGGCGAATCAACATCCAACTGGAAATCGGAGATGATGTGCAGGTGATCCCAAAGCTTGTGCTTAAAATCTGCAACATCGCGCAGGTGCGGGTTCAGGAAACCCATCAGGTCGATAACTACCTGGGCGTATTTATTGCGTTCTTCTTTAGTGGGCAGCGCAACAATGTATTTCACCATGTTTTGCACGTTGCGGCCGTATTCGGTAAGTAAAAGTTTGTTCCTGGTAGAGTTATAATCAAACTCGCCAGGCAATGTGGTTAATGCCATGTAAATATTTTTTAATTGAATAAAATCGTTTGAAAGAATTTCCCGGTGCATGGACGATTTCAGAGAGCAGAAACCGGAGCAACAGAATGAATGTGTACGAAGTACGAACGCAAAGATAGGAATTTTGTGTTGCTGTGCAAAAAGATGTTTAGTGGTTAATTTAACCGCAAAGAACGCAAAGGAAAAAAACCCAAAGAAGCGCAAAGGGTTGCGAGATGGCTATTTAAGCTGGTGGGACAAAGGTTGAATTTCGGAAAGCTTGTTTTAAAATTAACCAAAATATAGGCTTTGCGCTCCTTTGCGAAAAACTTTGCGTGCTTTGCGGTTAAATAGCCACCAACAATTTAATAAATTTGCTATTCAGATCTGCTATGAACAACCCGCAAGTAATCATCGCCCATATTGATATATTTCGTTTCAGCATCCCCATGGAGCCTTTCACCATTGCCACGTGCACTATGGATCATGCCGCTAATACCTTTATCCGCATCCATACCGATGCCGGGTTTTATGGGGTGGGGGAGTGCTCGGCTTTCCCGATGATTGTGGGCGAAACGCAGGATACCTGCCTGGTAATGGCCAAAGATTTCGCCAAATTATGGAAAGGACAAGATGCCTTGGATATCCCCGCACGCATGCAGCAATTGCACGATGCCACCGCCGGCAACGGCACCATTAAAAGCGCATTCGATATGGCGCTTTATGATATCGCCGCAAAAAATGCTGGTTTGCCACTGTATAAATTTCTCGGTGGAGAAAAACGCGTGGTAGAAAGCGACATCACCATCGGCATCGGTACGCCCGAAGTAATGGCCAAAAAAGCCATCGATTTTAAAGCATCCGGCGCTACCATACTAAAGGTAAAGCTGGGCAAAGGCGCCGCCATTGATGTAGAACGCATCAAACAGATACGCGAAGCCGTTGGCCCCGAAATGAAGATACGCATAGATGCCAACCAGGGCTGGAGTTTCGACGAGGCTGTATATGCCCTGCAGGCCCTCGGCCAATACGATATAGAGTTTTGCGAACAACCCATGCGTACCTGGTACGACGATAAATTGCCCGAACTGATGGGCCTGTCGCCCGTAAAAATTATGGCCGATGAAAGCGTGTATATCCACCATGATGCCCGCAAGCAGATAGAAAGCGGCAGCTGCCACTATGTAAACATCAAAATGGCAAAAGCTGGTGGCATTACCGAAGCGAAGAAAATACACGATACCTGTGCTGAACGCGGCATCCCCTGTATGATGGGCGGTATGTTGGAAAGCCGTATAGCACTCAGCAGCAAGCTCCATTTTGTGTACGCCAGTCCCAATATTCAATTCTATGATATGGATACCTGCAAACTCGGCCACCTTATAGACCCATGCGTGGGTGGTGCACAGTACAATGGCTATCACCTCGATATCAGCGATGCACCGGGAATAGGGGCAGATGCGGACGAAGCGTTTTTGGAGGGGTGTGAGAAGTGGAGTGTTTGATTAACATGGAAAGCAAAGTAGCGCCACCGTATGTAGAGATTTTTATATTGGTTGTTTCTTACGGAACAATCGTCCTGGAATTTCTAATATCCATTTTTGGACACAGTGAAGAAATGGTGTTTGGAGGAGTTGTTTTCCTTTTTTTGATAGCCCCGCTCGGGATGATTTATATCATCTTTAAACAGTTGTGGCGGTTGCGACGCGCTAAACTTGCAAAGCTTGAAAAGTGGATTTTCATTGCTTCGGTTTTGTATTTCGTAATAGCGCCACTATCTATGTATTTGCTCGGCAAATATGCATAGGTTATCAGCCAATAAATTTCCTGAGTTCGAACATTAGAGAGTCTTTACAATTTGTCGAATAGGGGACCATACATTCTGTATAATTCTCCTAATTCGACAAATTCGAGTTCAGACAACTCCTACTTACTCAATTCAGCAAAATACTTATGAAACAACGGGATGGTTTCTATCCCTTTGTAATAATTAAAGATATCATACTTCTCATTTGGCGAGTGCAGGGCATCGCTATCCAAACCAAAGCCCATCAGTACGGTTTTTAGGCCCAGTTCAGCCTCAAATAAAGCTACTATTGGGATGCTGCCACCGCCACGGGTTGGGATAGGCTGCTTGCCGAATGCTTCGGCTATGGCTTTCTGTGCTGCCTTGTAGGCAATGCTATCGGTAGGGGTAACTGCCGGCTCGCCGCCATGGTGCGGGGTAACTTTTACCTTAACGTATTTAGGGGCGATTTTCAGGAAATGATCGGTGAAGAGTTGGGTTATTTTCTCGCTGGTTTGGTTCGGCACCAAACGCATCGAAATTTTGGCGCTGGCTTTTGATGGCAGTACGGTTTTAGCGCCTTCGCCAATGTAGCCACCCCAAATGCCGTTTACCTCAAGGGTAGGACGGGTGCCGGTACGCTCGAAGGTGGTGTAGCCTTTCTCGCCCCAGGTTTCGGCTATGTCCAGGTCTTTTTTGTATTCTTCTTCATCGTATGGTGCAGCGTTCAGTTCAGCACGCTCGGTTTCGGTGAGTTCCAAAACATCGTCGTAAAAGCCGGGGATGGCGATATGGTTATCCTCATCGTGCAGGGAGGCAATCATTTTGGCCAGTATGGTTGCAGGATTGGCCACCGCGCCGCCGTAAACACCCGAATGCAGATCGCGGTTAGGGCCGGTAACTTCTACTTCAAGATAGGACAAGCCGCGTAAACCAGTCTCTAATGAAGGATGCTCCATGCTGATCATCGAGGTGTCGGATATCAACACCACATCGGCCTTCAGGCGTTCTTTGTTTGCTTTTACGAAAATACCAAGGTTGTTGGAGCCTACTTCTTCCTCGCCCTCTATCATAAATTTGATATTGCAGGGCAGGGTATCGGTCTGCATCATCAGCTCGAACGCTTTTACGTGCATGTAAAACTGACCCTTATCATCGCAGGCACCGCGTGCATAAATCTTGCCATCGCGGATGGTGGGTTCGAAGGGCGGGGTGAGCCAAAGCTCCAATGGATCTGCCGGTTGCACATCGTAGTGGCCATAGACCAGCACGGTAGGCAAGGCGGCATCAATTATCTTTTCGCCATACACGATAGGGTAGCCTGCGGTTTGGCAAACTTCTACGTTATCGGCACCCGCATCAGTCAGTTTTTTGGCCACGTAATCGGCAGCGTTTAAAACATCGGCTTTGTATTTTGGGTCGGCACTAACGGATGGGAAGCGCAGCAGTTCGAACAGTTCGTCCAGCAAACGCTGTTTATGAGTTTCTATATATTGCTTTATTGCCTGCATGGTAAATGTATTTGAGGCAAATATAGCGCAGCGAAACAGATATCCAATAGATTTCACGCAAAGGCGCAAAGCCGCCATTGAAAATTAAAAACTTTGCGACTTAGCTACTTTGCCCGAGATTAATATCGTTATTTTTTCGCCTTCGGTGAAAACAAGGCAAAGGGCACAGCGCCCAACACCACTGCTGCGATATGCGCAAACGTAACTTCCTTTTGAAGCGTAAACGCATAGTATGTAATGGCGATTACTGCCGAAACTATACTTAGATAATATAAGGGCTTACGATATTCTTTGTATTTCAGTGCCGTTACGAAATTGATGCCTCCCAGTGCGCACCAGGTAACCGATATGCCAACCGCAGCCACCGCAAACCACAAAAACACCTGGAACGCCGCCATAACCAATAATACCCCAAAAGCAGCCCGCTTTATTTTAGGCCCCGATGAACCATACATTACTATCGGCAAAATAGTGATGAGGAGCATGAGATAGTTAACGATGATGTGTTTTACCTCGCCTGCGTAGGTGAAGCCGTCGATTAGGGTTTGGATGGTTTTGCTCATGATAATTGGGTTAGCTAAATCTACAGAATAATTTTATAGAAAAGCATGAGCAGGTATGTGATAGGTTTATGCGCAAATACACAAAGCCGCTAAGTCACAATTAAAAACTTAACGGCTTTGCGTGAAATATATTTGGAGGCTTTTTACACCTTCTCTACCACCACGGCGGTACCGTAGGCTAAAACCTCGGTAATGCCCTGCATTACTTCGTTGGCATCGTAGCGCATGTTGATGATGGCATTGGCGCCTATCGCGCGTGCGTGCTGTATCAATAGCTGGTAAGCTTCTTCGCGGGCGTTTTCGCAAAGCTCAACGTAAACAGAAAGCCTGCCGCCAAAAAGCGACTGTATGCCACCGGCAAAGTTACCCACAACGCTGCGGCTGCGCACGGTAATGCCGCGCACCACGCCAAGGTGTTTGGTAACTTTATACCCTTCTAATGTATTGCTGGTGGTAATGAGTGAAGTATCCATAATGTGTTTAGTGTTTGTTTATTTATTAGACACTATTTCTTTAAAAATGTTACCAAAGCGGGGTTCACAATTTCGGGCTGCTCTAAAAAGGGCAGGTGGGCGGCATCATCAACCGGCAAAAACTCGGTTTTTACCAGTTTGTTTACCGAGTCGGCATACATAAAAGGTACCGATTTATCTTCCTTGCCCCAAATAAGCATCACCGGTTTGTTTTTGCTATTGAGTAAGGCGTAGCTTTCGCGTGGCTTAAAGTCGTAATTATATTGGGTAGAAACCAACGCATGGCGGAAACCTTTGTATTCCATCTGCGGGGTGTATTGGTCTACCCAGGTGGGGTGCTTATCGGGGTATTTAAAATCCGTCATCTGGCTCAGGGCCCTGTCATCTGCGCCTACCATTTCCTTTAGCGTAGTGTAATACTGCGAAAAATCGGGCTTGCCGAAGTTGTAAACCGGGTCTACCAATACCACTTTGTTCACCATGTCCGGGTATGCGCAGGCAAAATCTGTAGCTACCGCGCCACCGAAAGATACGCCAACCAGGCTCACGGGCGTTTTAACTTCAAGCTTGGTTAGCAATTCTTTCAGTTGGTCCATATAAAGTTGCTTGTTGTACACGGTGTCGGGTCGGTCCGAGTATCCTCTGCCGAATTCATCGTAGCGCAGGACGCGGAAGCCGTGCTCGGTTAAGTACTCATAGGTGCCGTTCCAGATGTAGTAGGGCACGCTGAAGCCATGTATCATTACCACCACTTTGCCGGAGTCGGGCCCATCCAGTTCGTAATGGGTAACGCCGCCGCTCAGTTCCTGGTAACTGCCGTTGGTATTTTTGCGGAGGTTATAGGTGATTTCTTTTGTTTCTTTGTTTTTGGTGAAATACAGGATGGCGATAACGGCCGCCCCAAAAATTATGAGCACGAGCAGAAATGTAACAACACGTTTAAGAAACTTCATTTTTGTGGGGGAATAAGGTTTTTTGAATTAAGAAATAAAAGTAACCCAAATATTTAATTTTGCAATAGAAAGCTATCAACTCATGCGTATTACAATCGTCGGCTCGGGCAATGTGGCCACCCACCTTGCAGCAGCATTTAAAAATGCCGGGCACCGCCTGGTGCAGGTGTATAGTCCTAACATGCAAAACGCTGCACTGCTGGCCTATCATGTGGGTGCGGAGGCTATCGATAACCTCAAAGATATTGATGCCGAAACTGATATTTTTATAGTTGCCGTAAAAGACGATGCCATAACGGAAATTATTCCCGCTTTATCGTCATTGGGTAAATTGGTGGTACATACCTCCGGCGCGGTAGATTTAAAGGCGCTTACGGATTATACGGCCAATGCAGGCGTTTTTTACCCGCTGCAAACCTTCAGCAAAACAAAGGAGCTTAACTTTTGGGATGTGCCGATGTGCATCGAAGGTGCGGATGAAGCGATAACCAAACAGCTGGAAGACCTGGCCCGAACCATCAGCAATAACGTTTACCGGGTAAATTCCGCGCAACGCAAAATATTACATCTTTCTGCGGTTTTTGCCTGCAATTTCACCAATCATTTATACGCGGTAGCCGAAGGGCTTTTAAAGGAGCACGATATGGCCTTTGACATGCTGCGCCCGCTGATACTGGAAACTGCCGATAAAATAAAGGCACATTCGCCCGCCACCGTACAAACCGGCCCGGCAGTGCGTAAAGACGAGCAAACCATGCAGGCGCACCTGGCAATGTTGGAACGGAAGGCAGATTTACAGCAGATTTACCTTTCGCTAAGTCAGGATATTATCAAAAACAGCATCGTACCTCACGGGGATAAGTAATTTTGTTACTTTTGCCAAAATGAATATTTTTAATTTAACGATCAACTTTGAAGAGGCCGACCACGACACCGTTGTTTTGCCTATTGCCGAAGGGGAATCTGTTTTAGACGTTTGCCTGGAAAACGGCATTGATTTACAGCACAACTGCGGCGGCGTATGCGGTTGCAGCACCTGCCATGTTTACGTTAATAAAGGGATGGACAACATTCAGGAGATCTCTGATAAGGAAGAGGACTTTATTGACAGGGCCGTGAACCCGCGCATTACATCGCGACTGGGCTGCCAGTGCGTAATTATCGATGGCGATATAGAGGTTACCCTGCCCGATCAGTCGGGTTTTATGGGGCATTAATTATTAATAAGACTTATACTTACGAAGCAAGAAATGAACGACGATAAATTCGCCCTGCCCATACACTGGAACGACCACGAAGATATAGCCATGAGCCTTTACGAAAAGTTTGGCGACGACTTTGGCGAATCGAAGATATACCGCATCCGCTTTACCGACCTGCTGGAATGGGTGCTAAGCCTGCCTAACTTTGCCGGCACGCGCGAGGAATCAAGCGAGGGCCACCTGGAACAGATACAAAGCGCCTGGGTGTACGAGTGGCGGGATAACCAATAGGCAGTTTGCAGTAGGCGGTTAGCAGTTTGCAGATGCCGGAGATTTCAGATGTGCAAATTTCAGGTGTGCAGATGAAATAATGACTCAATGACCCAATGACTCAATGATTTTATAGATGGAATCCTTTTTAAACAAGCTTAAAGATATAACCACTTTTATTTTTGATGTGGATGGCGTACTGACCGATGGTTCGATATTCGTTACCGAAACCGGCGTACAGAGCCGCGCCTTTAATATTAAGGATGGGTATGCTTTGCAGCTGGCTGTAAAAAGCGGTTATAACGTTGCGGCGATATCGGGCAGCAGGAGTAAGAGCGCCCTGTTCCGTTTGAATAGCCTGGGCGTAAATGATGTGTACCTGGGCGCGCATACCAAAACCGAGCGTTTCAAGATATATGTAGAGGAAAAAAGCATCCACCCCAGCAATGTGCTGTACATGGCCGATGATATTCCCGACCTGGGCGTGATGAAGATGGTGGGCCTGCCGGTTTGCCCCGCCGATGCCTGCGAAGAGATAAAAGCCGTTAGCGCATTTGTTTCTCCCTATGCCGGCGGTAAAGGCTGCGTGCGCGACATCATCGAAAAAGTGATGAAGATACAGGGCAAATGGATGAACGAACAGGCGTATAGCTGGTAATCCAAGTCAAAAGTTTAAAGTAAAAAGTCAATAGTTTTTGCATGGTTAATTTACCTCAGATCATTCTTGCATCTAAATCGCCACGGCGGCAGGAATTGCTAAAACTGATGGATATCGATTTCCGGGTGGTTTTGAAGGAGGTGGATGAATCATACCCGGATGGCCTTGCGCCGGCTGAGATTGCCCTTTACATTGCCCAAAAGAAAGCGGAAGCCTTTGATGAAGATATTAACGATGAGGTGGTGCTCACCGCCGATACCATCGTTTGCATAGATGGCGAGATACTGGGCAAGCCCGATGATGCCGAACACGCCATTGCCATGCTGCACAAGCTAAGCGGCAAAGTGCACCAGGTTTACACTGGCGTTTGCCTGCTTTACAAGGGCCGTTACAATAAATTCTACGATATGTCGGAAGTGTTCTTCCGCAAGCTTACTGATGAAGAGATCAGGAGCTACGTAACCGAATACCAACCTTTCGATAAAGCCGGCTCCTACGGCATACAGCAGCGCATCGGGCTCATCGGCATCGAACGAATCAACGGCTCTTACACCAATGTGGTAGGTTTGCCTACCGAAAAGGTTTATCAGCAGTTGAAGGCGATTGTGGCGGAATAGGCGCGCAAATCATATTTTTAAAAAGCAGTGGGTTTGTGCGATTCCCCTCTCGAGAGGGGTGGAGGGGTGTGTTTCGTCGATTGCTATGCGCCGTTGCATGGTGGCGAACACACCCCTGCTCCAACACCATCCCGCCCACCCTCTCTCGAGAGGGGAGCCAAAACTTTAAAACGTTCCCTCCTTTCTAAATACCCTTTCTTCCCCCCTCAACTTCTAAAAAAAACTATCTTTGGGCTATATGAAAACCATTAACGTAGCCCTTTTGGCCGGGGGATTCACCGGCGAGTACGAAGTATCGCTCAACAGCGCCAAAAACATCGCCGCAAACCTTGCCGAAACCGGTAAATACAACGTTTATACCATCCTCATCCATCGCGATAGCTGGGCCTACGATAATAATGGCGAAACCATTGCGGTTGATAAAAACGATTTCAGCCTGAGCCTTAACGGCGAAAAGATAAAATTTGATTTTGCATTCATCACCGTGCATGGCACCCCCGGCGAAGATGGCAAACTGCAAGGCTACCTGGATATGATGGGCATCCCATACAACACCTGCGATGCTACCACATCGGCCATTACCATGAACAAGGCCTACACCAAGGCCCTGGTGCATGGCATACACGGCCTGCATACCGCAAAATCGATGCAACTGCACCAGCGCGATATGCACGATACGGCTACCATTGCCGCCAACCTGCGGTTCCCGCTGTTTATTAAGCCCAACAATGGCGGCAGCAGCGTGGGCATGAGCAAAGTGCACAATGTTGCAGGCCTGCAGGATGCACTGGACAAAGCCTTCCACGAGGATAGCCAGATACTGATAGAGGAGTTCATAAAAGGCCGCGAGTTCAGCATAGGTATTGCCAGGCTGAAGGGCAAGATAACCGTACTGCCCGCCACCGAACTGATAACCACCAAAGAGTTTTTTGATTACGAAGCCAAGTACAGTCCGGGTTTTACCGAGGAGATTACCCCGGCCCGCATCCCTGCCGACAAGGTACATGAGATAGGCGAGATCGTAACCCAGATATACCTGCGCCTCAATTGCCGCGGCATGGTGAGGATAGATTTTATACTGCTGGAGGGAACCGACGAATTCTATTTTATAGAAGTAAATACCACTCCCGGACAGTCATCCGCCAGTTTGATACCGCAGCAGGTAAGAGCAGCCGGCATGAGCGTGCCCGAGTTTTACAGCGAGTTGATAGAAGGGGCCATGTAGTTGAAGCGCCAGGGCCGGGGCAACCAGCACTTTATTGGATAATAATTGGCAGAGGGGGTAAAGAAATTTGCCCCCTTTACAGTTATTTTCAGATTAACTGCAACTTACCGTGTTCTTGGTACGTATATTGTTCTGGTAAAGTGCCGGATTTAAATTGTTCATCTGTAACAGTTTACCCGGGCCGAGCGTCCTATAAACTGAAAAACTCACAACCGCCATGACCACCCTTAAGAACAACGCCCGTAAACTCAATAACGCCATTACCAACCGCGTTATAGCCCTGCACGACCAAGGCTACACCCACGATTTTATGCCGATGGAAGACCATCATTTCCTGTGTTTGCAGGACGATGTTGACTTTTCTGCCCAGGACCTTAATATAAAAGTGGTCGATCACGCCTTCGACCAGTTGACAAAAACCTACAAATTCATCCATATTATCGAAACGATCAACGGCTCGAAAGGCTTGCTGGTAAGCGATGTGAATTGTTGCGACGCGATATTTGCGAATTGATGTGTCCCGGACATCCGGGATGCAGATTATGGATGGGTTTATCTATTCGTAGTAATTGAAAAATATTTCTGACACGCTGTACCCGAAACCCCATCCGAAGTTTTCGCTGCCTTCAAATATATCTGAGGCGCGTTGTTCAAATTGCTCCAGGATGCCTTCTTTATGGGCCAATTTTAAGGCATTGCTGAAAGTGCTTGCCAAACTATTATAAAATGCCTCATTAATGTCTCCAAAATCGTTGGTGAACCGTAAGCCGGTTTCAACATAAAAAAGCATAAGGCTTGCAACCGACTCGGGGGAAGTGCCGAGTTTCTTAAAATCACCTATCGCATCTTTACCTTGCTTAAGATTATAATTGTAGCCACGCTTTGGGAAAAAGGCTTCGTAAACCTTTACGCGATAGCTTTCTAATAAACTCGCCTCATCCTCGGGTTTGATGTATAAATTGAGATACTCCTGCACCGGCTTGTTTTTCTTATACAAGTCCGTCAATATTTCGATAAGGGCCTTTTTATCGAGTTTGGCAAGTTCGCTCTTGATAGACATTATGGGCATTGAACAATAATCTTAAAATCTTCAATTCATTAATTAGACTTCACGTAGTAGGGCCGGTAGTGCTTAATTTATATCCTGCACGAAAACTACGCACTTGGCCTTAGCGGTTCTGTTTTGCTTTTTTGCTTAAAGAATTCCACTATTTCCCGCTTTGTCATTTTAGACAATTCGATAGTCAATTTTTCACGCTGTTCACGCATAAACAGAACAGCGTCGAATTTTTTTTCAATTCTTTTCATTTTTTATGGTGTCAACTGCTTTTAAATAAATCTGCACATTTGAAATCTGCACATCAAATAGTATAGTGCTTAATAACATCCTCGGGCACTTTGGTGCCGCGACCGGTGGCCATATCAATCATTACGTAATCGAAGTAGCCATCGCAGCATATCTTTTTGGTGGCTTTATTGGTGATGGTGAAGGCCACGCGGCAGCCTTTATCGTTAATGCTTTCGATGCCGGTGCGCACTAAGAAGTAATCGCCCATTACCAGGGCGCGTTTATAGTCCATATAAACAGAGCGCACTACCCAGCCAAAACCGCGTTCCATAAATTTCTCCATGGCCATGCCGTAGCAGGTTTCCATCTGCTCGTAACGGGCGGCCAGCACATAATCAAAATACTTGCTATTATGCACATGCTGAAACATGTCGATATCATCGGGGCGTACGCGGTGCTCGGTTTCGAAGGTGGAGTATTGGCTCATAAGTTAAAAGTAGCAAGTCAAAAGTAAGAACTTAGGAGTTGGTAAAAAGTTCTTTTATGCTTTTGTATTTAACTGTCGCCATTTAACATGTCGTCAAAGTCTTTTTGCGTGTAACCTTTTTCTTTAACAACCCGTGTAACTTCTTCGTCCAAAAAGTCAGAGTAATAATCTACTAACTCCTTTCTTAAAGCGAGATTTTTCTGCACTGAATTAAATTCGCTATCTGCTTCTTGCATTGTTCAATTATTTAGCGGTCACTCAAATTTACGGTTTTCAGATTAGCCATTTTGCATTGTCCGAACATTATTTCACGCAAAGCCGCGAAGACGCAAAGATTTTAAAAAGGCCAAACCCGCGTTAGCGATAGCAGTGAAAACCCCGGAATGCAGTCCCCACTTCTATCAGTGGGGACGGAATGAGGAGTTGGAACGGATAGCGCGGGCCGCAGGCAACGCCATAAATGGTTAATAAATATTATTTTTATAATCAGGAATTTAATAACGATGAAGCCAGGCCCGCCTTTCGAAATCAAAATAAAAGATATTGGAGAAATCCGCATGGGATCGCCTTATAATGCTTGCGAAATAGAATTGGTTGGGTTGCATAAATTCAACTTCGCCGGACGCCTATGGCAGGATAAATACGCATGGACGGAAGATTTTGTGAAGTTGTTGCTAATTAAGTGGGACATGAAAGACAATGAACCCGGGTTTAAACTTTGCCTAATTGATGTGCGCACCAACGAGATGATAGAAAGCCCGAAGTTGTTCGGTTTGGTCAATACAATCTCTTTACATGGCAACAATGTCTCTATTAATAAATTCCTCTATAATAAAGAGCAAACTGAGCCCGGTAGGCTATGCTGTCACATGGATGAAACCTATACATTTTAATCTTAATTATCGCTTTAAATTCTTTTGACTAAAGGCTTTAAACTTCAGACTTTAATACTTACCTTTGCGCCACAATTAATAGAATTTTACACGCTTTAATATTATTTACGTAATGTATTTAAGTAACGAAGCAAAGGCAGAGATCTTTGCAAAACATGGTAAGAATGCCGCTGATACCGGTACAACCGAAGGACAGGTAGCATTATTCACTTACCGCATAGCGCACTTAACCGGGCACTTGAAGAAAAACAAACACGATTTTTCTACCCAGTTATCGCTTCAAAAATTAGTAGGTAAACGCCGCGGATTGCTGGCATACCTTTTCAAAAAAGATATCAACAGGTATCGTGCTATCATCAAAGCTTTAGCGCTAAGGGATATCATCAAGTAATCCTCCTGAATATTTTTCAAAAAGCCGTCCGCATTATGCAGGATGGCTTTTTTACTTTTTGAAATCGTTATTTGCTGCCTTTTATAAACCTAAAACAGTCGCAAAAAATAGCTTCAAAAGCCGATTCAGAACCGGCGAAACATACACATCGAAACAATACATACACACACATAAAAACCGGGACGCTCCTGAAGATGAAAAGCGCCCCACAACACAAACAAGATGAGTTTAAACGTAATTAAAAAGGTTATTGATTTAGGTGACGGCCGCACCATTGAGATCGAAACCGGTAAACTGGCTAAACAGGCAGATGGCTCTGTAGTAATTAAGATGGGTGATACCATGTTATTGGCTACCGTAGTATCATCACCGGATGCAAAAGAGGGCATTGATTTCTTACCTCTTTCTGTAGATTATCAAGAGAAATACGCTTCCACCGGCCGCATACCGGGTGGTTTTTTACGCCGCGAGGCACGTTTGTCAGACTATGAGGTTTTGATCTCGCGTTTGGTAGACCGTGCATTGCGCCCAATGTTCCCCGAAGATTATCACGCCGATACACAAGTGATGATTTCTTTGATTTCTGCCGATAAAGACATTATGCCGGATGCACTGGCAGGTTTAGCGGCTTCGGCAGCATTAGCTGTTTCTGATATCCCTTTCAACGGGCCTATATCTGAAGTGCGTGTTGCTAAAGTTGATGGCAAATTGATTATCAACCCAACCCTTAGCCAGTTAAAAACTGCAACCCTAGAATTCATTGTAGCAGGTAACCAGCACGACATCAACATGGTGGAAGGCGAAAGTGCCGAGATACAGGAAGCTGAACTGGTTGAAGCGATTAAGTTTGCACACACTGCCATTAAAATACAGTGTTTAGCGCAAATTGAACTTGCCGAAGAAGTTGGTAAAACTGTTAAACGTACCTACAGCCACGAGCACAGCAACGAAGACCTGAAAAAGGCTATCTACGAAGCTACTTACCAGCAGGTATATGATATCGCTTCTTCTGCTTCTGCAAAAGATGAGCGTTCTGCAAAATTCAAAGAAGTACGTGATGCTTACATCGCTACTTTAGGCGAAATTGACGATATCACCAAATCGCTTGCCAAAAAATACTACCACGATGTGGAATACGATGCCATCCGTAACCTGGTTTTGGATGAAGGCAAACGTTTAGATGGTCGCCATACCAAACAAATACGCCCTATATGGAGCGAAGTTAGTTACCTGCCATCTGCACACGGTAGCGCCGTGTTCACCCGTGGCGAAACCCAGGCATTAACCACAGTTACCTTAGGCGCTAAGGACGATGAGCAAATGATTGATGGTGCTTTCATCAACGGTTACCAAAAATTCCTGTTGCATTACAATTTCCCTGGTTTCTCAACCGGTGAAGTTCGCCCTAACAGGGGTGCAGGCCGTCGCGAGATTGGTCACGGTAACCTGGCTATGCGTTCGTTAAAACGTGTGTTACCGCACGAAGATGAGAACCCATACACTATCCGTATCGTTTCTGATATTTTGGAATCTAACGGTTCATCGTCAATGGCTACGGTTTGTGCCGGTACATTGGCTTTGATGGATGCAGGTGTTAAGATCACCAACCCGGTATCGGGCATCGCAATGGGCTTGATCACCAACGAAATGGGTACCAAATACGCTATCCTTTCTGATATCCTTGGCGATGAAGATCACTTAGGTGATATGGACTTTAAAGTAACCGGTACCAAAAACGGTATAGTTGCTGTACAGATGGACCTGAAAATAAACGGTCTTTCTTACGAAGTGCTTACCAACGCATTAGATCAGGCAAAAGAAGGCCGCTTACATATCCTTGGCGAAATGGCTAAAACCATGACCGCGCCACGCGAAGATTACAAACCACACGCTCCACGTATTGTTACCATTAAAATCGACAAAGAATTTATTGGTGCAGTTATCGGGCCCGGCGGTAAGATCATCCAGGAAATGCAACGCGAAACCGGCGCTACTATCTCTATCGAAGAGGTTAACAACGTGGGTATAGTACAGGTATTTGCCGATAACAAGGCAGCTATCGATGCGGCTTTAACCCGTATCCGTAACATTGCTTCTAAACCGGAAGTTGGCGAGATATACGAAGGCAAAGTGAAATCGATTATGCCGTTTGGCGCATTCGTTGAAATTATGCCGGGTAAAGATGGCTTGCTGCACATCTCTGAAATAGATCACCGCAGGATAGAGACCATGGATGGTATCTTCAACATAGGCGACGAAGTGCGTGTGAAACTGCTCGACGTGGATAAACAAGGTAAACTGAAACTTTCCCGTAAGGTTTTATTGCCAAGGCCAGAGTCGAACAAATAACATACCTAATCCGTATAAAACAAAACCCTCCCAAAAAGAGGGTTTTGTTATTTTTATTTAAATTTTTTGTGAATATTTAAAACAAAATATAAACCTTAGTGGTTGCAAGTACTTAAGTCTAATTATATCGAGAAACATTTAGCCGGATCCTTGTTTTGCAAATGATATCTACCACCAATGATCCTTTAGGTTTTCTCAATAATTCGCGTGGGATGGGCAACGGGCAGCACACCGACCTCATTCAGCAGTTATTGTACGAAATCATAAGGGTTAAAGAACTTATTACCTATTACGATTCCATCCCAAACGGGGCAGGGCAGCTCGGCTCTTCTATTTTGAACGAGCTGGTTACCGAAGCCTACAACTCCCTCGTGAACTACGACACCATCCTGATGAAGAAATACTACGATCTGTTGCTGAATTGCGATTAGTATTTTCACACACTCCAACTTCACAGGCTTCACAACTTTCACTACATTGTACTTCGAATAAAATTGAAGTATGTCGCCACACCCTTTTTACAAATACCTATTGATTTTGGTGTTACCGATTTGTTTTGGATGCGCGACAAAACATCCCCCATCCATTAGTTTAAAATTAACGCCGTTCAGTATTAAAAACCATGTGGCTATGAAAGCAGACGGTACGGTAATACCGGATAAAGAATATGAGTTGCTAATCCCGGAGGGGTTGCAATCGACCCAAAAAACTATAAGTTGGTCTTTTAGACATCAACTGAACTTTGCCGGCAATCAAAAAATTATAATTCTATATATACCGCTACCGCATAAAGGCACTGGGAACAAAAAGTTTAATCTTTCCAAAAACGACCTTGAAAAATTATTGGAAAAAGAGGATATTGAAACTGAATTTGAAGAGTTGCATTTGCTGAAGAATAGAAGGTTCGGCCTTATAAAAATTGAGGGTGAGAATATATACGCCATTTACCTGAATGTAAAGCCGGCCAATGTAGCTGCATTCAATTCATCCATTAGCAGCCTCACGTATCGCTAGTTTATTCCCTTCCCCGCGCATTAAGCACTTTTGCTATTTCTTTAACGAACCGTCCTGCATACACTCCCTCTTCGTCTAGATCCGGATCGAGGATGGTAATATCCATACCGCTTACTATACCCGATTGGAAAAGCGCAGTTAACGTTTGGTTCAGTTCGCTATAAGATAGGCCTCCTTGCTGAGGGGAGTCCACACAGGGCATTATATCATCATCCAGCACGTCTACGTCCAAATGAATCCAGATGCCGTCTAAGTTTTTCAATTTGGCCTGGGCGATGAAATCAGCAGTAACAGTTTCAATGCCGGTTTGCCTGATTTCGCGCAAGCTGAAATAGGCGATGCCCGATTTGAGAATCAACTCTACATATTCCCGGTCCTCGCAACGGTTACCGAAAGCAAGGGCGTCGGCTTCGTTTACGTAGGGTTTTAAGCCATCAATATTGGTGATTTTGTCCGCGCCGTTGCCGGTTACTAAAGCAAGGTCCATGCCCGCTGCGGCTTTGGTGCCGGAAAATTGAGTGGGTACGTAGTCGGTATGGCCATCCATAAAAAACAAAGCGTATTTGCCATGTTTTTTTGCACCAAGCATGCAGCCAATCAATATGCTGCAATCGCCGCCGATAACTAAGGGGAAGTTGTTTTTTGCTAAAGTATCCTGTACTGTAAGCGCTAAATTTTTGGAATAGTCCACAATCGCATCCGCGTTCCTCACACCCGTTTCGGCATCGATATGCATGCTGTACGTTGGTGCGGGTATGTTGATGATTTGAGTGGGCGGGAGGGCTTCATATAAGCCGTGTTGCTTAAGCCATTGCGGAAGCTTGTCCACACCCGGCGGTTTGCCCGGCATTAGTTCTTTCAATCCTAAATTGAAAGGGCTTTCTATCGCAACCAGGTTATTCATAAATCGCGATTTAAAAGGGGTTTAACATTAGTTTCCGAAACTTTCAAATTCGTTCTTATCGCTCGCAGATTTGACTCACTCCGACGGCCCCGTATGCACGGGGCGTCGACCCTCCGCTCCGCAAAGAGGGTGAAGAAAGAAGAGAAAAATATAGCCCCAATTTCTCCCCTTCTTTGCGCAGCAGAGAGGGGGCGGGGGGTGAGTCGACTCGCGATGCGGACATACGGTCATGGCTCGAAAATCCTCAAGCCTTACCTATTCCCGAAAACCCTCTCCCTCAATTCCTGCGAAATTTCGTCTGTTACCCTGATGATATCATCCGCCACCGTTCCGTTGTTGATTACTACCTTGGCGCACCTGTCGCGGTGGGGCAGCAGGTACTCTTTATAGGCCGGTACAACGTGGTTCACCCATTTGTAATACGCATCTTCGTTAGAGTAGCCGCGTTCGGCCAGGTCGCGCTTAAGGCGGCGTGCCAGGGCAATGTCTTCGTCGGCTTCGATAAAGATAGTCATGTCCAAATCGTTGGCTACCTTTTGGAAGTGGAGGATGAACAAACCCTCTACGATAATGATAGGCGCGGGCTTTATCTCCAGTATCCTGGGTACGATATCGGGGTTATTGAAGGTGTATTCTTTTTGGTAAACGGTTTCCCAGCGCATCAGCTTGCTGATGTCGCTCTCAAACAAATCAGCATCAATGGTGCTGGGCAGGTCGAAGTTATAGTGCTTGTTTTCTTCCTTGGTCATGGTATGCGCCACGGGGATGTAGTAATCATCCTGCGATACCAGGCACACTTCTTCGGGCGTAAAATGCTCCAAAAAACATTTCAGGAAAAAGGTTTTGCCGCTTCCGCTTCCGCCGGCAACACCAACTACATAAGGTTTATTCATTAGGCGTACCGTAGCTAATAGTTACATGGAAACGTTTGTCAATAGCACCGATAGCATCGGCAACATTCTTGGTCATTACAATCATAACGCCCTGGGTGTTTTGGTTATCGGTAAAGCGGCCAACTACCTTGGCAAAGGTGCTTTTACCCGTCATGGGGTTGGTAATGCGCATCACGGTGCCAATAGGGGCGGTGCGGTGCAGTATCAGTTTTTTATTGGGATCGAGGCTGGTATCCTCTATCCAGGTGGCTACACCTTTCTCGTTCTTTTCGAACAAGCCATATTTAGCGGTGCCATTACGTTTATCGGCCAACGAATCTGCAGGCGATGCGACATAAGTGCTATCGCGCCTGGCCAGGGCGGTATCGGGGTGCATTACAACAGGAGCAGTAACTGTAGGCTGCGTAACAACGGGTTGCGTTGCAACAGGCTTGGGCGCAGGTATGCCCGAGCGTATGGTGAGCACCTGGCCCGGCATAAGGGGGCCGGTTAGTTTGTTGGTTTCGGTAATTTCATCAACCGTAGTGCCAAAGCGTTTGGCTATAGCATAAAGCGTTTCCCCGGCCGACACCTTGTATTGCTGCGTGGTAATGCCGCTTTTATTGCTGTTGGCCACCTGCTGTGCAGTTTTTTGGTCGGCAGCGGTTATGGTGGGTGGTGTGTTTGTTGCGGGCTGGGTAGTTACCACCGGGGTGGTAGTTGCAGGCTGAGTTGTTGCGGGTTGCTGCACTACAGGCTTGGTTTGCGGCTGCTGGGCCGGGGCGGTGGTTACTACCGCCGGTGCATCGGCAAAGGGGCGCTCGGTAGGCACTTTGATAATTTTGCCTATCTGCATGCTGGCGTTATTATTAAAGTCGATGATAGCTTTCGGGCTAACGCCGTATTTGCGACCGAGGGAGTAATAATTGTCTTTTGGGTCCAGCTTGTGGAGGATAATTTTCTTGCCGTTAAGGTTTTCTACGCCTACAGAATCAACTAAAGGCCGGGCGTATAACGAAGCGGAGGCGAAGAGGGATATGGAGGATAACAATAAGAACTTATGCTTCATAATTTGCTATTATACAGTATTTTTAGAGGGCTAATACGATAATTTCTGTTTTATTCTTAATGTAAACAAGTACATTTTTATGTAATACAAACGCCTCGGGCTGCAATTTTTGTATATCGGCGTTCAATAAATCGGCGTACACAATCTCCGGACCCTCCATTATATACAGGTGCTGTTGCAGCACCCCGTTTTTTAACGTGTGCAAAGATACAATTCTATACCTATTGTAATCCAGCCGCTGCACGATATTTCCGTAAGGCGTTTCGGGCAGCGCGCCGGCAATAAAATCCTGCGCGGCGGCTATTTGGGGGATGGCTATGCTGTTGGGCAGGGGCGTATCGGCCGGTTGGTAGCTGCGCGTCGGGCGGCCGGTCATGATATCGGCCAGCATCAGTTTTTTGGGCTGCAAGGTGGTATCGTAAACTATAGGGCCGTTTATGCTGAGATGGTCGAACGCGTGGCTGTAGTTGCTCCATAAGGTCGCAGCATCCTGTGCGCCAATAGCGATAATGCCCTTATGCTCGGGACTGCCCTCGTGCTTGTAATAGTGCAGTAAAGCTACGCCATCGTACGCGGCTTCCAAACCAGTAAACCAGCGCTCTTCAGGTTTAAAGCCTTCAAAGTACAGCTGGCCGGTAGTTAAGGATAGGGAGGTGAAACTCACCTGCTTATCGTCGGAGTTTCGTATTTCCAGCAGCAGGGTATCGGTTAGCTCGTCTATCTCCATCCGCCAGATGGTGCCGCCGAATTGATGGCCGAATAATGGTTGCAGCATTGTCATTTATGCTGCAAATATGGGCAATATTATTAAAAACCGTACCTTTATCAACGATGCCACCGAAGGCATCTAATCCACCAAACACATACACACATCACAAACTATGGACGCAAAAGAAATAAGCCTGGAAGAGAAAAAAGTAAAACCCGTTGTAGACCACCTGAACGACCTGCTGGCCAATTACCACATCCACTACCAAAAACTGCGTGGCTGCCACTGGAATGTTAAAGGCCAGAGCTTTTTTACCCTGCACGTAAAATTCGAGGAATTATATACCGCCGCGCTTACCACTATCGACGAGCTGGCCGAGCGTATCCTCACCCTGGGAAAAGCGCCTTACAGTACATTTAACGATTACATTACCACCTCAACCTTAAAGGAAATAAATACTATCGGCCTGAAAGATACCGACATGGTGAAAGCGTTGATTGAAGACATGGCTACCTTAATTGAAATGGAGCGCGAACTACTGGAAATTACCGATAAAGCCGGCGACGACGGTACCAACGATATGGTGAACCGCTTTATGCAATTCAAGGAGAAAAACACCTGGATGCTGAGGTCTTTTGTGAATGAAGATTAAGTGATTTCGGAATTCGAATGTTCGATTTCGGATTTGTTATTACCCCATAAACAAGCGAGGCGATGAAAATTTTCATCTCCTCGCTTGTTTGGTACATGTTTATAAGTCAAAATGGATTTTCACCGTTTTTAAGCCTATCCAACCTTCTATCGATTAGTTGAGACATGGTAAAAGTTAAAGCATGCAGCCATGGCGTTGGGTCAAAGGGTCGTGAATAAAATACCGCGGAGTACACAATAGGGTCGGGCTCATCTTTATCTAAGTATATGCAAAGGCATTGCTCGCCGGCATTATAAACATCAATGACATAAAACGGTCTTACTATTTCCCTGTTATATTTCGCTAACCAATATCTTGTTTCTTCCTGCATTTCATGTTGAGTGTCAGTTAATCCAAAATCAAGCACAGGACAAAATTCCCCCGCGAGAAATAACATTTCGCGCAAGACGCTTGGAAAAGGATTGCCATTGTTATATGTCGATTCAAGTACAACAATTTCTTCTAACGGTATTCCTTTGTTTTCAAAAAGGCCGACGTGAGGATTATCTCTAAGATTTTGTAATAATTCAATTTCCATATTCAACATTCAACTATAATTCGGGACGGCCTATCGCGCGTTGTTTTGCCAATCGTACCTGTCGTGTATCGCGCCATAATCAATCCCCTTGATGCCGGCCGCTTTTAGTTTTTCCTTTGTTTTTTTGCCGATGATTTCTACCGGCGATTTGTGTGCGAAACTGCCGAAAAAGAGGTCGGTACGATAAAAGCCGTCGCCTACTTCTTCTTTTGATATCAAGCACGGCGGCGTTGCGCCAATTACTTCTTCATAACCCTGGCAGGCTTCGTGGTAATTGAGGAAGCGTGTTCCGCGAGCCGCGGCATCGAACTCAAGCACGTTATGGATTTTGAACCAATAGAAGCCCGGCGAGGCGGGTAGGGGTACGAATTCCAGGCCCTGGTATCCTTCAGCTTCGCAAAATGCTTTTACCTGTTCGTTAACGATGGTGAAGTTATCGTACGTGCTGGAGAATGGTTTTTTTGTTTTGATTTTGATTGCCGGGTCTATTTTATCGATGGCATAAATATCCCGGTACCTGTCGCATTCCGTTAGCAGCAGGTTTCTGAACATGCTGCATTTGTTATCGTAAATCAAAAGATGATACCCTAATAGCATATTATCAGAATGGGTTAATCGGATTACTAAAGGTAGAAAATTAAAAAAGCGATGAGTAATCCTCATCGCTTTTTTATAAATGTGATTTTGTCTCACACCTGCCTGCCGGCAGGCAGGTCTCAAATCTCACGTCTCAAATCTAAAAGCGATACCCCAAAGTCAAATAACCGTTATTCAATGTTTTGTTGAGCAATGCGCCTGGGCTGGCGGAGCCGATTTCGTAAGGGAACACGGTTTGGCTGCCTGTGGCGTGGGTGTAGGTGGCATCCAGGTAGTACTGGCCAAAGCGCAGGCCTAAGCCGCCGCTTACGGTTTTAATGTCGCTGTCGTTACCATCGCGGCGGGCTTTGCCCTGTATGCCATAACCGCCACGCAGCAAAAAGAAACTGGTGATGCGGGCTTCGGCACCTAAATGGTAGTTTACTGCCGATTGGTACAGGCTGCGGATAGTCGAGTTATCGAAAGTACCATCGAAATTAGCATCGCTGCTGATATGCGTGCTGCTGTAATCTACATATTCGATATCGCCGGTAATAAAACCAAACGACTTAATGAATATAGATGCACCGCCGGCAAATTTCCACGGTGTGCGCATGGTGTAAGTCAGCGCATAGTTCTGCGGACCGTCTTCGTAGTGGCTGCCATTGCTTATGGTGGTAGCCAGGCTTTCGCTGTACGAATCATCAATGGTATAATAAGTAGGCGTGTGGATTACCGCACCTATACGGAATGCATCGGCAGGTTTGAAGATAACGCCTAAACGGCCGCTAATGCCCGAGCCTTTAGTGTCCTGATCCTGCGTAAAATTAGAGGTGTAATTGCGGGTAACCCCAACAGGGTTAGGATTGCCTTCGAGTACCGATAGCGAACCATCCTCATAAAAATTGCTGAGGGAGTTGAACCTCACGTTTACGAAGCTTATGCCCGCGCCGATGTAGAACTTGTTGCTGTAGTTGGCGCCAAAGGCAAAATCCAAAGCTGATAGGCCGCCGCTGCGTGTCGCGATGCTCTGCTGGTTAATGCCAGGGAAAGCATTGCTTTTATAGTTGGGATCGGCGTTGGTGCCGTAATTATCTATCAGGTTATGGTCGTAAGCGGCACCGGCCAGGGTACCTACGTCTATACCATACAGGTTGGCCTGGTTGGCGTAATAATCGTTGATAGAGTTGTTACCGTTGGTGCCCGCGTAGTTTACATTTTCGTAAAAATTAGCAGTTCGGCTGTAACCACCGCCATAGTTAAAACTAAGCCAGCCTTTGGTTTTATCGGCACCTTTTGGCCGTTGCAGCTGCTGGTATATCACAAAGGCGGCGTGGTTAAGGTTGCCGGTGGTTTTGGTATCAACTTTAGAACTGTTTAAATAGCTCGAGTTTGCTTTGAAATCGTTGTATTCGGGCGTAATGCTCAGCTCCGAATGGGTGAAGAAACCAAGGCCTGCGGGGTTGCCGCTTACCGAGCTAAGGTCGCCGCCGATGGCTGTGCCGGCATTGCCAACGCCTTTTATACGCGCCGTAGAGCCCGTTTGCCCGGTAGAAAAACGCACCGCATCCTGCGCATATTGGGCAAAACTATTTTGGGTAATTGCTACTATAGCAATTACACTGAGTAGATATTTAATTTTCATAAAATAATAGGTGTATTGTGATAAAAATTATGGTCGTGCCGGCCTACCGCCGCCACCACCGCCACTGCTTGAGCCACCACCACCGCCGCCGCTGCTGCTTGATGATGAAGGAGCGGGAGGAGAGTAACTTGGTTGCCTATCGGGTGTGCGGGCTGTGCTTGCCGGGCGTTGTTGTGGCTGATAGCTGTCGTTACCGCCGCTGCGTGCTGCCCTGGTTGGGCGCGTAGTGCTGTAGCCGCCGTTATTATTGCCGTTAGCCGTTCTGGTGTAGCTGCCATTTGCGCCTCTGGTTGGCCTGTTTGGATAGTAGCCAATGCCGTTGTTGGCAACGCCGTTGTAGCCAACGCCGTTGCGGCCGCCAACGCCTAAGCCGCGCGGGCTGCCTGTTCCGCGTACAGGGCGCGGGTTGCCATAGGCCGATACCGGGCCCCAGTACGAGCCGCCGTAACCATAGCCTGTACCCCAGTACGAGTAGGGCGAATAGCCATAGCCGCCATAACCACCGTAACCATAGTAGCCGCCATAGCCAAAGCCGGCATAGGGCGAAAATGCACCATAACCGTAGCCTATGCCACCATAATAGCCATAAGGCAGGGTGAAGGGGCTCCAGTTTAAGCCTATGCTGAAACTATAGTTGCTGTAATTGTATGGGTTGTAATTGCCGTAATAGCTATCGTAGTAGCTAAATGGCGAGTAATAGCCAAAGCGGTTGATGCGCGATGAGTAATCGTCGTAGTAGTAATAATCGTCGTCGCTGCCATCGCCGTTATCGGCTACAACGTCTTCCTGCTGGTACACAGGTTTAGGCGCTATATATTCGGGCGCTTCGCCGGCGGTTGCCTGCGAGAAGTAGACGTCGTCGCTGTTTTTTGCGTTGGTTGCGGTTTTATTTACCGAGCAGGAACTCAGCGCCACGGCGCCGATTATTGCGATTCCAAAGAGTAGGTTCCTTTTCATTTTGCAGAGAGTGTAAAGTTCGAGTTCAAATAAACGTATAAATTTATAAATTTGGCGGTTAGTATTATTAATTATAAAGTCAAATTCTATTCCAAAAATCAATATATGAGCAAAGGTGTCATAAGCAAAGACGAAGATTATTCGCAATGGTTTAACGACTTAATAATTAAATCTGACATGGCCGAATATTCGCCAGTTAGAGGGTGTATGATCATTAAGCCATACGGCTATTCTATATGGGAAAAGATACAGGCCCAGCTCGATAAAATGTTCAAAGAAACCGGGCATCAGAACGCCTATTTCCCGTTGCTTATACCGAAATCTTTCTTCTCTAAAGAAGCCAGCCACGTGGAGGGTTTCGCTAAAGAATGTGCTGTAGTAACCCACTACAGGCTAAAGAACGATGGAAGCGGCAATATTGTTGTGGATGAGGACGCGAAATTGGAGGAAGAATTAATTATTCGCCCAACATCAGAAACCATCATCTGGAACACCTACCGCGGCTGGATACAAAGCTACCGCGATCTGCCTATTTTGGTGAACCAATGGGCCAATGTGATGCGCTGGGAAATGCGCACCCGTTTGTTCCTGCGCACCAGCGAATTTTTATGGCAAGAGGGCCATACCGCCCACGCTACCGCCGAAGAAGCCGTAGCAGAAACCGAACAAATGCTGGATGTTTACGCCGAATTTGCCGAGAACTGGATGGCGCTGCCGGTAGTAAAAGGCCGCAAAACCGCCAACGAACGCTTCGCCGGCGCGCTGGATACCTACTGCATCGAAGCTTTAATGCAGGATGGTAAGGCCCTGCAGGCCGGTACTTCGCACTTTTTGGGGCAGAATTTCGCGAAAGCTTTCGACGTGAAATTTACCACCCGGGATAACAAACAGGATTTTGTTTGGGCAACCTCATGGGGGGTGTCTACCCGTTTGATTGGGGCCTTAATTATGGCCCACTCGGATGATGCCGGACTGGTATTGCCGCCAAAACTGGCACCTATACAGGTGGTTATTGTGCCTATTTACAAGCACCCCGAAGAACTGGATGCCATCAGCGAATACGTTAAAGGCTTGACAAAAGAGTTGCGCTCTAAAGACGTTACCGTGAAATTCGATAACCGCGATACCCACCGCCCCGGCGCAAAATTTGCCGAGTACGAACTGAAAGGCGTTCCATTGCGCGTAGCCATAGGCAGTCGCGATATGCAGAATGGCACCGTAGAACTTGCCCGCCGCGATACCAAAACCAAGGAAACCGTACAACAGGATGGTTTGGCAGCGCACATCACCGCCTTGCTGGAAGAGATACAGACCAATATCTACACCAAGGCCTCAACCTTCCGTGCGGAGAACACTACCGAGGTGGATACCTACGAAGAGTTTAAGCGCATGCTGGATGAGCAGCCGGGCTTTATATCGGCGCACTGGGATGGCACATCAGAAACCGAACAAAAGATAAAAGATGAAACTAAGGCAACAATCCGTTGCATACCTTTGAACAATAAGCAGGAAGAAGGCAAATGCATTTTGACGGGAAATCCGTCGAGCCAAAGGGTACTGTTTGCCCGTGCTTACTAATTGTTGGAAGGTTGTAAAGTTCAATGTTGAAATGTTAAGACCGAAGGCATTCAATCTTACAATATTACAACAACCTGCCTGTTGAACGGTTGGAATGTTAAGGTCGATTGCGATTGACCTTCCAACTTTACAACCTTCCAACTTTTAAACATTTCAACTTTACAACATTACAACATCGTCCCATGAAATTCGCAACAAAAGCAATACACGCAGGGCAGGAGCCCGATCCAACAACCGGCGCTATCATGACGCCGATATACCAAACGTCTACCTACTGGCAAAAATCGCCGGGGGATAATAAGGGGTACGAGTATTCGCGCGGCACCAACCCAACCCGCAAGGCGCTGGAAGATTGCCTGGCGGCCCTGGAAAACGCAAAATACGGACTGGCATTCTCCAGCGGCATGGGCGCAACCGATGCCGTAATGAAGTTGCTTGCTCCCGGCGATGAGGTAATTACCGGTAACGACCTCTACGGTGGTTCGTACCGAATCTTTACCAAAATATTCGCCAACTACGGCATCAAGTTCCACTTTTTGGATTTGAAGGATCCGGAGATCGTGAACCAATACATCAACGATAAAACCAAGCTCATCTGGATAGAAACGCCCACCAACCCAACCATGCAGGTGGTGGATATAGAGGCAATCGGCAAGATAAGCAAGGCCAATAATTTGTTGTTCGTGGTAGATAATACCTTTGCCTCGCCATACCTGCAAAACCCGATTGATTTGGGTGCCGATGTGGTAATGCATTCGGTAACCAAATACATCGGCGGTCACTCCGATGTGGTGATGGGGGCCCTGATGCTGAACGACGAGGAGCTGTACAAAAGACTATGGTTTATTTACAACGCCTGCGGAGCCACGCCCGGGCCTATGGACAGCTTCCTGGTACTTCGGGGTATCAAAACCTTGCACCTGCGTATGAAGGCCCATTGCGAGAATGGCAGGGCAGTAGCCGAGTTCCTGAAAGACCACCCAAGGGTAGAGAAGATATACTGGCCGGGCTTCCCCGATTCGCCGAACCACGAGGTTGCCAAAAGGCAAATGCGCGATTTTGGCGGTATGATCTCCATCGTATTAAAAGATGCAGACCTGCAGGAAACCTTCCGCATTGCGGGTTCTTTTAAAGTGTTCTCCCTTGCCGAATCATTAGGCGGCGTAGAATCCCTCATCAATCACCCCGTGAGCATGACCCACGGCAGCATCCCCAAAGCCGAGCGCGACAAAGCCGGCGTGGTAGATAACCTGCTGCGCCTGAGCGTAGGGGTAGAGGATATAGAAGATTTATTGGAGGATTTGAAACAGGCGCTGGCGTAAGAAGAGGTAAGAAGTAAGAATCAAGAGCCAAGAATTAAGAGTCAAGAAGGACGGAAAAACATAACCACCGCGTCATTGCGAGGAACGAAGCAGTCTCTAAGCTGGACGAGCGACTTGCATAGCCGCTCTGCATATCGGGAGATTGCTTCGTGCCTCGCAATGACGCTTTGAGATAAAATGAACGACAACCTCAAAGCTTTCCTCGACGCCAAAGTATCCCAATACAATCGCCCCGAGTTCATCGCGAACGACCCGGTGAGCATTCCTCACCTGTTCACAAAAAAGCAGGATATCGAGATCATGGGCTTTTGGGCGGCAACGCTTGCCTGGGGGCAGCGGGTTACCATCATCAATAAATGCAAAGAACTCATCGCCCTGATGGATGGCGCGCCTTACGATTTCATCATTAACCACGAGGAACCCGACTTAAAAAGGCTGCTGCACTTTAAGCATCGAACGTTTAACGATATCGATACCCTGTATTTTATTTCGTTCTTCAGGCACCATTATACTTACTATCAGTCATTAGAAGAAGCATTTGTACCGATGGGCACAAATGCAAATCAAAGGTTCCCCCTTCAGGGGGCGGAGGGGGCTCTTGACTATTTCAGGAGCTACTTCATGTCCCTGCCCGATTTCCCCAACCGCACCAAAAAGCACGTTTCCTCGCCGTCGCAGAAATCAACCTGCAAACGGCTTTGTATGTTCCTGCGCTGGATGGTACGGAAGGATGAGCAGGGCGTTGATTTTGGGATTTGGAACCGCATCAGTCCGGCAGATTTGGTTTGCCCCTGCGACCTGCATGTAGACCGGGTTGCCCGCAAACTCAAACTCATCACCCGCAAACAAACCGATTGGCAAACCGCCCTCGAACTCACCCAAAACCTCCGCGAACTGGATCCGCTCGACCCTGTGAAATATGATTTCGCGTTGTTTGGGTTGGGGATAGAAGAAAGGTGGGGGATAGAAGGGATATTGCCGGATTTTTAAGCCTCTAAGCTGTCCAACAACGATGATATTTCCTGTGTTGTTAATACCGCTATAAATTTGCTATTGACAAGTCCTGAAATGAGTACTTTGTCGCCTGTCCAAAGCCTGGCATTAAGATGCTTTGTAAGACTGACAAAAGGCGTATCGTTTAAATCTATATTAGCTAATACAGCTTCTGTCGCCACCATTGTTTCTTCAGGAATCAGCTCTTCATTTATGAAAGCAATATTTCGGGTTACTAAAAACTCCAACTCGTTGAGTTCTTCGGATGTTAACCTGGTTAATTTTAAGAGTTTTACCCGATGTTTCAGCAATTCGACCTTTAGGAAGTCGCACGTATAGAACTGAAAATGTTTCCTGGAGTGGATAAGGATTTTACCAATTTTGCCAACGGGGTTTAATAGCGCGCTGAAAACGATATTTGTATCAACTACAATTTTCATTTGAAAGCGCAGGCCATTATTTTATTAATCGTTTCCGATTTTCTTGCCACCAGCTTTTGTTGATATCAGAAGCAAGTTGGTCTATTTCGTCCTGCGTGGCTTCACTTTTCGACGTAAGTTCTTTATAACGGGCATAGTCGATAAAGTCCTGCAAATCATCGGTGTTTACGGATGCAGGCAGCCTGATAATAACTTCTTTACTATTTCTTTCGACTATCATATTCAAATATACTTAAAAGCATTTAATTTGTTTATACAAACTGCCATGACAAATTATTCACGCACTCCCGCCGCCGACCTCAATCTATCCGCCTTCCTCGCAGGCAAATCCGAGCACACTTTAGCGCTGTTCCACCATTTTATCGCGGAATTCAGCAAGGTGGGGGAGATACAGGTGGAGGCTACCAAAAGCATGATTGGCATCTCCAATAGCCATAAGCGCATTGCCTGGGTTACGCAATTGGGCAAGAATTTCGTCCATGTGGTATTCCCCTTTAAGCAGGAATACCCGGATAACCTATGCTTTCAGAAAATAGCGCAGGTGCCGGGACAGCAACAGTTTAACCATCATTTCAGAATGCTGAACATGGAGGATTTGAATGAGGAAGTGCTTGGGTTTATGAAACTGGCGTATAAGGAAAACATCAGATAACTAGGGGGCGGGAATCGGTACAATCAATTCCAAATCGGTGAAATCCCGGTTTCAGTAAACTTATCACTTTCTTTATCTTTGCCCGCAAATTAATATGCCCACACTGTGATCAATGTAAATAACATTTCCGTATCATTTGGCGGAACCACCCTGTTCAGCGAAGTAACTTTCCCCATCAACGAGAACGATAAGATAGCCCTGATGGGTAAAAACGGGGCAGGCAAATCTACCATCCTCAAAATTATTGCCGGCGAAGCCAAACCAACTACCGGGAGTGTTACCGGCCCTAAAGAGGCGGTAATTGCTTATTTGCCGCAGCATTTGCTCACCGAAGACAAGGTTACTGTTTTTGAAGAGACCATGAAAGCCTTTGCCGAGGCGAATCGGTTACAGTTGGAACTGGATGAGGTGAATGAACAGCTTACTATCCGTACCGATTACGACAGCGACGAGTACATGAAGCTGATTGAAAGGGTATCGGAACTGAGCGAAAAAGTTTATTCGGTAGAAGACACCAATTACGATGCCGAGGCAGAAAAAGTACTCAAAGGCCTGGGCTTCGAACGCAAGGATTTTACCCGGCAAACCTCGGAGTTTTCGGGCGGCTGGCGGATGCGTATAGAACTGGCCAAAATCCTGTTGAAAAAACCCGACCTGATCTTACTGGATGAGCCGACTAACCACATGGATATCGAAAGTATCCAATGGCTGGAAGACTTCCTCATCAATTCGGCCAAAGCAGTGATGGTAATCTCGCACGATAGGGCATTCGTAGATAACATTACCAACCGCACCATCGAGGTAACTATGGGCCGCATATATGATTATAAAGCCAAATACAGCCATTACCTGCAATTGCGTGCCGACCGCCGCGTACACCAATTAAAGGCCTACGAGGAGCAGCAGCGTTTTATTGCCGATAACCAGGAATTTATAGACCGCTTCAGGGGCACCTATTCTAAAACCCTGCAGGTGCAATCGCGTGTAAAGATGTTGGAAAAGCTGGAGGTTATTGAGATAGACGAAGTAGACACTTCGGCATTGCGGTTGAAATTCCCGCCTTCACCACGTTCGGGCCAATACCCTGTAATCGTAGAGGACCTCACCAAAGCTTACGGCGATCACGTGGTGTTCAAAAACGCCTCTATGGTGATTGAGCGTGGCGAAAAGGTTGCTTTTGTGGGCAAGAACGGTGAAGGTAAATCGACGATGATCAAAGCCATCATGAACGAGATTGACTTTGACGGGAGCTTAAAGGTTGGCCATAATGCAAAAATCGGGTACTTTGCCCAAAACCAGGCCGCATTGCTTGATGGCAACTTAACGGTATTTGAAACCATCGACCAGATCCAGTTAAGCGATGGCTCGCTAAAGATCAAAGACCTTTTAGGCGCGTTCATGTTCAGCGGCGACGACGTCACCAAAAAAGTAAAGGTGCTTAGCGGGGGAGAGAAAACCCGTTTAGCCATGATCAAATTACTGTTAGAACCCGTGAATTTGCTGATACTGGATGAGCCCACCAACCACCTGGACATGAAAACGAAGGATATTATCAAGGATGCGCTGAAAGACTTCGACGGCACCCTGATATTGGTATCGCACGATCGGGATTTCCTGGACGGGTTGGCCAAAAAAGTATTCGAGTTTGGCAATAAACGGGTACGCGAACACTTTGAGGATATCAAAGGATTTTTGGCCTACAAAAAAATGGATAGCTTAAAAGAGATTGAACAAAGCTAAAAAGCTGCACAAGATCTGTGGAATCAATTAGTGATGATTCCGCCTTTGTTGGTGTTGTTACCACCAACAATGGCGCTAATAAACCTGCTTTCCGTCCCCGCAGGGTCTCCTGATAAGGGACCCTGCGGAAACGTTGAGAACAATCGAATATCTAAGTAACGAGATTATCCGCCGCAGGGTCCTTTTTCAAAGAGACCCTGCGGGGACAACAAAGGCGCTAATAAACCTGCTTTTAAAGATATTACAATTGCCAATGCCTTAACAAGGCACTTTTGCCATAGCTCTTACCGGGAAGGTACCTATACCCTTAAATTTTGGCGGGATAGCGCTAAAAGTAAAACCATGTGATGGAAGCAGGTGCAGGTTGCACATATGCTCTACAATTAAAATACCCGCTCCTAAAAGTGTTGTATGCGTTGGCCTTGTACGGCCCGAGGTATCATCTATATTATGGCTATCGATACCTACCAGTTTTGCGCCACTGTCCCGCAAATAAATGGCGGCCTCCTCAGTTACAAAAGGGTGATTATCGTAATACAGTTCTGTGTTCCAGTGTTCTGCCCATCCGGTATAAAGCAGAACCGCCTTGTTTTTTAATTCGTAATTCTGTAAGTGTGCTGCGGTAATGGCTAACTCATTCGTAAACGGCAACCGTACTACAATGGCATCCAGGTCGGTAAAGCATTCCAGGCCAATCTCAGAGAAATCCTTCCCATCTGCAAACCGATGAAAAGGGCAGTCCATATAAGTGCCGGTATTGGTAACCATTTCAATTTTACCTATCTGGAATTCGGTACCTTCGGCATAAAACTTTTTAGAGTCTTCCCTGCTTAGGTAATCGCACACAATTGGCGCAGGCAAGCCTTTATAGGTTATCAAGCCATGTTCGATAATGTGGCTTAGGTCGATAAATTTAGTGGCTGGTTGTTTTTCGGATGATTGCATAAAAGATGATAGCTAAGATATAAAACTTTGCTATTAGCCATATAAATTTCCGCCAGTGTTGAACCCCTCATTATACAGAATCACCAAACGTTCCCATGGAACGTAAGCAAACCGACATTTTTATTTCTACCAACCACACGTTCCTATGGAACGAAATTGCTTTCCTCATCCCTTCGGGATGTCTGGTTGGTAGAAAAGCGCAACAATACCTATTACGTTCCATCGGAACGTTTGATTAAATCATCGGCCTGTCCATTCATGGGCTATTGCGCTCAAAAGGGGAATCGAACAATCCATCGCGCATTATTTTTTAATTGCATCCCTGGTGATGATGGTAACCACCCGCGTTAAAATCGGATGTTAAAATCCGCTTCCTTCCAGTTTGTCGTTTGTGATAACTTTTCGCTTATCAAAGTAATTGGGTTCTTTCTTCAAGATATAATACATCAGTACCGACCATATGAACGGTATCAATACAGCAAGGATAATATTTATCCATTTTTGTTTTTTGGTGAGGAGAATCGATTTTGCGATGCTTCTGCCCATGTAGCCCGCCAACAGCAGATGCGCAATTAGCGGTATCGATATGATTAAAAGATAGCCTATCACTTATTTGCTTTGCTTAATCAGTTCAGTCAGGGCCTCTTTTACGTTGGGCAGCGAGGTGCACACCCTTGGATCCATGATGTTGCCGCCAAAACCAACCTCATCCTCAGATGCGGACGCTTCTAATTTAACAAGTTCCGCTTTTATGGGCCTGGGTTTGTAAGCCTGAAGCGCCCAAACGCACATTACTTTCATGAAACCTACGTTGCGTGGGTTACCAATTTCGGTCAGCAGCGTTTTGGTGCTTTCATTAGTATCATAAGCGCCTAAAGCCCTGGCAGCCGATATTTGGTTATGTATATTAACCGTGTCTCTTAAAAACGGCAGCAGCTGGTTGTAGTGCCCTGGTAAGTTAAGGTGATAGATGCATTCCAACGCCACATGCTGATTGAAGAATAGCGCTCCGTCTGCCTGGCTCAAACCGGCCGGTTTCATGGCCAGGTATTTATTAACGAAGCTGTTAATGTACTGCGTATCATAACCCAGGCCATGGTAATTGTTAAAGATGGCGGTCATGGTTTTTTCGTAGGTGTCGCCGTCTACCATGGCTTGTTGGTAGCTATGGCGATAGGTAGCCACAACCTGGCCGTTTTGCACCGACGCATATCCGGTGGTGGGCGTGGCAATACAGTATTGTTTTTTATCGTTCAGGGTAAGGAAAAAGTAACAGCTATCTACGTTTGCAAAGTGGAACTCGGGTCCTTCGCCCGAGGAGGTGCTGCAAAGGTTCAGGAGATAGAAATTGGTTATCTTGATTTCGCCAGATAGGGCACTGCCGCCCAATTGCTTCAGGATACTGATGGTTACGCCCTTGGTTTCGTCGTAACCGGTAATTTTTGCCAAAACGAAGTATTGGGACTGCTTCACCACTTTGTTATGCCAGGGCTCGTCCCAGGTGGTGGCTTTCGCGGCAACGCATATCAGTAAGAATAAGGCAATCAGCAGGGGTTTTTGCTTAGGCATAAAATTGGGGTTTAGATTTAGTATCTAAAATTAGGCAATTAACAATTGACCAACAAATTAAGATTTGCCGGCACGTATTTTTGCGGTCAATTTTTACCGCAAAGGCCACAAAGGGAGGACGCAAAGGACACGGAGCCAAATTTATTTCGAGTGGTTTTATAAAGCCTTTGTGGGTGTTGTCTCCAACAAACCGCGATGTTTAAATGCAACGTATTAAACGTTTTGCTGTAACGGTGGAAAAATGCGCGGGCATTTCGTTTAATAAAGACACCCGGCACATCGCTGGTGAACACCAACAACGGCGAAAATTTCCCCTGTTTTTGGGGAGCGTTTATAGCACAAATCAGTTGCTATTTAAAATCTTTCATTCAAATTTGCATGAATTTTAAATGAATATTCTTGCAACTTACTTGATTTATCACGAACTTTGTAAAAAGCAAAAGAAATGTCAACGCTGGAAAAACTTAAAGCGCATTTGCATGAAGGGCAGGTTTATCGCAGAAATGACCTTGTAAAATGGTCAAGGTCGGTGGATAGGCATTTGCATGCCTTATTGGAAGAAGGCGTATTGCAAAAATTATCACAGGGCGTTTATTATTATCCTAAAAATTCCACTTTCGGCAAAACCCCTCCAGAAGAAGAAAATTTAGTGCGCTCTTTCCTGAAAGATGACCGGTTTTTGCTGACTTCCCCGAATCTTTATAATACATTAGGTATAGGGACTACTCAACTATATAATCAGCGTACCGTTTATAATCATAAACGGCATGGGAAATTCAAATTGGGCAACCGGACCTTTGATTTTCAGCTTAAACATCATTTTCCTGAAAAGTTGACACCGGAATTTCTGCTTGTTGACCTCGCCGGTAACTTAAATAAACTGGCTGAAGACCAGCAGCAAGTGTTAACCAACGTTTTATCAAAGGCTAAAGGCATGAATAAAACTGAACTTCAACAGACCCTTGACCGATACGGAAACGGCAAAGCTAAAAGATTATTGACCCCTGTGCTGGTATAAAAAATGGCTGAATATCTTCATCAACACCCGGAATTTCGGGAACTGCTTCGCATATTGGAAGATGAAACAGGCATCCAGGCCGCTTTGATTGAAAAGGACTATTGGATTATGCATGTGCTGTATGGCTTACAGTCGCAGGGCTATGATTTTGAATTAAAAGGGGGAACCTCGCTTTCTAAAGGGTACAAGATTATTGAGCGTTTTTCAGAAGATATCGATATTCATATTAAGCCGCCGGAAGACCAAAAGGTCAATGAGAACCCTAAAAATGAAAAACCTGCCAATGTAGCGGCACGTAAGAATTTTTATGACTGGCTGGCTGAAGCTATTAAGATCGATGGTATTGTGCGGGTAGAACGTGATACAGACTTTGATAATACCAAATCTTATTCCAGTGGCGGCATACGCTTGTTTTACAACAATTTCATCAATCTGGTAGCGGGTGTCAAGGAGGGGATTTTGTTGGAAGCCGGTTTTGACCGGGTAACGCCCAATGAAAAAGTAATGATCAGTTCCTGGGCATATGACCGGGCGGCAGCCCAGGGTGTCGAGGTCATTGATAACCGCGCAAAGGACATCGCCTGCTATCATCCCGGCTATACATTTGTTGAAAAATTGCAAACCATTGCGACCAAATTCCGGCGGGAAATAGAAACCGGCAATACAGGCGTAAATTTTATGCGGCAGTATTATGATGTTTACAGCCTGCTCGGCCGGGAAGATGTTTTGGCATTCATTGGTACACCAGAGTATATGGTCCATAAGGAAGAACGTTTCCCTAAGCCTGACTTTGCTATACCGGTAGCGCAAAACGAAGCCTTTCTTTTAACCGACCCGTCAGTAAGGATTTCATTCAAAAAACGATATGCGGATACGGCGGCGCTGTATTATAATGGGCAACCGGATTTTGAAGTGTTACTGGCACGGATACACCAGTATATCGACAAATTATAGAGGACTATATTTCGCTTTTACCCTGCTTGCGCCGTTCTTTGATCCGTTCAATAATGCTTATATTGTTTTTTGTTACTATTTTGTAACTCAAATCCTATAACTCGATGATAATCAACACTACTGTGCTTTCTGTATCGGTAAGTAGCCAAAAAAAGTTTCTGTCCCCGCAAAAAAAGTTTATGTCCCAAAGGCAGGGTCTCCTGATAAGTTTAAGTTAACCCATAAAATCGTCGCGCCACTTATCAATCTCAGAACCCATAAAGCGTTCCCATGGAACGCGCTTTTATATCTTTCTTTTTTCTACCCAATAAGGTATCCCGAAGGGATACGCATTACCTTCTTCGTCCCTTCGGGACGGCTTATGGGTAGGAAACATGCAAACAGTCTATTTTACGTTCCATAGGAACGTTTTATGATATTAAGTATGCAGTAGCGATGTATTTTTGAGGGCAGTATTTTTATGGGTTAACTTAAACCTGACAAGGGACCCTGCGGAAACGTCGAGAACAACGAATATCTAAACGTATTAACCGTTTTACTGTAACGGCGGAAAATACATGAGCATTTTGTTGTGCCATAGGATGATAATAGCTGATATTGCTGGCGATTTGCGTTGCTGTTGTTCCGTACGGATGTATTGTTATTTTAATTTGCTACCGATATTTTGCTCTTATGGAACAAGTAATTACCTGTTCATAAATTATTATATTTGTGTATGGAAACATTGATAATGCACCCGGAAAACAAAGAGCAGTTGTTGGCTCTGAAAGCGATCGCTAAAGCATTAAAAATAAGTGTTGAAACGCAGCAAAGCCCTTACGACCCTGATTTTGTGGCTATGGTAAAAAACGCCGAAAAAAGAGGCAATTATAAAACCGTTGATCCGAATGACGTATGGGGCAGTTTAAACTTAAAATAGAGGGATTTGTTTAAGAACAACAGGTTTGACTGGCGCGGTACGAGTACCTGTATCATTGCCAATGAACTTACCTGCCAACATTAATTGCGGCATTCTCAACCCAATCGGAATAATTCCAATGACCATCGTTACTTTTCCAGCAATACGTATTAAACAGTTTTGAAAAATGATAGAATTTACCGAAGTCTTTATTTTTGCGGTTCTGCTCAAAAAATACACTATTGCTCATACGGTTGGGGATTGAACCAAGGTCATTATAAACCTGCCACTTTCCGTTTATAACTTCATAAAAGGTAATATAGTCGCCATTAGCTGATACGAGTATCCCAAGTTTATCCAACGGGTTGACACCCTTTTTACAGATTGTACGGTTCTTGCAGCGGATACGGTTAATATGCACGGCGATTATGCCTTTACCTTGCTCGAAGCTTTTAATGATCTCATATCTTACCCAACGTCGGTTGGCCGTATCGCTCCCGATTAAAACCGCCGTGACTGAAGTTCCATAGAGCGCTTCATCAATCATTCTTTTTAGCTTAGCCGGATTTTTGGTGTAACCTTCTTCCCAAATTGAAGCATCATAAAAACTGGTGTTATCGTTATGATAACGCCAGCTATTTCTAACAACGTTTACCCGGAAATTACTTACATCGGCATAAGAGAAGCTAAAAAAAGTATATCGGGCCATAATTATTAGATTGTTTTGGCAATGTTATAATTATCAATATTCCCATTTATACCTGAAGCTATATCCAGAGAGTGATTGATGTTCACAATAAAATCATCCCATTTTACAGTATGTGCATAGGAATGATAACCCTCATGAATAGTTGTACCACTGCATTCCCTAATAACTGGGTTTTTGATGTTAAACATGTTCCTTGCAAGAATTGAGAAAAGCCTGTCGGTATGATAGGTGATACTATTACAAGCAGGATTAGAGGTCATGAAATAATTGTAACTGCCCATCATATCAGGAAGAACTACGGCTAACAATGCGTTAGACAAACTTGTTCGTCCGTTCCTTGAATGCTCTCTTAAAGAATAAGAAATCTCCCAGGGCATCCACTGATCTTTTTCTGCCTCGGCAGTTTTCATGTTAGGTGAGATCAATACTATTGTAATACTGCTATCGTAAATCTTGTTACGAAGGCTTGAAGCGATGGCCTCGTCTTCAAAGTGCTCCAGTGATTCTCCGTCCAACTCACCCTTATTGATATGATCTTCTCGGTCAATTTTGGCTTGTAAGGCCGTAACATAGTCCCTTGTTTTCGTATAGAATATGTCAGGTAATGCCCTAATATTTATATCGCCGTATTTGTATGTGATAAATATTTTACGTCCCATGTTTTTATAAGTAGTCTTTAAGTAAATCCTGAAATAAATTCATATAAGCATAATTCTGTAGCAGAGATACCGGTGGAGTGGGTTCAATTTCTTCATATAAAATTTTTGCGGCGGCACCCGTACTGGCCACCGGTAGCACCAGTGCATCCGGGTGATAGCGGTTAAATAAGTCATATTCAATCCGGATACCTTCCATACCGCCAATGAAAATCCCCACTTTAAAATCGTTATCTTTAATCATAGCAAGTCGCATATCGTCAAGACTACTTGCCTGATTCTCTCGTTTGGCGACAAGTTGGATATTTTCAAAATCAAAATTATCTGGTGGGAAAATCGCCTCGAAAAAAAGAGATTGATATAAAGTGACGTGTTTTTTTACATCAGCATTCATTTGTGAGATAACATACCTGATTAGTGGTGTAATTGCAGGATGCCCACCCCAAATAAGTTCTGCTTTCGGAATAACGACAGTTGCTAAAGCCCTTACCGCATCACGAATAGCAATAACGTCTGCCGTGTCGTAAAAATGTTTGGGTCGGTCAGGCAAGGGAATACTTGCCGATAGAAATATTTTATTTAATTTTTGCCTAGCCATGATTCGCGCTCCGTTAATTTAATGGTTTTTATAGGTAAATAGTTATCCAACCAAGCCAAATGATCAAGCCACTTAGTCCTGATGTTCCGGTGATCATATAAGAGATGGATTGCAGATATACTATTCTGTCTAATCCTTTTCACTAACTCCTCCGATTGATTATAAATAAATGCCTGAGGTACGCCAACGGTCGGAATAATTACTATTTCTTCCGATTTACTGTTGGTCATAGTAATGAATTTTTCGGATTGCAAATTGACTTTTGCGCCAGCATTGTTGGCAGATTTCATAAATTCGGTAATAATATTATCCTGCCTTGCAGCCAAACTACGCGCTCTTAACGACTCTGCTCGATTAACGATCTCTTCCATGATGTCATCAGTCAAGTAACTTTTTGCATCCGCAAATTGCTTGTTCCCAAAATTGGTCTCGCTGAGGTAAAAAGGGATACTTAATTCCGCTGAACGTTCAGGTTTGTAATTAGGCCAAACTAATTGCAGGATGCCAATAGACATTGAATTTGCTTGCGCCAACTCTTGGGTAGTCCAGTGACTTTGCAAAAAGCCGGGTGTGTTTAATAATATTACAATGTCGGTATCTGCCAATCTATGCCATAATTCTTCCTGAAAGTTTTCACCTTTCGGAACGCTATGCGTATCCAAAAATACATCGAACCCTGCTTTTTCAAAACGCTCAAAAAGTTGTATGGCAACAGTACTGGATTCGTCACGCCTATAACTGATAAACAGTCGTCTGGAAAGTCTTAATAATCCTAGTCCTTCCAATGAGTGATTTACCAACGCTTCTATATCGTGTTTACTCGCTAGTTGAAAGCCATTTATTGGCCTTAATTGCTCAGGTATTGACGCATTAAAATCAGGGATTGCTTCTACTATCGGCAAAATAAGTGTGGCATCTGTTTGCAATCTTTCTATTTGAGGAATGTGACGAAAGGCGCTATTCTTAATCCCAAAGTAAAGGCAATAAGTAGGTGCATTAGCTATATATTGCTCGTCGAAATTGGATTCATCAATGATTTCTATCGCTTCTGCAGCCAGCCCTAACTCATTTATATGATTGAAAAAAGCACCTTCGATGTCTGCTCTCAAAGGGTTTTGTTGCCCGAGAAAGATAAGTTGATATTTCGTTTTCATTTCTTGTTATCGGGTTAACCATGTTTTCAATTCTGTTCTTGTACCGTCCGGATTTACAACAAAATAGCTGTAAATGAACTGATAACCTACGTAAGCCCCAACTCTTTCGATGTATGGGTAAATGCGCAAGTACTCAGCATCCTTCCAATCATTTGTGTTTTCCACAACTGGTAACAGGGCAATATTTGGTAGGTATTTGTGCGCATCTCCGAATCCCAATTCCCAATTAACCCAGTTCGATTTTATGGCCGCAGGTGAAGCCAACAAAATAAACCGGTCATGTTTACGGATGTTATCTTTGATTTTTTCTGCAGTGGCGGCGTTAGTAATGGCTGGCATGGAACTGTCTTTCCAGTCAACGTAGACATTTACCCCCACGTTTTGAAGCAATGCGATTGCTGGCTCGATCACATCCTTATCACTATGACTATGTGATAAAAAAACTGTTTTGATTGATCTCGATTTCGCTTCATTAAGGCTGAAGGACTTCGTAAAATAACCTGCCCTTGTCGAAGACGACAGATTTGCTGAAAATGTCTTTAACTCTTGTTTTGTAATAATCGCCATAATTATGGTCTCCTTTCTTTAAATACGCTGCTGAACCGTTCAGTAGCGGTGAATAATTTGCCCGGCAAAATGCGGTCATTGCTAAAGAAGGGAGGTCTGACGATTAGCTACATAGTAAAGGGCATTTTATTATTAAAGCCTTGTTATTAATTATTGGCAATCGGATGTCCCGTCGGTCAGCACTAACAATTTATGAGTGTTCACTCGTTGCTAAGCTATATACCATCAGTCATTTAACATGCCAGCTTCGCTCCAGAAGGTTGTAGAATTATTCTTTTAACGAATACTTTAAGGGGTGGTGTAGATAAGTATAATTATTTAACTGATGGATAATACAAGTAAATATTAATATGCCATAATAACATAATTGGCTTATTACCATCTTAATATAATAAACTAGTGACATATTGTCTATCTTGTAGAAGTAGTACTCCTTGTAAAATGAGAAGATTCACTTTTGACTATTTCCACGATTTTTGAACCCAGTTTGCCATGCCTAAACCAAAAGATAAAACTGTTTTTTTATCCTCACTGTGTCATGAGCTTTCCGATGTCAGGCTACAGATCCATGAATTATTTAATCAATCTGAATATTTACCCAATTTATTTGCTGATGAAATAGATGATCCGAAAGCAAAAATTGACGTAGATGATCATTTTAACATAGTCGGTCTGATCACGGAAATGATTTCCCGAGCTGACGCAGTAATTGTTTTAATTGGACGAATATCGACCATACTTTATGACCACGGCACCATTATTTCAACTGATTCAGAAGTGAGTTTTTGGGAAATGGAACTTTATCATGCTGCAATACTCAATTTGCCAACCTTTATCATTGTTGAGGAAGGGATAAAATTGAGTGAGCGGAAATACTTGGCAAATATTTTCAAAATACTACCGTCCATAACAGGTGATATTTATTATGAAAAACAGAGCAATATGGCAAATAGAGCAGCTGAAATAATCCAAAATAACCTATTGAAGGAAAATTTCGGAGTTATAAGTTATTTAAGTTGTCTACAATCTATTCGACGAAGTCCCTACGATCCAAAGCTTCAAATTTTCGACAAAGACGTTTCAAGTTATCAGTTTAGGAAAATCAAATTTGTAAGTGATCTTCCCAATTACACCCTTTTAAAATTTTGCATTGAAGAAGCAAGCAAAGAGCAACAGTATCAAAAACGAATATCAAAATATTATTTAGCTTACCGGGAGTTATTAAAAGTTCCATATTGGAGGTATCAAGACACTGATGTTTTATTAGACTGGGCTACCGTGTGTTCTGGTTTAAGTGAAGATCTTAGGTGGTATGGGATTCATGGTCATCTGAAATTAGGGGTATTGCAATATACCGCTGATTATGGTGCCGTTTTTTCTATGCTGAAAAAGAAAGGTCATGACATAAACGGACGACAGCTTCACTCACCGTATGCGCTCTTTGCCGGCGAATACTTTTCACTTTACAAATATTTAAAAGGTGAGAATCTTGCTAAAACGCTTCACAATATTGAGTTAGGTTTAAAAAATATTTTTAGAGAAGCAGATAAAATCAATTTGTTAAGTATAAGGGGAGCTTGTTATTTAAGTGAACGCGATTTCAAAAGCGCTGTAATCGATTTCGAGGAAGTCTTTAATTGGGTGGCTACTCAAACTAATGACATTGAAGAAATAGCGCACAATAAAGTTAAACTTGGTGTTAGCTATTTCTTTTCAGGCGACAAGACTAAAGGACTGCAATTTGCCGAAAGCGGAATGGCTTTACATGAGAATGAAACGGCAAATAAAGTAAGGTCATTGAGAATTATGATGTTAATTTATGAACATTCAGGAAATGGCGAGAAAGCAAGAAAGGCTAAGCAAGAAGCACTGGCTATTGCCCGCAATATCGGGGCTTTAGATCAAGTCAGAAAAATCAATCTTAACATATTCTAAATTAGCTTTAAGGATTTTAGGTCCGCGCAGGGTCTCCCTCAATGCGATTAAACTAAGGAAAAGCCGTAGCGTTAATTTCACGCAAAGTCGCGAAGGATTTTAAGCTTTTACTTTGCGGTCTTGGCGGCTTTGCGAGATAAAAAATCTTAACTTAATAGCATTGAGGAGACCCTGCGAAAACATTAAGTTGGCTCAAACTATTTTAGTGTAATCCTAAACCCCCGCCCCATAACTTAATCGATGCTATCTACATACCGACCAACAAATTTGCCGTTGTTTATAACCCAGGCTACATCGTAGCCGCCGGCGCCATCGCTGTTGCCGGGCATGTATAGATAGATATTTCCCTTTTTATCGAAATACAGGTTAAGGTTTTTTATCCGGGGCTGGTAAATGTCGCTGAAAGCAGCCATGGGGATATTGACAGGGTTGTTGTTAACGATGAGGATAATATTGCTGATTTCCACCGCGGGCAAATCGCCGTCTACGCCCCAGGGTTTCTTGCCGTCCACTTTATCTACGAACAGTTTATTGCAGTTGCTGCAGCCATCGTTGCTGTGGAGAATCTTATGTTTTTTTGCGTTGAACGGAATAGTAGTAACCGACAGGTAAATGGAATCGCTTTTGATGCTGAGCCTGTTTTTGGAAATGCGGTAATTGGATTTATTGAGCCTGACATGCGGGAGCAGGGACAAAGGGGTCGCGTTTTTACGATATACGTATCCGCTTAAATATTTTGCGGTTTTTGCAAGCTTCGGTTCCGCTGCATCGGGCGACTCTACTTCGTTTTTGCTATCGAAGGCTACATATACCCAGTTTTTGGCGGGTTGCTCGTCGGCAAACAAAAACAGCTGCCCATCGTACAGTTTGCCGGCTATTTTAGATTTGATGCTTTTATCAGTACGCACATTTACGAATCCGTCGGGGTCGTTCACTATTGCCAGTTGCGCCCTGGCCGAAACACTAACAAACACCAGTAAACAGGATATCAGGAGTTTCATAGGCGGCTTTTTTTAGTAAATATAAGTGCTTATGCCTCCTCTTTAAAATAAACCTTGTAAAAATTCATGGCTTTATCATCGTCGAAGCCTTTCTCTATCAGTTTATTATCGCCGTGGATGTAAATATGGAAGTTCTTGTCCAGCTTTAACACGCTTTTGTAAACACGGGCCTGTTTCTTTACGGCATTGCCCGATATCTCGAAGCTATCGCCAATGGGGTTGCCGAATTCTTCCTCGCATTGGTTCTTGAAATTCTTGAAAGAGGTAATAGCCTCCGGGTTGCTGATGACCTCCTCGCTGAATTCGTCGAGGTCGAAAGTTTCCTTTTCTTTGAAGTACTTCATCGATCGGTTCAGCAGGTCAATCTTATCGGCCTTGCTCATATCAAATTCATCGTCCAGTTTTTGGGTAACGAAGTTTTTGTAAATGCCCATCGTATTATTGGTACGGTTGAAGCTGTCGTTGCGTATTTGGAGCTGCAGGAACTCATCCTTCCAGTACACCGCCGCATCCTGCCCGCCGGTAGTTTTATCAACCACCACCACTTTGTAGCCGTTTTCTTTTTCGATATTGAAGATGAGCACGCCTTTATCCAGCTTGTTGATGTTGATGGCATCCTGCTCATAATCAACCGCGAAGCCGCCTTTATCGGGGTAAACCTTCAGGTAAGTTTCCTTGTTTTCAGATTTGAAGATGCCGATGCAATCCAGCGCGTTGCCCTCTATCTGCACCTGGTTAAAATACACCACATAAAGCTCGCCGCCTTTGATGTTGGGGTGGGTGCTCACCTTGTACAGGTGTTTGGCAATCTGCTCAGATGCTTCCTGGAATTTCTCCTTATCCTCAAACGCCATGGTAGCAAAGTGGTGCAACTCGTTCAGGGCCAGGTCGCCGCTGCTGTGCATCAGGTGGTAAACCTCGTTGGCCTTCTCAAAAGGCTTCAAAAAATACTGCATCAGCAGGTTGGGGATGATATCATCCTTTAACTCGAGGGGGGTATCAGAAAGGGCGTACATCTCGCCCTGCGACTGATTGCCCACATGATGTACCGAAATTGTATCCAGCGAAGCTTCGAAAAAAGTTACCATAATTAGGGCGAAGGTAGAGATTTGTCATTGAGTCATTGGGTCATTGAGTCATTATTTTTTGAGCCCTGCTTACTAGATATGGCTTATATGTAAGTGTTCCATTGCATATTTTACTAATAAGGTTATTTTTTATAAATAGCTGTTAATGAGATTATTGTTCATAGTATTTAAAGAACCGGGGTGTTCCAAAGTGTTCCGAAAAAAACACAACTTGCTGTTAGTCAATGCAAATTAAAAAATAAGTGTTTCACACGCAAAAGTGGAACACTTTAAAATCCGGGTGCTTGCCGCGTTCAGGCTAAATAGCGACTTTTGCACCGGTTGATTGGCAATGACCCAATGACCCAATGACCCAATGACCCACACCGAAGACACCATCGTAGCGCTTGCCACCCCCAACGGAATTGGGGCGATAGGGGTTATCCGCCTTTCGGGGCCGGATGCTATCACCATTGCCCAAAAAGTTTGGAAGGGGAAGGACCTCACTAAACAGCCTTCGCACACCCTGCACTTCGGCCGTATTATGGATGGCGACATGGAGTTGGATGAGGTGGTGGCCTCGCTATTCGTAGCTCCCCGCTCATACACCCGCGAGAACGTGGTGGAGATTTCCTGCCATGGCAGCAATTATATCATCGAGTCCATCATTAAGCTGTTCATCAAAAACGGCGCACGTGCCGCCAAAGCAGGCGAGTTTACCCTAAGGGCATTCCTGAACGGGCAGCTCGATTTGTCGCAGGCCGAAGCCGTTGCCGACCTCATCGCTTCCAACTCCAAAGCATCGCAGCAAATAGCCCTGCAGCAACTGCGCGGCGGTTTCAGCAACCAGCTGACCCAACTGCGCGAACAACTGGTAACCTTCGCCTCCCTGATAGAACTGGAACTGGACTTCGCCGAAGAAGATGTAGAATTCGCCAACCGCGACCAACTGAAAAAACTTATCCACGAGATTACCAAAGTAATCGGCAGCCTGATACAGTCCTTTGAGTTGGGCAATGCTATCAAGAACGGCGTAAACACGGTTATTGCCGGCAGGCCGAACGCGGGTAAGTCGACACTGTTGAACGCCCTGCTGAACGAGGAGCGCGCCATTGTGAGCCATATCCCCGGCACCACGCGCGATACCATAGAGGAGGTGCTGAACATCAAAGGCATCAACTTCCGCCTGATAGATACCGCCGGCATCCGCGAGGCCACAGATGCCATAGAGCAAATAGGCGTGCAGCGCACCATGGAAAAAATAAGCCAGAGCGCCCTGCTGATTTATGTTTTCGACGCAGAACAAATAACCGCTGACGAACTAAACGCCGACATAGAAAGCCTGCAAAAGCCGGGTATCACGATGCTGATAGTGGCCAATAAAATAGATTTGCTGGACGAGGGTGAAAAGCTTAAGAATTTTAAAGAAAAACACCGAAATTTCTCCGGTTTTCAAGGGTCACCATCCGCTGGTTTGGTCCTGATCTCGGCCAAAGAAAAACAGCAGATAGACGAGTTGAAGCAACAGATATACGCCGCGGCCATCAAAGAAAACCTCACCGGCCACGAAACCCTGGTGACCAATATTCGCCACCTGGAAGCCCTCCAAAAAACAGAAGAAGCCCTCATCCGTGTGCTCGATGGCATCGACACCGTAACGTCTGATTTCCTGTCGATGGATATTAAACAGGCGCTGCACTACCTTGGCGAAATTACAGGTGCAGTAACAACGGACGATTTGCTGGAGAATATATTTAGTAAGTTCTGTATCGGCAAGTAATTGATATAGTTAATTGAACCCCAACAAAGCTTCATATTTTACCACTTCACATCCAGTTTAATTCCGCTATATTAGTCTGTCAGTCCCATAATATTATTTCCTTTTATATCGGTTTCAAACAATGCGTTTAATTTTATTGATAACGGCTATTATCATAAGCGTCTTAAAAACAGCCGCCGCGCAAAACAGTCAATATCAATTTTCACATTTGGATATTACCGATGGGCTTTCAAACAATCAGGTAAATTGTATTTATAAGGATACTAAAGGGTTTATGTGGTTTGGGACCATGGCTGGCTTAAACCGATATGATGGTTATAAGTTCAAAATATTCAAAAATAACATCCGTGATACGACCTCTTTAAGTGATGATTTTATAATAAATATCGTAGAGGGACCCCTGAATAAGCTTTGGATACAAACACGCAATGGACTGAATATATATGATCCGCTGACCGAGCGTTTCGAACGAAATGTTAACCGTACATTATCTAATATCTCCATTCCGGGTAATTCAATCAATAACATAAAAAAAGATAAGTACGGCAATTTTTGGTTCCTGCATCCCATGCTTGGTGTATATAAATATAATCCCAACACGAAAAAAACAATACATTTTGGACATAAGGCCGGCGATACCACTTCGCTTTATGCTGATAACCCGACAGATCTGTCAGCGGATTTAAATGGTGATATTTTACTGATCTATCAGAACGGAATTATTGAAAAGATAAATCATCATACCAATAAAATCGATCAGAGAATTTACGCCGTTAACAAAATATTTAGCAATGAACAAAGTACGTTTAGGATTTTTATTGACCGCCAGAACGATTTATGGGTGTTCAATGTAAATAATCCGCATGGTATATTTTACCTGAATTTAAAACGTAATATCGTTAAGCACATCAATACAACTTCAGTAGGCAGCCGCTTAAATTCCGATGTTGTTACTAATATTATTCAGGATGACAAAAATACGATCTGGATAGCAACAGATAATGGCGGGATCAATCTTCTGAATAAAAATGGCTTCACAATTCAATATTTGGTAAAAAGGGAAGACAACAATAAAAGTTTAGCCCAAAACGCTACAATATCACTTTTTAAAGATAATACAGGAATTGTTTGGATAGGTACTGTTAAAGAGGGCATCAGTTATTATCACGGGGATATTATCAAGTTCTCCCTGTATAAGCATTATTCTTCCGACCCTTCCAGTATAGCTTATGATGACATCAATAAGTTCGCTGAAGACAAAAAAGGCAATATCTGGATAGGCACCAATGGTAAAGGCCTTATTTATTTTAACAGAAAAGACGGCACTTTTACCAGCTTTTTGCACAATGCAGCCAATGCTAATAGTTTAGCCAATAACGTTATTGTTAGTTTATGTGTAGACCATGAAAATAAGCTATGGATTGGTACCTATTTTGGCGGGTTGGATTGTTATGACGGCAAGACTTTCACGCATTACCGGCACAACGATGCTATCTCCGCCAGTATATCTGACAATAGCATCTATGAGATCATGGAAGACTCTTCTCATCGCTTATGGATAGGGACGCTTAACGGCGGGCTTAATTTATTAGAACCTGGCAGGCAAACCTTTAAACATTATAAAAAAGATAGTCCCGGTTCTATTCTAAATAACTATATATCAGGTTTGGCGGAAGATGAAGACCACAATATATGGATCAGCACTTCTTACGGGATTAATGTTCTGCTGAATAAATCGCATAAATTCATTTATTATTTGGCCGGCCCAAAAAACGGCAATAGCCTTATAAACGATAACGTTACCAATTTAACCGAAGATTCCAGGCATCTTTTCTGGATAGCTACCCGCAATGGCCTAAGTATTTTTGATAAATCAAAAAAGCAATTCACAAACCTCAGGAAAGAAGACGGACTACCCGATAACGCGATCCTGGATATAGTAGAAGACCATAAGCACAATATGTGGGTGAGCACACCGAACGGATTGTCGAATATTATAGTTAAACAGCAAAATGGAAAATTGAAATTCCGGTTTGAAAACTATAATGAAACCGACGGTTTACAAGGGCGTGTATTTAATGAAAATGCATCGTTAAAGACAAAAAGCGGCGAACTGATTTTTGGAGGGCCGCATGGCTTTAATGTTTTTAACCCTTCATCGATAAAATTGAACAAAGGAGCCCCCAATTTAATCTTGACTGATTTTCAGCTTTACAACAAAAGTATAAATGCAGGCGACACCTTAAACGGGCATGTTGTACTTTCAAAGTCGATAACGGAAACCCAAAACATAACCTTAAAATACAATGAAAGCGCCTTTTCGATTGAATTTGCAGATCTGAATTTTTTCAGTCCGGGTAAATCTAAACTCGAATATAAATTAGATGGCCTTGATAAAGAATGGATAACCAGCGACACGAGGATAAGAAAAGCTACCTATACCAACGTGGACGCTGGTAATTATGTGTTCCGGGTAAGGGCCTCAAACGCTGAAAGGATACCGAACACCGATAGTTTGACCTTAAGTATAAAAGTATTGCCCCCATTCTGGAAATCGCCAATAGCCTATGTTATTTATGTATTTTCCGTACTTGGGATATTGTACTACATCCGCAAACAGGGCATTAGAAAAATAGAAACCCGCTTTGAGATTGAGCGTGAGCGAAAGGAAGCAAAGGATAAGCACGAGCTGGATTTAATGAAAATAGATTTTTTCACCAACGTTAGTCACGAATTCAGGACGCCTATTTCCTTGATTATGGCGCCGGTTGAAAAATTGCTAACGCAGGCTGACGATAATTATAGCCGGCGAAAGCTTCAATTGATCCACGAAAACTCTAAGAGGTTGCTTAGTATGATCAATCAGTTATTGGATTTTAGTAAAATAGCAGTAAAAAAACTTCAGCTTGACCTGCATGAAGCTGATATTATTAAAAGCATTAAAGAAGCATGCGATTTATTTATCGATGTGGCAGATAAAAAACATATCAGGTTTTCATTTAGGTGCGATATAGATTCGGTATTTGTGTTTTTCGATCAGGATAAAATTGAAAAAGTGCTTTTTAACCTGCTCTCCAACGCCGTTAAATTTACACCCGACTACGGTATTATTGGGGTGGAAGCAAAGCTGCTGGAAACCGACAGCAAAGAAATGACTTTACTTGAAATCAGGGTGAAAGATTCAGGTATTGGTATCCCGGTTGAAAAGCATAATAAAATATTCGAGCGATTTTTTCAGAATGACATGCCCGCCTCATTAATTAACCAGGGCAGTGGTATTGGCTTATCAATTACAAAAGAGTTTGTTGATTTGATGGGCGGTATTGTTTCTGTTGAAAGTGAACCTGGAAAGGGAAGCTGTTTTATAGTTAGGCTGCCACTAAAAAAATCGGCAAAGAATAGCTTAACAGGAGTTGAAAATGTTCCTCAAGAAGTTGAAGTTCCTAAGCCTGATATGCCGCGCCAGGAGAAGCGCAATAAAAATATTACCATTTTGATTGTAGAGGATAACCCCGATTTCAGGGCGTATCTCAAAGACGATCTGAGGCATCTATATACCATTGCCGAAGCTGCAAATGGTAAAGAAGGTTGGCAAAGGGCATTGGCTTTACATCCCGATTTGATCATCAGCGATATTAACATGGCCGAAATTGACGGCATTAATTTTTGCAAAAAGATCCGAAGCGATAAACGCACCGAACATATACCATTTATATTAATTACCGCTTTTACCGGCGATGAAAAGCAACTGGCCGGTTTGGAGACGGGGGCGAACGACTACCTTTCCAAGCCTTTTAATTTTGAAATACTACGTTTTAAGGTTCATAATCTGCTTAAAAACCATCAGTTAGTAAAAGAAACCTACCGAAGGCAAATTGAAGCTAAACCGGGCGATCTGGAGATCGAAACACCCGATACAAAATTCATGAAAAAGTTATTGACGGTCATTGAAGAAAATATTTCAAATGCCAGCTTTTCAGTTGAATTGCTAAGTAGTCAAATGAATATGAGCCATGGGGCTTTATATAATAAGGTATTTAAGCTTTCCGGCAAAACGCCGGTTGAGTTTATCAAGTCGGTAAGATTAAAAAGAGCCGTACAACTCCTGCTCACAAAACAATTTACCATAACGGAGATCTCCTATGAGGTAGGCTATAACGATGCGAAATATTTTTCTAAAGTATTTAAAGCAGAATTTTTGGTGACACCGTCCCAGTACCTCGACAGTATCGATTGATTTTTTTCTGCCTCGATCCCGACCCATTCAATAGTTTATAGTTGTGAAAAAAGCTGCTTTTGCAAAGGGCAGCCATAACCATTTTTTACCGCTGCATTTATTTTAATCTATTGATTATCAATGCGTTGCCTTTTAAGTAGCTGCATATTTTTCATACTAATCATCCAAATTATAGCTCTCCGTGATCTAAGCTCGCCGGTAACTTTACCCCAATATAATACAGCCAATTTATTATATGTAAAGCCCTGATTTATAAACCAACAACTTAGATTATGCCTAAAAAATCCTACCAATACGATCATAGTACAGTGGTACTTTTCAGACCGGATTTAAAAACGCAATTGAACAAATAAGTCAGTGTAATTCACATATTATAAACAAATACATATAACGAATGGCCAATACCCATAAAAGTTGTCTTTTAGGCTGTGCATTAGCACTGCTAACTGCAGGCTCAGCCAAAGCGCAAAGCCTTGTAAATACTGCAACAGAAGTCAAGATCAACAAGCTGATCAAAAAAATGACTTTAGAGGAAAAAGTGAGCATGATACATGCAAGTTCATCATTCACATCCGGCGGGATAAAACGTTTAGGAATCCCCGAACTGGTTATGTCTGATGGGCCACATGGCGTGCGGTCAGAGCATGGCCGGGGCTACGATGCAATCGCCAATGTTAACGATGCAGGCACCTATTTGCCTACAGGTAATACGTTAGCTGCTACCTGGAACCCTGCATTAGGGTACGCTTTCGGCGCGGTATTGGGCAGCGAAGCGAAATACAGGGGCAAGGATGTAATACTGGGCCCTGGTATCAACATTATACGATCACCGCTAAACGGGCGTAATTTTGAGTACCTGAGCGAAGACCCATACCTGGTGTCGCAGATGGCAGTCGGTTATATTAAAGGCGTACAGGATCAGGGTATATCCGCCTGTATAAAACACTTCGCCGCTAATAACGAAGAGGTTGACCGGGGAACCGTTGACGTTCACATGAGTGAACGAGCCTTGCGCGAAATTTACCTCCCGGGTTTTAAAGCAGCCATCACGCTTGGCGGTGTGAATACTGCCATGGGTTCTTATAATAAGTTTCGGGGACAGTATGCTACAGAGAATGAGTATCTGATAAACAAGATACTGAAAGGAGAATGGGGATTTAAAGGTGTTTTGATGAGTGATTGGGGCGCCGTGCACAATACGATGGAAGCCCTGCAAAATGGTACCGACCTGGAAATGGGCACGGATCTGAATATGTTGCCCAACCCCAATTATCATAAGTTTTTTATGGGCGATACCGTAATCAGCCTTGTTAAAAGCGGCAAAGCACCGGTAGCCCTTATTGACGATAAAGTGCGACGCATATTGCGGATAATGTACAAAACTCACATGCTTGGTGGCACAACGCGCACACCCGGAGCTTACAATACATCGAGGCACCAGCAAACGGCTTTAAAAATAGCCGAAGAAGGTATTGTATTATTGAAAAATGAAGGCCAGGTACTGCCGCTAAAAAAATCGGCGGTAAAAAGTATAGCCGTCATAGGCAATAATGCTGACCGGGAAAATGCTCTCGGCGGAGGAAGTTCGCAGGTTAAAGCTAAATACGAGATCACCCCATTGCAAGGGCTGCGAAACCTATTGGGTAATTCAGTAAATATACAGTACACCCAGGGTTATAAAATAGCAAAAGACGCTGTTGCCGATCCGCAGTTAATACAGCAAGCCGTTGACGCGGCCGCAAAAGCCGATGCAGCCATCATATTTTGCGGATGGACGCATGGCTACGATTACAATGCATGGGGTGATAACGCTTTTGATGCAGAGGGTGTTGACAAACCCAACATGAATATGCCTTTTGGGCAGGACGAACTGATCAAAGCTGTATTGAAAGCCAACCCTAACACTGTGGTGGTATTAATGGGTGGTGGCCCAATAGATATTAGCCAGTGGGTAGGCCAAAGCAAAGCCATTATTGAAGGCTGGTACCCTGGTATGGAAGGTGGGAATGCTTTAGCTAAGATTCTTTTTGGTGAAGTTAACCCATCAGGCAAGTTGCCAATGACATTCCCTAAAAAACTAGAAGACTCTCCGGCACACAAGCTGGGTGAATTTCCAGGAGTAAATGGCACGGTACATTATAACGAAGGCATATTTGTAGGCTACCGTTATTTTGATACCTATAAAATTGAACCCCAGTTTGCTTTTGGTCATGGTTTATCATATACAACATTTGATTATAGTAAGCTTACCGTGCAAAAGGGTGCCGGTAAAAAAGCTGTAGTTAAACTTACAGTAAAGAATACAGGTAAGGTTGCGGGCGCAGAGGTTGTGCAGATATATGTAAAACAAACAAACCCATCTGTTGATCGCCCTGATAAAGAATTAAAAGCATTTAAGAAAGTGTTTTTGCAACCTGGCGAAAGCAAAGAGATTAGCATTACCCTTAATCAGGATTCGTTTTCTTACTATGATGAAAAAAAGAATATATGGGTTGCTGATGCCGGTCAATATAATATTTTGGTAGGCAGTTCATCCAGAGATATTCGTATTAGTAAAAACATGGACTTATAAAGCACATCAATACTTCATTGACGTAACGTCATCTTTAAAATGCCAAAGCCTCTGCCAGATAATGGTCAGGGGCTTTGTTGGGATAAATACAATCTTTTTCGACCTTACTCAAATAAGATTGGATCATTGAGGCACTAAAGGTCATTAAGTTTGAATGCTTTTCAAATGTTATCTGATTTGAAAAGCTGGATATACGAGTTTTGTTACTCTATTGTTACTTAAAGTGATTTAACTAATTGATATTCAGCACTATGATATTATCTGGTAGAAAGTGCTTGAAAAAAGTTACTAACATATTGATCTTCAATGAAATAATGTATATATTCTTTCTTGTTACTCATTTGTTGCTCAAACTCCATAACTATCTGATAATCATTGGGTAAGTACTTTCTGTATCGGCAAGTAGATATCGTAAATACTTGATGATAAAGTATTTATGAGTTTATTCGGAAAGTAAAAATCTCATTTTATTTTCCTTAAGCATCAGTATTCAGGCAATTACAAATAAGACTGATTGGTATATTTACATATTTTGCTACTGAAATTCGTTTTTTTTGTTCCTATCTATTCCTCACATGGAGCTGATTTGCCCGAGTTGACGCCTGCTGTGCGGGAACTTCAGGGCTAATGTTTTCTGTTTTTAATGTCAGGTTTTGAAATGACGGATGAATATTTTTTGTTTTGTTGAACACTGTTTAATAGATTTGTATCGGTTTAACATTAAATCAAGTTATTACGAAAAAAGCATTGATCACATGATCAGCAACCTTAATATTTGTAAGTTAGTAATTTAGAATGGGCATAGCAGAACGAAAACTGGAAGAGAAGCAAGAAATGCATAAACGCATCCTTGACGGTGCGCGCAAAATATTCCTGGAGAAGGGCTATGAACAGGCCAGCATGCGCAGTATTGCCCAGGAGATCCGTTATAGTCCTGGCTCGCTATATTTCTATTTTAAGGATAAAAGTGAAATTTTCCACGAATTGCATAAAGAAGGTTTCCGCCTGCTGTTGAACCAGTTAAGAGTACTGGACAAGGTTGGGGACCCCTTCGAGCGGTTAAAAGCTTCCGGGCGTGTTTTTATTCAATTTGCCCAGGAGAACAAAGATTATTATAACCTGATGTTTATTGTTGACGAACCGGTTAAAGGTTCACTGTCCGAGGGATTTCAGATCGCAGAAGAGGCGATTCGTTATATGCAGGAAATGGTAAAGGAATGCCAGCAAAAAGGGAAGTTCAAGGATATGGACACGGAATACTTTACTTTCCTAATTATCTCGGTTGTTCATGGCATCTGCGCGCTTTTTTGCAAAAATCGCAATTCAAGCTTTGTGGGTAAAACGAATGAAGAGCTGATGCAAAATGGATATGAGTCTTTTGTGGCGCTGCTCGAAAAAAGCTAGCTTTTTTTTCTAATAACACTGAACGCTGTTTAAAATTATAACAATGATTAAAAATGAAATTTAAAAATCAAACATTCTACCAACTTTTGCTTTTATCATCGGCCTTACTGGCTGCACCTATTGCAAAAGCCCAGGGCAAACTGGATGAGTATATCCGGCAGGGCCTTGCCTCTAACGAAAGCATCAAGCAACAGAATTTTGTGCTTGAAAAGAATGTCTACGCACTCAAGGAAGCCAAAAGCATGTTTTTGCCTGAGGTTACCTTTTCCACCACCTACACGAAAGCTGACGGTGGGCGTACGATAGATTTCCCAACCGGCGATCTGTTTAACGGAGTTTACTCCACACTAAACCGGTTGACGGGCAGCAGCGCCTTTCCGCAGTTGCAAAACCAAAAGATCCTGCTCAACCCGGACAATTTCTACGATGCTAAATTCCGCACGACACTTCCCATCCTGAATGCAGAACTGATTTATAACAAGCGAATCAAAAAACAGCAGATTGACCTGCAAAAGGCCGAAGTATTGCTTTACAAGCGCGAACTGGTTAAAGAGATCAAAACGGCGTATTACAACTACCAGAAAGCGGTATATGCTACCGGTATCTATGAATCTTCCCTCCGGCTGGTTGAAGAAGGACAAAGGATCAATACGAAGTTGTATGAAAATAGTAAAGTAAACCGGACCGTTGTGCTCAGGAGCCAGAATGAAGTAAGTCGGATCAATGCGTCGCTTATTGAGGTACAGAAAACAGCAGAATCAGCCCGTTACTATTTTAACTTCCTGTTGAACAGGCCGCTTACTGACAGCATCCTTTTGGATGATATCAAGGCCTTACCTGCCGACGAACAGCTATTAGGGAACAGCGTCAGCGGCAGGGAAGAACTATCCAAGCTACGGATTGCTAAAGATATTAACGGCAACCTGACCGGGCTGGCCAGATCTTATATCGTCCCTAAGTTGGGAACCTTTATCGACCTGGGTTCGCAGGCTTTTGACTGGAAGTTTAACAATAACAGCCGCTACTACTTGTTTGGTGTCTCTCTCCAATGGAACCTTTTCTCTTCCGGTAAAAACAACTACCGGGTAAAGCAGGCGATTGCCGATCAGAATGCCCTGGCCTCACAGACCGATTATGTACAGCAGCAACTGCTAACGGAATTAAAAGTACGCCAGGCCGGTATGCAAAGCGCTATCGCGCAATATGAGGCAGCCCAATCCCAATTAAAAACCAGCCAGACTTATTACGGGGATATGCTGAAGTTATACAAACAGGGAACGGCCATTTACATTGAACTGCTGGATGCCCAGAACCAATGGATCGATGCCCAGCTGCACGCCAATATTGCACTTTACGACACCTGGATCGCAGATGCCGCGATCGAACGCGCCAATGCCAGTTTCACCATTCAATAAAATTAAAACGATGAAAAACTTACAATTATTCAGCATTATCATAGTAGGCTTAACCTTAATGGCTTCCTGTAAAGAAAAACATAAGGAAGGGAATCCAATTGGAGAGCCGGATATCATACCGGTTAAAATCGCTCCGGTGTCTACGTTGGGCGTACCCGATCAGATCACCGCCACAGGCCTGGTCAGTACCGAGGACGAAGCCAAATATGCATTTAAGATAGGCGGCGTGATCAGCCGCATCCTGGTACAGGAAGGCCAGTTCTTTAAGCAGGGGCAATTACTTGCTACGCTCAACTCCAGGGAAATTTCGGCAGGTTTAGCCCAGTCTAGCCTGGCTGTCGATAAAGCACAGCGCGACTATAACCGGGCGCTCAATCTTTACAAGGACAGTGTTTACACCTTAGAGCAATTGCAGAATACCAAAACCGCTTTGGATGTTGCGAAAAAGGCAAGAGAAGCAACCGCTTTTAATGAGCGCTATTCTAAAATATACGCGGCTTCAGACGGCTTTGTTAGCCAGAAAATAGCAAACGAAGGCGAGGTTATTGCCGGAGGGATGCCGGTACTGCTAACCAACTCTACCGAACAACACAACAGCTATTCACTTAAAGTGGGCGTGACTGACCGCGAATGGGCCATCATCAAGCCCGAACAAACAGCCAAAGTAACGCTCGACGGCTATGCTGGTCAAACCTTTGACGCCACTGTGTTTCGTAAGTCGCAGGCGGCAGACCGTGAACTGGGCACTTTCCAAATCGAACTCAAGCTGCAATTAAACGGCGTAAAACCCGCCGTGGGCATGTTTGGTAAAGCGGAGATAGCCACTCATCAGGATGAAAGTGTAATAGTCATTCCCTTTGCATCGCTGGTAGAGGCCGACGGCAACAAAGGATTTGTATTTACGACCGTAGGGTTAAACCGGGTGAAACGGGTGCCGGTAAACATTTTGAAGTTCGATAATGAAAATGTTTATCTGAAGGATAAACTTGAAGGGATAGACCAGATCGTAATCTCCAACAGCGCCTACCTCAACGAACAGTCCACCATAAAAATTATTAAGTAAGGCCATGAAGATCACCAATTTTGCAGTCAAGAACTATCAGTTCACACTGATCATATTCCTTTTGGTAGCAGTTGTAGGCGTGCTTACGCTGTTTACCATGCCCCGTTCGGAAGACCCGACCACACATGCACCGCAATATATCATTACGGTTATTTACCCGGGCACCAGTCCTAAGGATATGGAAGAACAGGTAGTAAAACCAATCGAAAATAAAATCTATGGACTGGAAAACATCGAAAAGATCCTGACAACCGTAGAGGACGGTGTGGCGGTTATCCAGCCAAAATTTAAATATGGTGTTGACGTGGACAACAAATACCAGGAAATATCCACCGAGATCAATGCTTTGAAAAACAGCGAACTTCCTAAAGATATCTACCTGATCAAAACAGAAAAAATATCCTCATCAGACGTAAAAGTTTTACAGGTTGCGCTCGTGTCAGATAACGCTTCCGGTAAATTGCTGCGGGATAAAGCAGACATCCTTAAAATGCAATTAGAAAAGATCACCAATCTGAAAGAGGTGAAATACTTCGGTATGCCCGAGCAGGAGATCCGCATCGATATGCAACTGGATAAGTTGGCTCAATTGAAAATACCGCTTAATGTGGTCATCGGCAGTTTGCAAAGCGAAGCGGCAGATATCCCCGGTGGAAGTATCAACCTGGACAGCAAGGTGTTTAACGTGAAAACCAGCGGCAAATTTAAAAACGTTGAAGATGTGGCCAATACGGTGATCTACAATGCCAATGGCAAGATCATCTATCTGAAAGATGTGGCAGAAGTGAGCTACAAGGATGGCATCGTTGACCATATTACCCGTGTGAACGGGCACCGTTGTATCCTGGTTACGGCAGCCATGAAGGATAAGGTGAATATAGCCAGCGTTCAGAAAGAATATTTACCGGTATTGGAGGAATTTGGCAAAACCCTGCCGGAGAACATTCGCATGGTCAAGAACTTCGACCAGGCCAATATGGTATCCGAACGTTTGGGTCATCTTGGCTTTGACTTTGGACTGGCTATTGTGCTGGTGGTAGTAACCCTTCTTCCTTTAGGCTTCCGGGCATCGCTGATCGTGATGATCTCCATCCCGCTTTCCCTGGCCCTGGGACTCATTGCCTTAAACATGTTAGGCTATTCTTTAAACCAGTTGAGTATTGTTGGCCTGGTGGTGGCGTTAGGATTACTGGTGGACGACAGTATTGTGGTGGTGGAGAATATTGAACGCTGGCTCAGGGAAGGTCATTCGCGAACGGATGCCATATTCAAAGGAACACAACAGATCGGTGTTGCGGTCGTTGGTTGTACCGCAACGCTGGTTATCGCGTTTTTGCCGCTGGCATTCTTACCCGATATAGCCGGTGAATTTATCCGTAGCCTGCCCATGGCCGTCATGACCAGCGTGCTGGCATCCATGATCGTAGCTTTGACACTAGTACCTTTCCTGGGTAGCCGGATGTTAAAAACGCATACACATGGCGGTGGCAATTTCTTTTTAAAACACCTGCAAGGATTCCTGACACGTTCGTATGCTGGCATTATGCCCGTCGCTTTAAAATGGCCCAAAATCACAATCGGTATATCATTAGCCCTGAGTGGACTTGCCTTCTTCCTGTTTACATTAACCGGATTTAAGCTTTTTCCAACATCGGAAAAACCGATGTTTCTGATCAATATCAAACTGCCCCTGCAGGCAGATATTCCGGAAAGTAACCGGGTGACCAAACTTGTAGAAGGTGAACTGAAACAGTATAAGGAGATCGTTTTTTATACGTCCAACGTAGGTAAGGGTAACCCCCAGATCTATTACAACGTGCACCAGCAGGATGTAAAGCCCGACTTTGCCCAGGTATTCGTTCAATTGGGCGAAGGGGCAAGTCCCGGTGAAAAAACGGAACTGATCAAACGACTGCGAAAGAAGTTCAGCGACTTCCCTTATGCCAGGATCGAAATCAAAGATTTTGAACAGGGAACACCTATAGAAGCGAATATTGTAGTAAGAGTATTTGGTGAGAATCAGGATACCTTACGGTCTCTTTCATTTAAAGTGGAAGAGATCCTGAGGAAACATCCGGGCACTTTCTTCGTCAACAACGAACTCAATACCTATAAGTCGGACGTTAAGATAAAGATCGATAAAGAAAAGGCCCGTACCTTGGGTGTCCTGACCAGTGATGTGGACAAAGTGGTCCGCCTGGCAGTCGCCGGGTTAACCGTAGGGGATTATATTGATGACCGGGGCGATTCACGCAACGTAGTGATCACCATGCCCAGGGAAAAGTTTTCCAATTTAAATGCGCTCAAAAAACTTTATGTCAATAATGTTCAGGGCACCCCGGTGCTGGTAGACCAGATCGCTACGATCTCTTTTGAAACTTCACCCACCGCGATCAACCATTTTAATAAATCACGCTTCGCCAAGGTTACGTCGCTTACGAAAGAGCACGTATTGGCCAATGACATTTTGAAAGACGTTGTTCCGCAATTGAATAAATTAAAGATGCCGCAGGGCTATTATTACAAGCTTTCCGGCGAGGCCGAGTCAGAAGGTGATACACTGGGCGGCAACTTCCTTTCCGTAATTATATTGAGCACCTTTCTTTTTATCGGGGTACTGCTGCTGCAGTTTAAAACCTTCAAAGGGATCATCATCGTCTTGTCGATCATCCCTTTAGGTATCCTTGGCGGGGTGGTGTTGCTGTTAATAACCGGTAACCCGATGTCCCTGGTATCGATTATCGGTTTCATCGGGCTCTCGGGTATCCAGGTCAAGAATTCACTGCTGTTGGTTGATTTTACCAACCAGTTGAGAGCAGAAGGTCATAGCATAGATGAGGCGATTAGTATGGCAGGCGAAACACGCTTTCTGCCGGTTGTGCTCACTTCTATAACTGCGATTTGCGGTTTGCTCCCGATCGCGCTGAACCCAAACCCGCTTATCGCGCCTTTAGCCATTGTTTTGATAGGCGGCTTGATCAGTTCTACTATCCTATCGAGGATCGTGACACCGGTTATGTATAAACTGATACCGCCAAGCCTCGAAAATGACTTAGAACAATGAAATAGAACTCATAAATGGAAATGAAAGAGCTGTTTTCAGGAACCGTAAAAATACCTGCATAAATAACCCTGCGTTGGCCAATAAGTTGTTTAAGATCTCCCTCGCCGTCAGCAAAATATTATCCTAATGCCGGTTAAAGGGAATGTAACGTATTTGATACATGCTATTTTTAAAAAAAAATGCCTGATAACAAGGGAGTTACTTGGTAATATTCTTATTTTTGTTTACCCCCGTAACTTAACCATATCTTATACTTCATACTTCAGCTTATGAAAAGAATTTTCCTCTTAGCCATGTTCCTGTTTCAGGGCATCTTATCAACTGTTTATGCACAAACCACAGTCTCATTAAACTGGCAGAAAACAGCGGGAGGCGCGGGGCTTGACGGGTTTAATGCAGTAAAAAAAACCACAGATGGCGGCTCGATAGCAGTAGGCATGTCAGTCTCCAGTAATGGCGATATCAGTGGTGCACATGGCGGCCAGGATGGGCTTGTGGTAAAATTCAGCAGTACAGGTGTGAAGGAATGGGCTAAAGTATTTGGCGGGACGGGCAATGAGGTCTTTAGCTCGGTAGTACAGGCAACCGATGGTGGATATATTGCAACCGGCTACACTAATTCAAATGATGGAGACGTAAGTGGTATCCACGGTGCACAGATAGACTTTTGGGTGATAAAATTAAACAGCAGCGGTGTTTTGCAATGGCAAAAGTGCTTCGGAGGGACAGGCGGCGAAAACGCAAACAGCATTATAGCTTTAAGCGATGGAAGTTTTGTACTAGCAGGGGCGGCAACATCTACCAGTGGGGATGTAAGTGGAAACCATGGGGGAGGGGACGCCTGGCTCATAAAAATAAGTGCTACAGGTACACTACTTTGGCAAAAATGTTTTGGCGGGTCTGGATCCGAATCATTTGCATCTATTAGCCAAACATCTGATGGCGGGTTTATTGCTGGTGGCCAAACCAGTTCAAGTGATGGTCAGGTTACTGGTTTTCATGGGGTCGGGGATTACTGGCTTGTAAAAACAGATGCCAGCGGCAATTTAGAGTGGCAAAAAACCTACGGCGGAAGCAAATCAGCAAGCTATGCAGCAGCAGCTATGCAAACATCTGATGGTGGATATTTTATTTCCGGAACAACAATTCTATCCAATGGTGTGGGGATCAGCGGAGACATAGCCGAAGTGAAAGGAGCGGGGGGAGATATATGGGTTTTGAAAGTTACTGTAACAGGCGCGATTACCTGGCAAAAAACTTTGGGCGGAACCTCTGCCGATTATTGTGGCAATGCTATATACACAACCGATGGCGGTTACCTCGTAATGGGATTGGTATCTTCAACTGATGGCGACATTACGTCCGCGAGGGGCCAAAGTGATATTTGGCTTGTAAAGTTAAACGCGAGTGGAGCAAAACAATGGCAAAACTCTATGGGCGGGACTTTAGACGACAGCGGTTACGGCCTTGATCAGCTTAATGATTGCAGCTTTTTAGTTGGTGGCTCTACCAGGTCTACCGATGGGCAGGTTACCGGAAACAACGGCGGGCAGGATGCATGGCTGACTGAAATTACCACTTCTTCGCTCCCGGTTGCTGTTATTACATCTAACTTGGGCAATAGCATTTGTGCAGGCAGCAAAGTTACTTTTACAGCGGCGATTGACAACGGAGGAACTGCGCCAATATACCAATGGAAAAAAAATGGAGTAAATGTTGGTACCAACAACCCGGTATATGTAGACAGTACCTTAACAAACAGCGATGCTGTAAAACTTGTATTAACCAGCAATGCTAATTGTATTACTACTGCAACTGTAACAAGTAATATTATTAATATAAGTATCAGTACACCGGTTACACCTTCTGTTACAATTACATCCAATGGTACTACTGCTTGTTCCGGCACCTCGGTTACTTTTACAGCAGTACCAACCAACGGCGGCACACCCGCTTACCAATGGAAAAAAAATGGGGCCAATGTTGGCACTAACAGCGCCACTTATACCAGCACTACATTGGCAGGCGGCGACCAGATAAAGGTTGTAATGACCAGCAGTGTGAACTGTGTAACAAGCAGTACAGCAACCAGTAATACCATAACTATGGTAGCGGGTACCCCGGTTGCACCTTCCGTTACGCTTACATCTAATGTTGGCAGCAGTATCTGCAGCTCAAAAACAGCCATCTTTACGGCAACGCCAACAAACGGCGGCACCGCGCCTGTGTACCAGTGGAAAAAGAATGGCGCAAATGTTCACATCAATTCGCCAAACTATTCGCCATCGGGCCTGGTGGTAGGCGATGTGATCAGCGTTGTAATGACCAGTAATTCCGGATGCGTTACAACGCCTATGGCAACCAGCAATGCTATAACCATGGTGCAGGGCGCAGAGGTTTCGCCATCTGTAACCATAAAAAAGTTTCCTGAAAATTCAACAATGTATGCAGGCTCTACCAAAACCTTTACAGCTGTTCCGGTAGACGGAGGGCCCACACCACATTATTCGTGGTCAATAAACGGAGTGGTTGTGAGTACCGATGCTTCATATACTACTTCGAATATTGTAACAGAAACCAGGATAGACCTGCAGATGGTTAGCAGCTCGCCTTGCGCATCTGCCAACCCCGTTTATGCAAGCACCGTGGTGGAGGTAGTACCCGCACCCACATCTCCCGACATTTTAACAAGCATTACATTAACGCCAAATGTGCAGCTTACCCCAATCAGCGGCAACGCTGATTATAATTACAAAACATTTGTGCCGGATGATATTACATTGGTAGGCATAACGGCAATTGCAAGGGAGCCATCAGCCTTTATATCTATCAATAGCGCTGACTATATATCCCCGCCTACAGGGGGCACGGTAAACTTAACAGGCGATACAACAATTGTTGACATCAAAGCAATTGGGGCCGATAATTATACTACGCAAACCTACCGTATACTGGTTATTAAGGTACCTGCTGCCAGCGTTAACTTAAGCAACTTAACTATTAGCAGTGGCCAGTTAAACCCGGCATTTTCCGCAGCGTTAACCAATTATACCGATAGCGTAAGCAGTTCTGTATCGTTTATACGCGTTAGGCCAACTGCAAGCGATGGCTCTGCAACCATAAAGGTTAATGGCTCGGCGGTTACCAGCGGCGGTTTATCGCAGCTTATTACCTTAAACCCGGGCGATAATTTTATCAACGTAGCGGTTACGGCAGCAGGCGGCACGGCTACAAAAACCTACTCCATAAAAGTAAGGCATATTTCTGCCAATACCGCGGTATCCCTTAAAGTGGCGGGCGCTAACCTGGCAAGTGCATCGGGCAGCGGAAACGAAAATTACCAAACCTCGGTAATTACTTCGGCAACAAGTATAGCAATAACACCAACCTTGGCAGACCCTAAGGCCTCTGTTTATTTCTCTTCCAGCCTTATACCAATGGCTAATGGTGCGCCGTACACCGTAACGCTTACGGGCGCCAGCACGGTTGTGCACCTTTATGTAATAGCCGAAGACCGGACAGCCACCCGCCATATTATCATCACCGTAAATAAGAACGGGTCAAGTAATGCCTGGCTGTCCAGTTTAGAACTTAGCCCGCATATGGCTGTTGCAGAGGATAGCGGCCCTGCCGACTATAACTACAGGATAGCTGTAAACCCATACACCACAGCCTTGCAGGCAGTAGCAACAGCTGCCGGCCCGGGCGCAACCATACGTGTAAACGGCAATGTAGTGGCCAGTGGCGCTGCCTCGCCGGCCGTTGTACTTAATGCAGGTACAACCCCAACTATAATTAATACGGTGGTAACAGCTCAGGATGGTGTTACTACAAAAACCTATAGGCTATCGGTACGGCACTTTTCTACCAATGCAAATGCAACAGTTAAAATAACAGGTGCCAACCTGGTTAAAACAACAGGAAGCAGTACCGAAAATTATGTAACGTCGGTAAGTGCTTCGGCAACGAGTGTTACACTAACGGCAACGGCAGCAGACCCGTATTCGAGCCTTTATCTCCCTAATAATACTATTGTGGCCAGCGGCGTGGAGCGTTCTATACCACTTACGGGTGCCAGCACCGTTATAACCCTCCAGGTTGTGGCAGAAGACCGGGCAACTACACGCACCATATCCATCAGGGTAAACAAAAATGGGTCGAGCAACGCCTGGTTGAGCACCCTGACGTTAAACCCGAACGTGGCCTTAACGCCTTCAAGCGGTACTGCCAACTATAATTACACCGCCTCAGTGGGCTCAACTATCGGCAGCATTAAGCTTATCCCTACAGCAGCCGATGCAACAGCTACTATACGTGTAAATAGTGTAGTTGTAGCCAGCGGGGTACAGTCGCAAGCTATAACACTGGCTACCGGTGCGAACGTTATTAATACGGTTGTTACCGCCCAGGATGGTACAACTACCAAAACCTACAAACTAACCGTAACGCGCGGGCTTTCAAATAACGCGGGCGTGTCCATTGCGGTAGCGGGAGGAACCCTCGTAACAGTAGCGGGTACTAGTAATTTAAACTACGCCACATCTGTAAGCACTTCGGCAACCAGCGTTATTTTTACGCCGACAGCAGCAGAACCCAATGCGGTGATCCGCGTAAACGGCACCGTAAAACCGAGCGGCAGCCCGGTATCGGTAGCGTTAAGCGGCGCAACAACAACAATAAATATTTTGGCAACGGCAGAAGACGGCGTAACCACCCGCACGGTATCGCTTAAAGTAAATAAAACCGGATCGAGCAACGCCTGGCTGTCGGCTATTACGCTTACTAATGCAAGTATTACACAGGTGAGCACCGGTAGCGGAGATTACAATTATACGGCTACGGTAGGCTCCTCAACAACCATTACAAGGCTTGTGCCCACTGCAAGCGATGCGAGTGCTACTATCCGCGTAAATGGGGTGGTGGTAGTCAGTGGTGCCAACTCATCAGTTATTCCGTTAAGCACCGGAATGGATAATGTGATCACTACGGTAGTAACGGCAGAGGACGGCGTAACTACAAAAACATACACTGTAACAGTAATGCGCCCGTCTAACGATGCCAACGCCACGTTGAAGGTGGAAGGAGCTAACCTGGTAAGTGTAACAGGTACGGGCGATGAAAATTATGCTGTATCGGTAAGCGCTTCGGCAACAAGCATTGTACTTACACCAAGGCTGGCCGACCCTAACGCATCGCTTTATATTACCAATACCTCCACGCCAATAGCCGACGGGCTTCCACGCCCTATATCGCTTACCGGCAGTACCACAACTGTAGAAGTGATAGTAGTTGCTGAGAACCAGGTAACTACCCGTAGGATAACGCTTAAAATAAACAAAACCGGGTCGAGCAACGCCTGGCTGGAAGCGCTGCAGCTAGATCCTTATTATAAATTGACAGAAGTTGTTACAGGTACCGGCGATTATAATTACACTGTTTCGGTAGAAAACGCTATCAGCAGCATCCGGTTAATTCCAACAGTGAGTGATGTTGCGGCTACTGTACGTGTTGATGGACTGGTGGTAGCCAGCGGCCAGGTATCGCAAAACCTGGCACTTAGCACAGGTGACAATATAATTAACACGGTGGTAACAGCACAGGACGGCCTTACTACAAAAAGCTATGTAATAACAATTAAACGTGAACCGCTGTCGCTGCTTGCCGCGTTGCCTGCCAGGAAACCATCTATAAGCGTTGTGCAGAAACCTGAGCCAACAAGTGAGGCGCAGCAGGAAGACCTGCTGGTTAAACAAGCGGTATCGCCTAATGGTGACGGTATAAACGACAGGTTTACTATTGCAGGCATCAATGCCTTCCCGCAAAATATGGTACGCATCATGAACCAGAATGGCGATATTATATACGAAGCGAAAGGCTACGATAACCAAAGCAATGCCTTCGACGGGCACAACAGTAAAGGTACCATGCAGTTGCCCGGCACTTACTTCTATTCCATAGAATATAAGAAAGGTACGGAAACCAAAAGGAAGACGGGCTACATTGTAGTGAAGTATTGAGTTGGATATGAGATGTTAGATTTGAGACAAGAAAATAAAATCGCTACTTTTTTGTTGTCTTTTGCACTATTAAAGGCACGATGGCTTGCTGCGCTATCAATGGTTTAGTGGGTACAATAAAATGCGATAGGATTGGCGCGTTTTATTGTACCCACGGCTTTTTGCAGTTCATCAATGCTTACGGGTTTTAATATATAATCTACTGTATCTAATGCGCTTGCTTTAATGGCCTGTAAAGCAAATTGGTTGAAGCGATATTGATATTGACCTATTTATATTTATCGTACGCAACTATTTTGCGTACGATAAAATTTTAAATTCTGTCCTCCGGTTTTGCTCGTTTTGCAGATCGGTACATTTTTTTGTAACATCGCAGCCGTTCACCAACCTGCTTTCGCCGTAGCCTTTGGCAATTAGCCTGGCTTTAGCAACCCCCTTTTTCAGCAAATAACTTACAACAGCCTGGGCCCTTGCCTGGCTTAGTCTCAGGTTTTTGACGGCACTACCGCGGCTATCTGTATAAGATGCTATTTCAATTTTAGCGCCGGGGTTATCTGTAAGGAATAATGCCAGTTTTTCAAGATCGGTAGATGCTGAGGGTTTGATAGCGCTGCTGCCGGTGTCATAATAGATGTTGGCCAGGGTGATGGTTTTTTCGGGCTTTACTTCGTCCACAGTTAACTGCAGGTTCACATATAGTGTAGCGCTGCGGTTTAGCCCTTTTGTGCTGATGCGCTCGATATTGGAGATAAACCCTGCCTTTTTACCCGAAATACTAAAGTCGCTCCCCGCATCCAACTGTATGCTGAAGCTGCCATTGGTGTCGGCACTTGAGGTATTTATCGCCGTATTTTGGCTTATGTTTGTAGTGGTAATGATTACGCCTCCTTCGGATATGCCGGTGGCTTTGTTTACTACGGTACCCGTAAGCGAAAACCGGGGATCGTTATGTGATAATGCGATGTCGATATCCTTGCCCGGGGCATCAAAGCTGGTTGCATTAAGCGTTTTGGTATTGGTATTAATATTATGCAGTACACCATTTACGCTATAATTGCCGGCCGGCAGGTTATTAAAACTGACATGCCCGTTCACATTGGTAGTGCTTGTTGTTTTGCCGTTGGGGCCGTTTAACGTCACCTCGGCGTTAGCCAAAGGCAGCCCGGTTTCGGTGTCGGTTACCGTAATCACCAGGTTTTTGGTAATTAATTTTACTTGGGTTGGTACCACAACTGGGGCAGGAGCCAGCGGCGGCTCAATAATAATGGCCGGTTCTTTTTTCTTTTTCCCAATACTTAAACCCACACCGGCACTATATTGAAAATGATTGTTCACCTGTGGCGTGAGTGCTGTTCGGTATTGTATATTGGTAAAAATAAAGACTTCGCTAAATAAATTAAACTGCAACCCTAAGCCTATCGGGATGTATGCACCCGCTTTGCCTTTATATAATGAAAGCCCGGCACCGGCAAAAAGATAAGGCGCAACGGCATGCTTATCGGTAAGTAGTTTTAAGTTGAGCCCTGCGTTTGCATCCAGCAAAAACTCACTACTGCCATTGCTTATACCGCTTTTATACAGGTAGTCGGTATAGCTGCCCTCTAAGTTAGAACTGAAATCGATGTTAGGTGTAATGCCATTTAAATAATTAAAGCCGAAACCCGCCTGCATATCGCCGATGCTGCTCCAATAATTATTGCGCAACACGTTGCCTAACGATGTTGTGCGGATGGCCTGTGCGGTGTTAAAATCGTTATAGAACATGTGGAAAACGATTGTGGGTGGTTTTTTATTGGGCACAGATTGCCCTTGCAATCCGGTAACCAGGCTAATGAACACAGCTAGCAGCGTCAGTTTTTTCATGGTTTTATTACTGGTATGGTCTGTCTGTCTTTATCCGCCATGATAGAGCGGTTGCTGATGCTGAATTCCGAAGGTTCGCTGCGGCCCTGTACATTATTATCTACTGTTGGTAGCGGTTGCCCGTTAGCATCCAGTGTCTGTATCGTCCATACGAACCGATGGTTGGCGGTGCTATCCAGCATAGGTAAGTTTGGCCGCCAGATGTATTGGGTGGTGCCTTTTATAGCCGGCTCATCCAGCAGTGGCCTGTTACCCTTGAAGGCCTGCATATCGGTTTGCCCCGGCAGTATTTCAAATACCTGTACGCGGTACTGTGGTAATTCCTGAAGCAGCGGTACCACAGAGGTCCACCTGAAAACAATAACCGACTGTGCGGTATTTGCATCCAGTTGGGCATCCTTTGCAGGGCTTATTAAAACGGGCAGTTGGTAAGCGGTTACAAAAAATGGTTTTGTTTGCCTGTCGCGGATGATCTCGCCTGTGGTATTAAACAATTCTACTTTAAGCTGGTACTGGCCGGCGGCTAAACGGCCGGTACGCTGTAACAACCCACGTGCACCGCCGCTTAGCGTTAAATTTTGCAGTTGCAAAGCATCGGCAATGCTAAACTGGTTTACGCCCGGGCGCAAGGTAATTATGCGCGAAGCATTGATATTTGATATGCCGATAATGTTTTCGTTTTGATCCAGCAAGGTGGTTTTTATTTTTATCAGCGGGTCGTTTAATACCGGCCCATCCATATAGGTAATTATCATCAGCCCGTTTACCGGGTTTGCCCAATCGGCCAGCCAGGGTTGGGGGCGGGCATTCAAGGCCAGGTTCAGGCGGATCTGCGCCTGTGCCGTTAAGCAAAGCAGTATCATCATTACGGTTAACCCTGTTTTATAATGCCTCATCTCTTAGCGGTTTAAAATTTATAATTTAAGCCTGTGCGCAAGCTGCTCTCTAAATAATGCGGGTTGCCCGTGTATAATGGGATCAATGTATTGCCCGGCAGTTCGCTGCCGAAGCGGTACAGGTTGGCCGTCACACTTAGCTGCCAGCTTAGTTTCTTATAAAGCGCCCAATCAAAGCCACTGGTAGCCAGTATATTTTGATTGGCCGTGAACGGGTCGGTCCTGCTGGCGGTGTACTGCAGCTGCCCCTTCAGGCTAATGGTTTTACCTGCTTTCCAGGTAATGCCGGTGGTGGCCGTAAGCAAGGTGAGTTTTATCGATGGAGCCGAATTATGGAACCACATCAGGCTAAAATCGGGGCTTATGGAACGGTTGAAATAAGTAGGTACGTACAACAGCAATGCCGTTTGCGTGTTATTATTGGTAACCAAAGCCGGTATAATGGTAGTTTCATCGTACTTGCTCCAGGTATAAGTGCCACTGATAAGGTGGCTCATGCTGGTGTTGCTCCAGGTATAAGTGGGGTTGATGCTAAGCTCATTGCTTACGCTTTTGTATCCCGAAAGATCCGACGAATTGAACCCGAAATTGTTGAAACTGGCGTTCATGCTAAATCTTTCGGTAAACTGCGTAAAGATGTTGGCATTGGCAATGAGCTGTTTGTTTAACGATGGACCGGCTGTGCGGCTGATGTTGCCAAAACGCTGCCCTATGCTGGCTACCACGTTCACCTTCTTTTTCCAGGCGTTGAAGCGGGTGTTGCCCAGGTATTCCATCCGGTCGTTACTCATGTAGGGGTAGCCGGCAGTGTAGTAGCCTGCACCGTAATAGTTGAATTTTGTGCCGATTTCCCAATCGCTGCCTTTTTTGGCGATACCCAGCATAATTGCATTGTCGCGCCCGGTAGATGTATGCGCATCCAAAAACGGCCTGAAATCTTTAGACAGGGCGGTTGAGAGCGGCGTATTTAAATTGCGGGTGAAAAAACTCTGCCCAAATTCGGCGTTGAATTTCCAGCCATTGACGGTAACAGCGTTCGCCAAAAAGGTTACTACCATGTTTTCCTGCGGATCGATAGGGGAGAGCGGCGGTGAGGTAACCGAATTGCGCTGATCGCTGGAGTGAACAAAATTGAAACCTGCGGAGTATTTCCCCTCGTTTTCCAACCCGAACTGCGCCATCCATTGATTGCGTTGATACGAGCCAATAACTCCGGGCGATGCCGGTGCAAGTGTAGGCGCGATATAGTTTACCGGCCGTTGAGATACGCCATTAAACAGCCGGATGCGGAACTTGCCTGGTGATAAATTAACCCCATAACCAAAAACGCCCAGGTCGCCTGTGCTGAGGTCGCTGTACTTGAGCGTTTGGGTGCCCAACAAAATTTCGGTAAAGCCAAATTTGGGTGCTATGCCAAAATTATTGGCCGGGTTAGTTAAAAATTGCCAAAAGCTTTGCTTGCCGCCCACCGATGGCACGGTAAAGTTGTTTTGCATAGGGCTGAAGTTGAAATTGAACGGGATGCTGAGCTTGCCGAAGTTAAACACCGGGTTAAAACTATAACGTACCAAATTCCAGGGTTTGCGCTGCTGGTAAATATCGGGCACAGATTGCCCCGGCCATTTATTTAGCCCATAACCCTCGTACCAAATGCCCATATCGCCGCCAAGCGAAAATGCTGTTTGGGCGCTGGCACGGGTAGCGCACATCAACAACAGCATCAATAAAATTATCCGTGCAGGTTTCGACATATATATTCTTCCTGGTAATATTTATTGCTCGGTATTGATTAGTTAAGGCTGGCAATTCCCCGGCGTTTTCGATATAAAAGTTTCCCAAATAAAGCTGCCCTTTTGTATGTAATGCCTCGATTGCAGCAGGTCATTCCGGTCGATTTTATACAGCGATGGGGTATTTGCCTTATATTTTATATGGCTTGAGTTGCTTGTTGATTTGCCATGGTTCCATGTTACGGGATCGATGCCGTTACATCCATCCGGCCCGCCCGATTTGCGGAAGGTACCTACAACAACGGCTTCAATCGCATCGGCCTTTGTCCTGCGGTAATAAGACCACGGCGTGCCGTTTATCCGTTTATTTACCTTCAGGACGGTCCTGGCCATCAGGTGTGTTTTTTCGGTTACACCGGGAATCAGGTGTACATACAGGTCAAAACATACGCCTAATGCCGGGTCGCCATGTTTTTCGCGGTAGTGAACCTTAAACTTGCGTTTCATCATATAGCTTTTGCCATTGTTTGATTGGTAAACTTTATCATGATAAGTAAAGTCCTGGCAAGTGGTAATGTGCACCGTTACGCTTTTTGTAATGGTGCAGGTGGCGGTGGCAAATTCCTGGTCTTCCACACAAGTAATGGATACTTTTACATTTGTATTGTCTTTAAATTTCAACTCGAAATGTTTGATATTAAATAGGTTTGCAAAACTTTGCGGAACACTGGTGCCGCCAAGCCCCAGCAGGGCGTTCAGCGCGATATTGGGGAGCGGCGCAAATGGTATAGGCAGGCAATAATAAGTAGGATCATTCACCAAGGCCTGCCAGTTTGGAAGGTGCCACTTGGTTTTGTTTGAGGTGGTAGAAAACTTGACGATGCCATCAGGGCAGGCCACTACGCTTAAGTTTGCATGGACCGGTTTAATAGCGAATGTATGCGCTACGGTTTTACCGGTAGGGCATGCTTTGGGGTCTTTCATGGTTAACTTAACCGTGAATTCCTGCCCCGGTAACGACTGGTAGGTATGGCTCACTGTGGCATCGGTGCTGGTTAACACCGGCGATCCGTCGCCAAAGTCCCATACGTACGTACTTGCACAAAATGCCACCGATTGGTTTGTGAAAGTAACCGTGATGGGATATTTTTTAGTTTTGTTGATATCCTGATCGCACCACTCGTAGTTAGCGTGAAACTTGGGGTCGCATTCCGACGATATTTTTATGGTATAGCTGTAGGTGCTTGTGCAGCCATTTGCATCGGTAATATTAAGTTTAGCAGTATAATCTCCTGCATTTGCATATTGATGTTCTATTTCGCCAAAAGTGCCTGTATTACTGGTTGCGCCATCGCCAAAGTCCCATGTAAAGCTGGTTATATTGGTGCAGGTGGTGGCCGGGCTTAACGTCACTTTCCAACCTTGTAATCCCCCGGAATTGTCACAAACCACTTTAGGCGTTGATGTTACAAACTCGGCAGTAGGCTTACAGTATGGCACGCTTAAGGCTTGCGTGCATAAAACGGTATCGCCACCAGATGGCGAAACACCATGTACTTCTAATAAGATATTGGCGGTTGTTTGCCCAATCCCCGTCAGTGGTGCCGAGAAGCTTGTGCCGCCGGAGATAGCGGTACCATCCACCACCCAATTATAGGCGGTAGCGCCCGGTACGGCTGTAGTACTTAAGGTAATAGATAATTGGCTGCCGCTGCAGGATATTGCGCCGGTTATGCTTGCGCATTCGCCGTCCCTCTCGGTCATTACTTCGGACTCGTCGCATAATTCGGCTTCGGCACCTGCAAATACCTGCTCATCGGTGTAAGACCCGCTTATAAGTTGGGTGTTGTCTTTCCAGGCGTATTCAAAGTCGTCCTGCTCTAATTGTGCATCGGGCTTGCACACCAGCTTAATTTCTTCGGTTTTCTTCACCGCTCCGTTACCATCTATCCATTCCACTTTTAGTTTGGGGTTAGCAGCCAGCGGGTTTACCTGTACATAAAAGTCGTTCTCAATCAAATCGGTAGCGTTGGCAGGTATAAAGCCGTTTATGTAAGTGTAGTCGTAATAGGCACCCCCGTTGGTCAGGGTCCAGTTGTCGCCATCGCTTACCGGGTCCATATATACCCCGGTTACATCACTTGCAACAACAGGTGTAACCCTTATCTTCTTAAAAGTATCGGCAACGTTATTAAACAACCTTAATCCCAATTGGCAACAGGCAGATGCCGGCGGTTCTTCGCGGCAAACCAGTTTTACCGAATCTTTGCATATCACCCGTTTTTCTTTGTTCAGCCATTCATATACCACGTAAAAAGGCGCGCTCCCCCGGTTCCTGAAACAAATATTACCCAGCGCGATACTGCCATTGGGTATGGGGCCGCCGGTCTTAATCCAGGTGATGGTGTTAGTGGCGGGTGGTATTGCAGCGGGCAAGCGGGTAAAGCCGGCTGCATTGGTAGCAGAAATAATGGGTGCGCTGCTCCTTATCCTTAACATATAAACTGCGTTTGCCCCGGTACCCGGGTAGCTATTATTTATGCTTACATCATAACAGCAGGCATCGCCCTTTCCATCGCGGTTGTTTTGTGAAAACTTTACATTTAAACCCTTACACGGTGATGGATTTGGTTTTATTATAAATATCCATGGTTTGCTCCAAATACCGTTGGCCCATATTGCCCATCCATATTTTTTATCATCAATTAGTTGCGGGCCGTTTGGCGGATACTTAAATGATAAATCATCTAGGCTGTCTTTCTCAAAGTGCGGCTTGTTAGTGCGGAATGCAACCTCCGGCGATTGGTCGCCTGTTAGTTCTATAATCTTAATTTTGTATGTCGATGCCTTCGCGCCGTCGGTTTCCCACTTAAATACCGGCAAATTGCCCGCATCAACTATGCTGCCGCTAGCGGGTGATACAAGGCTGGTGGATGTTTTTGTATCGTTTGTACTTGTGGTACCGATATCATATTTAAAGCTGAATAATTCACTGGTGCCGTTATTGCCGCCTATGGGCTTGCCATCGCGGTTAAGCGCCTGTACATTCCAAATAAAACTACAGAGGTATGGTGGTTTGCATGGGCCGGTTATTAAATTGGTTGCAACGGCCTGCGTAATATTGTCAACGTCTTTGGTGAAAATGGGTTGGTTTACCGTGCGGGCCTGCGCCGTATTTTGTCCCTGCATTAATTGCCATACGCTTAAGCGGTAAGTGGTTGGTTCCTGCGGCCGGGGTACTATCGGTGTCCAGCGGAAAGTGATCGGTTTCTTAATATCGTTTTCGGTAAAAACAGTGCCGTTGGCGGGCACGATATTTTGTGGCTGCTGGTAAGTTTGCTGCTCGTTACCACGGATGGTGAAGGGCTTTGTTCTTTCGTCGCTTAAGGGCATAACTGCTGCGCCCCGGTTGCCAAAGAACTGCACACTTAATTCGTAATCCCCGGGTTTCAGCACACAATCCTGCCCAATCAGCGATGCTGCGTTGCCGCCGCTCCAAACTTTGGTAGCTGTATTAAAACCAGCTGCCGGCGCAGATGATGAGGTATAAGCGCCACATATTTTGGCTCCGTTTTTTTTAATGATCACCAGTATTTTGCTCTCTACAACTAAACCGTTCACCTTACCATTTACAAGTTGCGAACTTGCTGTTATGGTGAGCAGCGATGTACCGGTGCCCCAATTGGCTACATTGGCATCTGGGTTGGCCGGCAAACTGATGTTGATAGCGGTAATGGGATTGGTTTGCGCATTTGCCTGCAGGGCAAAAGCTAACAGCAAAATAGAAAGGAACTTCTTCATAATTGCGTAGATGAATCCCTTGTTTTAGGAAGGGTAATTGTGATTAAATAACTGTAAGGTCAGATTAAGGTAGGGGCTATAAACGGATGGCACAACCCGCCTTGCGCAACGGGTACACCTTGCTGATTGTGAGAGTAGTATGAATGAGTGTGCGGTTGAGCTAAGCGGGTCGCTGGGCCTGTTGCCAGGCTGCATGGAGATTACGCGGGATGAAAAGTGTTACCCGGTTGCCCGGGTTTTTTTCGCTGGCGAAGGCCGGTACCATGCTGATTGTTATGGCATGCGCGCCAAACCGGCTTAAAGCACCAACGCGTTTTCTTATCAGCTCCATGCCGCGGCTTTTATGGTTGCCCAACGTTTTAAGAGCTACGCTATTGGCCATGCCTATGCCGTTATCTGTTATGGTTATCAGCAGATCGCCGTTTTGTTCTGTTAGCCCAATGGTTAATTTACCGTCAATAGAAGATGGCATCAGGCCATGCAGCAGGGCATTCTCCAACAAAGGCTGAACGATCATCGTAGGGACCATCCAATCCTCCGTATCTAAATTATCGGCCACATCTACCTCGTAAGCAAACCTGTCGTTAAAGCGCATTTGTTCAAGCCGCAGGTAAATTTTAATATTCTCCATCTCCTGCTCAAGCGGGATGAAAGATTGCTGGGCGGCCTCGAAATTTTTACGGATAAGCGAAGCGAAATCGCTAAGGTAACGGTTGGCGTTTTGCCTGTCCTGCAGGTTAATATAATGCTGTACACTATTTAGCGCATTGAACATAAAATGCGGGTTCATGAGCGATGTAAAGGCCTGCTGCTCCAGCGATGCTGTTTGCACATTTAAGATCTCTTTGGCTAAACGGGCCTCTTTTCGCTTTCTAAGGCGGCGGTTCACCACGTATATAATCGCTATCTGCGTAAGCGCTGCCAGTGTTACCCAAAACCAAACGGACTTCCAAAATGGCGTTTCTACATCAAATTTCAGCGTGAGTATTTTATTACTGAGGCTGCCATTTACATCTACCGCGCGCACCTGTACGGTATGGCTGCCGCTGCTAAGCTGTATGATTAAGGTGTTTTGATCAAGGTCTATCCAGTTCTGCAACTTATCAAGCGTGTATTGCAGGCTTTTAAAATGGCCCCCAAGTTCTACCCCGGCAAAATGCATCTGGATATTGCGCTGCGAGGATTTTAGCTTGTACGATGCCGAAAGGATAGTATCGCGCTGATTGATGCTGATGCCGGTTAGGTAAACAGGTATATTAAATTGGGGTATGGATATTTTTGCAGGGATAACCGATATCCCATCCGCAGTTGCGGCGTAAACCGTATCGTGTTGGTAAACCATTTCGTTTATAACATTGTTAGTAAGCCCGTCATTAATAGATAGGTTTTGAATTGTGCGCCCTCCCTTACCTTTTACAGCGTAGTCAAGTATGCTTATACCATCGCCCGTGCCTATCCATAATTGCCCGGCGGCACCGGCCGTAATACTGCGCACCGCGTTGTTGATAATGCCATCGGCGGTAGTGAAATGATATAGCAGCCTATCGTTCTTTATGGCAAATATTCCCTTGCCCGATGTAGCGGCCCATAGCAACCCATCGGGTGTGGCGCATAAATAGGTTATTCTTTCTGCAAACAGCGGGTTGTTTTTGGTAAGTGCCCAGCCTTTATTTTCAGTATAGTTATATTTATACAAGCCATCGGTAGAGCCATAATAAACCATGCCATCGGTTGTTTTGGCCAGTGCCGTAATCCGTTTCGAAAGAAAGTTTAAGCGCGTTGCTTTTTGGGTAATGGTGTTTAGTTTATATAAACTGCCCACCTGGCCAACCAGGATAATGCTATCGTTGTAACTAAGAGCTGTTTTTGCATAAAATAAAGTGCCGGATGTTGTAAATATCTCCCTGTTGAAGTTTACCGTGGTGCCTTTTTCTGAAAACGTAAAAACCTTATTTTGCGATGCGATTATTTTTCTGACCCGGTAAAGCACAGTTGGCATCTTGGTCACATTGCTTATCGCAGTCCCCTGGCCCTTGTTTTCCAGCACTTCTCCGTTAAAATTGCCAGCTAGTACAGTGCCGTTTGGCAGGCGTGCTATGCTAAAGAAGTTCCTGTTTTCAAAACCGGGAGGTATTGCAACATGCCTGATAACCGTTTTTTTATACAGCAGCAAGCCCTTATCAATGGTACTAACCCATATATTACCCTTGCTATCGTTAAATAAAGAATTGGGTGCGTAATTGCCACCGGTTGTAAAAAGTGGTTTTAATGTTTTTTTATCGAACACGTATATCTTGCCCGAATTGCCATAAAAACTGATGAGTGTTGGCGTTATGCCGTAGTAAAAAGATGGTTCGGGGATGGTTATCGAATCTACTTTAAACCGGATAGGGTTGCTTTGTATAGCCGAGTATATATACGCTTTAGACCTTGATAAATAGAGGGTATAAAACCGGTCATCGTTAAATGCTGGTAAAACCACGTCTTTGGAGTGATGGAAACCAAGTGAAATACTGTCGGTACGCATCGCTCCGGCCACATGATAAAAGGTTGTTTTTAGCGTGGGTGGTTTTTGTCGGATCCTTGAATTGTTCCATACTATTTTTGTGCCGTTCTTAAATTGCTTTACAACCACTCCGTCTGCATAAGGGTTGTTGCGCACCACCTTTTTATCTTTCAAAAAGTAATAACCGGTTTCGTTATAATACATTACGCCGCCGCTCTGCAACGAAAATAAGTACATCATGGCCGTACCAAGCTTCACTTTACGCAAGTTGGTATCGGTAACACCACTAATAAAACGGTTTTTTATTTCATCGAAGTATGCGGGACCTTGCTTAAAACAACTGACCCATATGCGGCCATTGGTCTCCTTAACTACCGCGAGCACCTCGTTATCAGGCAAACCCTCTTTTGTAGTGAAAAGCTGGAAATGCTTGCCATCGAACCGGGCTATCCCCGAATCGGTACAAACCCATAAGAACCCTTTATCATCTTCAACGCACGGTTGGATATAATTGCTCGGTAAGCCATCATTTACGGTAAAAGCGGTATAGTTTTTCTGCTGCGACCGGCCATTCAGGCTTACACAAAGCATAAACAAAATAAAAACCGCCAGGCGCATAGGTTTTATAATAAGGGTTAAGCAAGATAAGGTATTTTACTTGTTGAACATGAGGCTCGCCCGTTTCATTTTTTCGAGGAATATATCCAACTGCCTGCGGCTGATGCTCCAGTGGTTGCCATCCGTCATTTTTACGATGCCGCCGTCAATTGTGCTGTACTCTTTTATGTATTTGAGGTTTACGATGTACGATTTATGTATCCGGGCAAATTGGTGTTCATCCAGCAGGTCCTCAAAATCTTTAAGCGTTTTGCTGATCACTATCTTCTGCATATCTTTCAGATGGATAATGGTATAATTGCTATCGGCCTGCAGCGATACCATATCGTCTACCTCTATAAAGCTTATGCTGCCCAATTGCGGCAAAGCTATTTTTTTGGGTGGAGATTTTTCGCTGATGGTGCTTAACAGATGTTGTAGAAGCTGCTTGTCCTGCATCCCGGCAGTGGCGCTGCCGATGGCCCGTTTTACTTTTTCCACAGCTTTTTGCAGTTCATCAATGCTTACGGGTTTTAATATATAATCTACTGCGCTTGCTTTAATGGCCTGTAAAGCAAATTGGTTGTAAGCGGTTACGAATACCACTTTAAATTCAGGATTTTTGATACTGTGTAAAAATTCGAAGCCGTTTTCGCCCGGCATATCAATATCCAGGAAAAGCACATCGGCCTGGTTGGCTTGCAGCCACCGGCGGGCTTGGGCGGCGCTATCGGCCTTGCCCGCAACCAATACGCCCTCACAATCATGATGAAGCAGGAACTCCAGGCTGGCCAGGTTATTTATTTCATCGTCAACCAGCAAGGCTTTAAGCATAGCATAGATATTTGTTAGCAATTAAAGGTAAACATTTACAAGCCAACAAATACACCTTTGCGTGAGTGATGCAAATGATTGTTTGTGGTGAGGTTTGATTGAGGGAACGGACGCAAAGCGCCGATATGGGCGATAATAGGCAGAACGGCTTTGATATTAGTCGAAATAGCTGCGGGTAATTAAAATTGAATTTTTCGGCTTAACTTTATCCAACGAGATGACCACAGCCAAAGAAATATTGAGAGGGCATATTGCCAAAACCGTTGCCTTAACCGATGAGCAATTCGATTATGTTTTTTCGCATTTCGAATATCAATCATTCAAAAAAGGGCAAAGTATCATAGCCGCCGGAGACAAAGTGGACCACGAGTATTTTGTTTTATCGGGCTGCCTCAAGTCGTTCTACATCAATGATGACCTGAAGATGTTCATCCTGCAATTTGCAATGCCTACCTGGTGGGCCTCAGATTTTAATGCCCTGTACAGCCATACTAAAGCTACCATCAACGTTGATTGTATTACTGATGCCGAAGTGCTGTGCCTCTCTAACCAGCACCGCGAAAAGATTTGCCGCGAACTGCACCCAATGGAGCACTTCTTCCGCTGGCGTACCAATAAAGGCTATGTGGCAAGCCAAAAAAGGTTGCTCTCTTTTATGAATAACAACGTTAAGCACCGGTACGAAGAATTGCTGAAGCAATACCCCGAACTTTATAATATGGTGCCCAAAAACCTCATTGCCGCTTACCTGGGCGTATCACGGGAAACCCTGAGCAGGCTTTAACAGCGCCCGAAGTGATGTACATCACATAAATAATCCCCTTGTTTTGAATGTGATGTAGGTCACACGCCTATGCGGCTTTTCATGCCCAACTTTGTGTTGTCATTAAAAACATAAAGAAAATGAAAACTCAAAAATTCCAAATCGTAAGCACCCAAAGCAATATCAATTGGGTAGGTAAAAAAGTAACCGGAGCCCACAACGGCACCATAGGCGTCAAAGCGGGCACGCTCACCCTAACAGATGGTAAACTTAGCGGCGGCGAATTCAGCATCGATACCACTTCCATTAAAATACTGGATGTTACCGACCCCGCCACCAACGCGCAGTTTGCCGGCCACCTGGCGTCGGATGATTTTTTCTCGATCGAAAAACACCCGGAAGCGACTTTAGTAATTGATTCTGTATCGGGCAACCATGTTGCAGCCGCCCTCACTATTAAAGGCATTACCCACCCAATCGATTTTGATGCTGTGGTGAATGTTGACGGCGATACTTTGACAGCATCGGCCAAACTGGTAGTAGACCGTACCAAATACGAGATGCGGTTCCGCTCTGGCAACTTTTTTAAAGACCTTGGCGACACCCTTATCTACAACGATTTCGACCTAAACGTAAACATAACTGCTAAAGCCTAAAACCATGCCATACATTAAAATAGAAGTAACCCGCGAAGGGGTTACCAGGGAGCAAAAACAAATTCTGATTAAAGGCGTAACCGATTTGGTAAGCAACACGCTGAATAAGGACCCGCATTTGACCCATGTTGTAATCAAAGAAATAGATCTTGACAATTGGGGCTACGCCGGCGAACAGGTATCAGTACTACGGGAAAAAGGCATAACCGCCGATAAAAAATAAGGCCATGAAAAAACAAACAATTATAGTAACCGGTGCATCATCCGGCATAGGCAAAGAAATAGCCCGGTATTTTTTGGAGAAAGGCGATAACGTAGTCATCAACTCGGCATCGCAGGATAAGCTGGAAAAAGCCTATCGGGAACTTGGCGCAGGCCTGAACCTGGCTACGGTAGCAGGCGATGTAAGCGATAAAAAAACCGGCGAACGGCTGGTGGCCATGGCCATAGAAAAATTCGGTTCGGCAGATGTCTTGATAAATAATGCCGGCATATTTGAGACCCGGCCATTTTTGGAGGTGGATGAAGCCTACCTTGATCGCTTTTTGAACACCAATCTCAAAGGCACTTACTTTACTACGCAGGCCGTAATCCCCCAGATGCTGAAACAGCGCGACGGGGTAGTCATAAATATCGGTACGCCATTGGTTTACCATGCTTTGGGCGGTGCGCCCGCAACCGCGCCAATATCCAGCAAGGGCGCTATACATGCACTCACCCTGCAACTTGCAGCCGAGTTTGGCAAAAGCAATATACGTATCAACACCATAGCCCCGGGCGTTATCCGCACGCCCATGCACGGCGAAGCAGCTGATGACAGTGCCGGGATACATTTGCTTAATCGCATTGGAGAGGTGGCCGCCGTTGCCGAAATGGTTTACACGGTAGCGAAAAGCAATTTTATCAGCGGTGCTATTATCAATGTGGACGGTGGCATGGGAGCCGGGCACAATTTAAATTAAACTAAAAAATTTAAGGAGATGAAAACTCAGGGTGTAGATTCGGTAGCCATTACGCAGGTGCTGGAGGATGTTTATTTCAAAGGCATCTATAATGGCGATACAAACATTTTAAGCCAGATTTATCACCCGGGCACCTTATTGTTCGGCGATGTAAAAGGGCAGCCTTATGCCAAAACGCTGGAGGTATATTTAGACGGAGTTGCGCATCGGCAAAGCCCCAAAGATTCGGGCAGGCCGTTTAAGGGCGAGGTGCTGTCTGTCAGCGTGGTGCAATCGATAGCCATTGCCGAAGTGAAGGTGAAAATGTACGAATTCAACTATCATGAGTTTTTATCTTTTCATAAAATCGACGGGGAGTGGTTGATCGTTAATAAAATGATCAGCGACGTAGCCCAATAAAAATACAGCTATGTGGTACAATACAAAAGCAACAGAAGTACTGGGCATTAAATACCCTATTTTGCAGGGGCCTTTTGGCGGCAACTTATCATCAGTTGGGTTAGTGGCAACAGTCTCCAACGCCGGGGGATTAGGCGGATACGGCGTCTATACCATGAGTCCGCAAGAAATTGTAGATGTGGATAAGCAAATTAAAGCCGCTACCGATAAACCCTATAACTTAAATCTGTGGGTATCTGATACAGACGCGGTAGGCGGCACCGTCACAGATGCACAGTTCGACAAAGCAGCGGCCCTATTCAAGCCATATTTCGACGAGGCGGGAATCCCGTTGCCGGCAAAACCGGCACCCTTCAAAACCCGTTTCGAGAACCAGTTGCAGGTCATATTGGATATAAAACCCAAAGTATTCAGCTTTATGTTCGGCGTGCCATCAGCCGATGTTTTGGAGCAATTCCGCAGGCTGGGTATAACAACAATTGGCGCGGCAACTACCTTAGATGAAGCCATTTTTCTGGAAAATGCAGGCGTGGATATGATTATCGCTTCGGGCTTTGAAGCAGGCGGCCACAGGCCATCGTTCCTGGCCCCGGCTGAATCATCAACCACCGGCACGTTTGTATTGCTGCAACTGATTAGAGAAAAAGTTAAAACGCCCGTTGTCGCCGCAGGCGGCATAGCGAATGGGAGGGGCGTAGCTGCCGCGCTAACCCTGGGCGCAGATGCTGCGCAAATAGGCACCGCTTTTTTGGCTACCGATGAATCGAACGCGTTACCCATACACCGGCAAATGCTTTTCTCTGATGCGGCAAGGTACACTACTTTGTCGCGTGCCTTTACGGGGCGCCTGGGCAGAGGCATTACCAGCCGGGTAGCTAAAGACCTGGTGTACAAGGAAGCAGGTATTTTACCCTTCCCCTTGCAAGCCACATTCATGTCACCCCTGCGGAAAGCCGCCATTGAACAGGAGAAATGGGATACGATTTTATTTTGGGGCGGGCAAATTGCGCCGATATTGAAGCACACCAAGGCAAAGGTTTTGATGGAATCTTTGATTGAAGAAACAACAGCATATTTCAATAATTTAAAAGCCTAATCACCGGCGGGGATTTCGGACCGGAAGGCCGGCTGCAGGCCACTGATGGAAAGCTGTTCCCGGTACTATGCCGCCAAGGATTTTCGCTGGCAACGTTTGCGCAAGTTTTTTTCCCGGCATCAGGTATCTATACCCTAAAACATCGTAATATAGCGTATGCTACGCGCTGTTATGCAGCACGCACCAAATGCACCATTGGCCATCCTTTTAAACCTGTGTTTTATGAGAAAAAGTTTAGGCATCTGCCTGTTTTGCCTGCTGGTTTCGGCCTGCAATATCCTGTCGTTGTCTGAGGTTATGGCTTACGATAAGCTTTTCAACAGGAATGCAAAGAACATTCCCGGCTTTTCGGCCGACCTCCCGTTTTTTAACGTTAAAAACTACGGAGCCAAAGGCGATGGCAAACAGCTCGACAATAAGGCTATCGACAAAGCCATAATTGCTTGCGCCAATGCGGGCGGTGGCACGGTTTACCTGCCGGCGGGCACTTATCTCAGCGGCAGCATACACCTCAAAAGCAATATCAATTTATTTATAGATGCAGGCGCCACCATCCTGGGAGCGCCACCCGAAATGAAAGCCTACGACGAAGCCGAACCTTTCGTGGATACCCCTTACCAGGATGGCGGGCATACCTACTTCCACAACAGCCTTATCTGGGGCGAGCACCTTACCAACGTATCCATCACCGGCCGCGGCAGGATAGACGGCGGCGACTTAACCGCCCAGGACCGTGAGCACATGGGCGACCCAACCGGCGGCTCCATCGGTACGGGCGATAAGGCTATCGCCATCAAATTATCCAGCAATATCCTTATCAGGGATGTCACCATTTTTCACGGCGGACATTTTGCCATTTTGCTTACGGGCTGCAATCTGGTTACGCTGGATAATCTGACCATCGATACCAACCGCGACGGCATAGATATTGATTGCTGCACAAACACCACTGTGAGTAATTGCCGGGTTAACTCGCCAAACGATGATGCTATTTGTCCTAAAAGTTCGTTTGCGCTTCGGCGACCGATGATTACCGAAAACCTCACGATCGTAAACTGCCAGGTATCGGGCTTTAAGGAGGGTACTTTATTGGATGGTACTATGGTGCCACAAAGAGCGGGCTGGTCAAACGGGCGCATCAAGTTTGGTACCGAATCTAACGGCGGCTTCCGCAATTGCGTGGTAACCAATTGCACCTTCCGCAGTTGCAACGGCCTGGCTTTGGAAGAAGTAGATGGCGGCATTATGGATAACATCATCGTAAGCAACATCACCATGATAGATATTACCCATTACCCTATTTACGTTACGTTGGGCAGGCGCAACCGCGGGCCAAAGGCTACCACGAAAATGGGCGTGGTGAAAAATATTCTCATCAGCAATATTACGGTTACGGGGGCCGATTCGCTTAGCGGCATACAGATAACCGGTACGCCCGGCTACCCGGTGCAAAACGTTAAGCTGCAAAACATATCGGTGCAATATAAAGGCGGAGGCACGAAAGAGCAGGGCGCGAAGGTTTTCCCCGAGCTGGAACGCGGTTACCCCGAACCCTTTTTGCTGGGCGTTAATCCGGCCTATGGCATTTTTATAAGGCATGCAACAGGCGTGGAGCTTGACCATATTACCTTTACAACGCTAAAGCCCGATGCCCGCCCGGTAATGATTGCCGAGGATGTAGACGGACTGGAAGTGGAGCATTTCATCATCCCCGATGGAAAAGAAAAGGCGAATTACAAACTGGAGGTGACTAACCTCAAGGTTTATAATTCGCCCTGGCTGCAATATTAGTCACTTAGGCTATTGCCGTAGCGTTCAGGTCAAGTTCAAAGCGTAATAAGGCTTCCTGTACATACCCGGTGGCCTGTGCGGGTAACTCGTTGAAAAGCTGCTTGTAGTAATTGATGCCCACCTGCAGTTGGTCTTTAAATTTGGTAAGCTGCTTGCGCTTTTTATCGCTAAGCTCCTTTACATGGTTTTGGATATCGGTTTGCAAGTAGTTGATGTACAAATCAAGTTCCTTCAGGAAAATATGCGGCCGCTGCGGATTGTTCAGGATATCTATTTTACCATAGATATGCTTCACCATCTCATCCAGCGAGAATATGTTTTTGAAATAGGCCAGGTTGGGGCCGGGGCAAATAGCCACCGCCTTATTCTCGCGCGGCTTGAGCATGCCGTATTTGAGGTAGGCCGATGAGCAGAGGCCTTCGCACAGGCATATTTTTTCGGTTATCGTAGCCAACTGAGCATCATGCTCGTCTTTCGGGAGTGTCATCGCATCCAGTTGCATAATTTTTTGGTTTTGATACTCGCGTGATGCGGTACAGATGGGTTGCTCGGTAAATTCGGTATTACTACACAGGAATTTTTTGGTGCAGGGGCTACCGGGCCGGTTGCGGGCTATGCGTTCCAGGCGTTGCTGCTCGCTGCTGCTGCCTTTAAAGTTGTTGAACAATATGCCCAATGGCGATGCGCCGCTAAGGTAGTAGTCCTCCTCGCGGGCATCTGTAAGCTGCGCAAGGGTCTCATCGTCAACGTTTGTTGCTTCGGGTACCAGTAAAAAGGGGCTGCCCCAGCCGGTGGCATCCAACTCATAGTATTCCATCAGGAAGGTGTTCTCTGCTGCCGTGCCTATGCCGCCCTGCACGCTGAAACGCTGTTGGGGTATCGCTGTTGCTGTGATGCTTTTTTGAGCCAGAGCGTTCTGATACAACTCGGATAAACTTGTAAGCATCTCTGCTTTACGCTCTTTAAACTCCTGCAATATCGGTCCTAGTAAAAAGCCCTCGGTAGCAAAGGCATGCCCGCCGCAGTTAAGGCCCGATTCTACCCGGAACTCGGATACCCATAGCCCCTTTTTGGCCAGGAATTTGGCTTGTATGAAAGCCGAGCGGAAATCGCTCACCTTTAATGTTATCTTCTTTTTGAGTATGCCCGATTCATCGGGAAAAAAGGCATCGAAGGCCTCCAGATAGCTATATAGTTTAGGGTTCATCCCTGCTGATAGGATTACCGATGAGGATAGGTTGCTTTCGGCAAAGCCGCGTAGGGCTGCCAGCGCGTCGGTGTTCTCATCGCCCGTGTATTGGCCATCGGCATCAAAGTTCATCTTATCTACCTTGGCCATAATGTTTACGTCGATGGAACCCATCGTCATTTTTTTGCGCAGGATGTTGCCGAATATCTCTTTCCGTTGATTGTCGGGATAATCTACCATCAAATCGTACCCTTGCTTTAATTGCGAGGCATCGGGCAGCAGGTCAAAGTACCGGTACAAATCCGTCCCGCTCTCGAACGATTGCGTTTTCAGTTCTTCAAACTGCGCTTTCACCAGCTTATCCACCAGGTTAAGGTAGGCAGTAATACGCCTTGCACGGCTATCTTCATCGCCTTTTTTGATGAGCGTGTAGGCTTCGCCTGCTTTGTGGCAATGGTATTCCCGCATGCGTTCTATCAGGTCATCGTCTACGATCGACATTACCGAGGATACCCCATAGCGGGCAACTTTCAGCGGCGTATCTATGGAGTAACCAAGCCCCAATACGGGTATATGAAATGTATGGCTCATGCTGCGTATAATTTTCATCAAAACTATGCTTACTGCTTGGGGCGGAACCTGACGGAGGTCACATTTTTTGGCGCGGTGCATCATTATTTAAGCAGCCAAAAGCAGGGATTTTTGAGCAAACATTTGAATAATGACCGAGAGCACAATTGCGCAGCTCACCACCTGTTATCATTGCGGGGAGGACTGTGTATCCACAACGTACAAATTCGAAGAGAAAACCTTTTGCTGCCAGGGTTGCGAAAGCGTGTACCGCATACTTGCTGAAAATAAGTTATGCAGCTACTACAACTATAACGACCATCCCGGCGCCACCCGCCAGCGTATAGATAAGCGTTTCGATTACCTGGATGAACCCACCATTATCAAAGAACTGATAGATTATACCGATAACGAGATAACAACGGTTACGCTGTACATACCGCATATACATTGCTCTTCGTGTATTTGGCTGCTGGAGAAGCTGAATAAGTTTAATCCGGCGGTGCATTACTGCCGTATCGATTTCCTGAAGAAGCAGCTCAATATCAAATTCGATAATAAAAAACTGAGCCTGAAGGGGCTGGTTGAGTTGCTGTATGATATTGGTTACGAGCCGGTAATTAGCCTGCAAGACGTCATCAAAAAGCAAAACGGCATAAATAACGATAACCTGGTGGGAAAAATTGCGGTGGCCGGGTTCTGCTTTGGTAACGTAATGCTGCTGAGTTTCCCCGAGTACTTCGGGCTATCGGCTTACGAGCAATCTTTCAGGCATTTTTTCGGCTGGCTCAATATCGCGTTCTGCCTGCCGGTTGTTTTTTATAGCGGCACAGGGTACTTTACCTCGGCCTGGCAAAATGTCCGCAATAAGGTGATGCATATCGATTTTCCGCTGGCCCTGGGTATTGCGGTGCTGTTCGGCCGCACGGTAATAGAGATACTAACAAAAAGCGGCGCAGGTTTTGCCGATACGCTGTGCGGGCTGGTTTTCTTTTTGCTGGTGGGCAAATTCGTGCAGCGCAAAACTTATAACCATATTTCCTTCGAGCGAGATTACCGCTCGTTTTTCCCCGTTGCCGTGCAGGTGATGGAAGGCGATGCCGAAAAGCCCGTACCCCTGGCCGATTTAAAGGTAGGGCAACGCATCGTGATAAGGCACAGCGAGATTATACCTGCCGATGCGATATTGCTGAAAGGCGAGGCTTTGGTAGATTTTAGTTTCGTAACGGGCGAATCGGTACCGGTGAATAAAACCCTTGGCGAGATTATTTACGCCGGCGGCAGGCAAACCAGCGAAGCCATTGAACTGGAGGTGGTGAAGCCGGTATCGCAAAGCTACCTAACCCAGCTTTGGAACAACGAGGCCTTTACCCGCCAGCAGGATAACCGTATGCAAACCTTCAACGAGAAGGTGAGCAAATACTTTACGGTAGTACTGCTCGTAATTGCATTCGGCTGCCTGGCGTTTTGGCTGCCAACCGATGCCCGAAGAGGGCTGGCCGCTTTTACTGCGGTGCTCATCGTAGCCTGCCCTTGCGCGCTGGCATTGAGTACGCCTTTTACCATGTCGGCCGCGCTCAGCATTTTCGACCGCAACCTTTTTTACCTGAAGAATACGGCCGTGGTAGAGCAGCTTGCCCGCATAGATACCATTGTATTCGATAAAACGGGTACCATCACCACTAGCGGCGGCAACAACATCACGCTGAACGCGGTGTTGCGGGGCCGCGAGAAACAACTTATTTACAGCACCTGCGCCAACTCTAACCACCCGTTATCGCGCATGATATGCCGTTATCTGGGCAGCATGGCCAAACTGCCTGTAAACGAATATAACGAGATACCGGGTAAGGGTATAAGCGCCACCATCGGCACGGATAACATACGGCTGGGCAGTGGTAAGTTCGTCTTCGGGCATCAGGAGGAGGAGGCCCTTTCTACGCGGGTGCATATCATGATCAACGCGGCTTACCTGGGCTATTTTACCTTTGCCCAAAGCTATCGAAGTGGGCTGGATAAAGTTGCCCGGCTTTCTCCCCCGTATCGGCTATTCCTGGTATCGGGCGACCAGAACCATGAAAAAGAAGAGCTGCTCGGCGTATTCAAGCCCGATCAGATGCATTTCGACCAGTCGCCGCAGCAAAAACTGGGCTTTATACGGTTGCTTCAACACCTCAAAGGAAAAGTAATGATGGTTGGCGATGGCCTTAACGATGCCGGTGCACTTAAGCAAAGCGACCTGGGCATTGCCGTAACCGATAACGTAAACAACTTTTCGCCGGGCTGCGATGCCATATTGGATGGCAAATCCTTCGGCAAGCTGCCTGCCTTCCTGCAATTCTCAAAAAGCACGGTAAGGATAATCCATTGCTCATTCTTCATCTCGCTAACTTATAACCTTATCGGGCTAAGCTATGCGGTTACGGGCAACCTGTCGCCTTTGATTGCGGCCATCCTGATGCCTGTAAGCACCGTAACCATCATATCATTCACTACAATAGCCACGCATATAGCCGCACGAAGGAGGGGCTTGCAATGAACATCATCTACTTTTTAATAGGCTGCAGCGTATTGCTGGCCACTCTGTTTTTAACCGCCTTTTTTTGGGCGCAGCGCAGCGGGCAGAATGATGACCTGTACACGCCATCGGTACGCATACTGCTGGACGAAGAAGAAGAGCCGGTCCAAAAATGATGCTGGCATGCCTGCGTCGCTATTTGACTCACCCCGACGGCCCGCCATTCGCGGGCGTCGGCCCTCTCTGCTACGCAAAGAGGGCAAGAAAACAACATACCGTAGCTCACCCTCTTTCCGCGTAGCGAAGAGAGGGGCGGGCAGCGATAGCGAACCCGGGGTGAGTCAAATAGCCACGCGACAAGCAACGACACCGGATAAGTGACCGCCATCACCTTTTAAGCCAACTTACGTCATTCTGTCGCCGGATTGGCGCTTATACTTTTACCACCGAAATAAAAATCACAATATATGGAGCCGGAGAAATTTTATTATGATAACAAGATCGTGCGCAACTTTGGTATTGCAACCATTGTTTGGGGCATCATCGGGATGACAGTTGGTCTCATCGCAGCCATTCAACTGTTCCACCCCGCTGCCAATATGGGCAATCAATACACCACATTTGGGCGCATAAGGCCGCTGCATACCAATGCGGTAATCTTTGCGTTTGTGGGTAACGCTATATTCATGGGCGTTTATTATTCGCTGCAAAGGCTGCTTAAGGCGCGCATGTTCAGCACGGCCCTCAGCCAGATACACTTCTGGGGCTGGCAGCTTATCATCCTCTCGGCAGTAATCACATTGCCCCTTGGCCTCACCACATCGCATGAGTACGCCGAACTGGAGTGGCCCATCGATATTGCCATTACCTTGATTTGGGTTGTATTCGGCATCAACATGTTCGGTACCATATTCAAACGCCGCGAGCGGCATTTGTACGTGGCTATCTGGTTTTACATCGCCACCTTCGTTACCATAGCGGTGCTGCATATTGTAAACTCTTTCGAGCTGCCGGTATCGCCTTTCAAAAGCTATATGGTTTACGCGGGCGTGCAGGATGCCTTGGTGCAATGGTGGTACGGCCACAACGCGGTGGCATTCTTCCTTACCACACCTTATTTGGGCATGATGTACTACTTCCTGCCTAAAATGGCCAATCGCCCGGTTTACTCCTATAAACTGAGCATACTGCACTTTTGGGCGCTGATATTTATTTACATATGGGCCGGTCCGCACCATTTGCTATACACCACATTGCCGGGCTGGGCGCAATCATTAGGCGTGGCATTCTCTATCATGCTGATAGCGCCAAGCTGGGGCGGTATGATCAACGGTTTGCTTACGCTGCGCGGTGCCTGGGATAAAGTACGCGAAGATGTAGTGCTGAAGTTTATGGTAGTGGGTTTAACCGCTTACGGTATGGCCACCTTCGAAGGGCCCCTGTTATCCCTTAAACAGGTAAATGGCATAGCCCACTTTACCGATTGGATAGTGGCGCACGTGCATGTGGGTGCCCTCGGCTGGAACGGTTTCTTAACCTTTGCCATTTTGTACTGGCTGATGCCGAGGATGTACAAAACCGAACTTTACTCCAAAAAACTGGCCTCCTTCCACTTTTGGATTGGCACGCTGGGTATATTGTTTTATGCGATACCGATGTATTGGGCCGGTTTTACCCAGGGCCTGATGCTGAAGGAGTTTACCCCCGAAGGGATATTGAAATACCCCAACTTTTTGCAAACCACTGTATTGATTATACCAATGCATATCATGCGTTCGGTAGGTGGGGCCATGTATTTACTAGGGGTTATCGTAATGGCTTATAACCTTACCAAAACCATGCTGAAAGGCAAATTGGTGGCCAACGAACCGGCCCAGGCTATGGCTTTGCTGCCCGTGCATACCATGGAGCGCGAAACAGCCTGGCATCGCCGACTGGAACGCAAGCCGATACAACTGATGGTGGCTGCGTTGGTAGTTATCCTTATCGGTACGGTTATCGAGCTGATGCCTACGCTTACTATATCATCAAACGTACCTACCATTGCCAGCGTAAAACCATACACCCCGCTGGAGCTGCAAGGCCGCGATATATATATCAGGGAGGGATGCTCTAACTGCCACTCACAAACTGTAAGGCCTTTCCGTTCTGAAACGGAGCGTTATGGCGAGTACAGCAAGGCAGGCGAGTTTGTGTACGATCACCCTTTCTTGTGGGGATCTAAGCGTACCGGCCCCGATTTGGCACGCGAAGGACAGAAATACGGCAATGCCTGGCATTATAACCACATGATGGACCCCAGGCTGATGTCGCCCGGGAGTATCATGCCTAATTATGATTGGCTGATAACCCAGAAGCTGGATACCACTTCTACACCGGCCAAGATAAGGGGCATGCAAACCCTGGGCGTACCATACCCTGCCGGTTACGATAAAATAGCCAACCAGGAACTTGGCAAGCAGGCTAAAGGCATTGCCGATAACCTGGCCAAGGATAAGATAAAAGTACAGAGCGATAAAGAGATTGTGGCCGTTATAGCCTATTTGCAACGCTTGGGAGTAGACATTAAAGCAACCAAAACCACCAATAAATAACATATCATGTTTAAGCAATTCACAGAAAACATACAAGGGAACCAGGTTTACTTGCTTTTCTCACTCGCGATATTTTTAGTGTTTTTCATTATCGTAACGGTGCTGCTGCTCAGGCTCAAAAAAAGCCACGTAGATCACATGAGCGCCATCCCCCTTAACGATAACGAAGGCGAAGTACTTAACACCTTATAGCCATGAAATACTTACGTTTAATATTGATTGCTGTTTTTGTAATGTTTTTGCAACCGGCAAGCGCCCAAAATGACAGCCTCATTTCTCCCGATGTACAAAATTACATCGGCTACGGTGCCATCATCACCATGATGCTGCTTTTTCTGATAGCACTTTTGATGATACTGCGCACCTTTAAAGTGCTTACCAAGGTTATCCTAAAAAGCCAGGGCTATACCAACCAGCAAATTGCCGCCGAGCTGAATCCACCCAAAACGGCCGCCAAACCAAAAGGACAGGTTTGGAACAAGCTATTGTCCCTAAGGCCGTTATCCGAAGAAAAGGATATGATTATGGAGCACGAGTACGATGGCATACAGGAGTTAGACAACTCAACGCCCGGCTGGTTTATGGTGCTTTTTTATGGTACCATCGCATTTGCCGTGTGTTACCTGCTCATATACCATGTATTTAACCTTGCGCCCTTGCAAGATGAAGAGTATAAAAATGAAGTAGCCGTAGCCGATGCCGCGCAGAAGGTTTACCTGAGCAAAGCGGCAAACCGGGTAGACGAGCGTACCGTGAAGCAGGTTAGCGATCCGGCGGTTATCGGGTCGGGGCAGGCAGTATTCAAGCAAAGCTGCGCCGCCTGCCACGGCGAAAACGGACAAGGCGTAGTTGGCCCTAACCTTACCGACGAATATTGGCTGCACGGCAACAAAATTGGCGACATATTCAAAACCGTGAAATACGGCGTGCTTAGCAAAGGAATGCCTACCTGGGAAAAACAGCTATCGCCCAAGCAGATATCCGATGTGGCTAACTATATATTATCGTTGAAAGACACACATCCGGCGGGCGCAAAAGAACCGCAAGGAACCAAAGAAGAAGAAAATAAAATAGCAACAAACTAAAATGGACGCAGCGATAACGGTTGGGAGCGAAGGTAAGAGGAGGTGGCTATATCCATCGTTGCGTAAAGGCAGGTTTTACAGGTGGCGTAGCGTCATCAGCTATGTGTACCTGGTATTCTTTTTCGCTGGGCCGTTCCTGAGGATAAACGGGCAGCCGCTATTGCTGCTGAACGTGCTGGAGCGGCACTTTGTGATAGCCGGGCAGGTTTTCTGGCCGCAGGATATCTTTTTGTTTGTGCTGGCCACGCTGGTGTTTATTGTTTGCGTGGCCCTGTTTACGTTGGCTTTTGGTCGGGTGTTTTGCGGTTGGATCTGTCCCCAAACCATATTTATGGAGATGGTTTTCCGTAAGATAGAGATTTGGATAGAGGGCGACGCCAACAAACGCAAGCATTTGGATGCTGCCGCCTGGAACAGGGAAAAGATACTCAAGAAAGGCGCGAAGCATCTGTTGTTTATCCTCGTATCGTTTTTAATAGCCAATACTTTTTTGGCGTACGTCATCGGTAGCGAAGGCCTGATAAAAATTGTGACAGAAACGGTTAGCCTGCATTGGGTTGGGTTTATCAGTATATGGGTGTTTACGGCTGTTTTTTACTTGGTTTACAGCCAGGTGCGCGAGCTGGTTTGTACCGTAATATGCCCCTATGGCCGTATGCAGGGCGTGCTTTTAGATAACGATACCATCGTTGTGGCCTACAATACAACCAGGGGCGAGCCCCGCGGTAAACTCGACAGGAAAGCCGCGCCAACCGCACCACCGCTGGGCGATTGCGTTGATTGCAACCTCTGCGTAGCGGTTTGCCCTACGGGTATTGATATCCGTAACGGCACGCAGCTGGAGTGCGTTAATTGCACTGCCTGCATAGATGCCTGCGATTATGTGATGGATAAGATACATAAGCCGCGCAACCTTATTGGCTACTACTCAGAAAATATGATAGCCAATAATCAAAAGCCAGTTTTCACCGGCAGGATGATGGGCTACAGTGCGGTTATTGCCGTAATGATGACCGTGCTTTGCTATTTTATTTTCAGCCGGACTGATTTGGATATGACGGTGATGCGCAGTGCCGGTATGCTGTACCAGGAGCAACCCGGCGACTATATCAGCAATATTTATAACGCCGAAATCATCAACAAGTTCAACGTACCAACCACCATCACCATTAAAGCAGACGACCCGGCTATCAAAATAAAATATATCCAGGCACCGGATAAAATTGCCAAAGGTGGCTCTACCAAAGTGGTGTTTTTTGTGATGGTGAAGGCTTCGGCCATCCACTCGCCAAAAACGGATATCAAGCTACAGGTGATAGCCAATAATAAAATAGTAGAAACCGTAAGTACCTCTTTTATAGGTCCTGTAAATAACTAAGCAAATGAATTGGGGAAAAGGAATAATTGGGGGTATGGTAATATTTATGCTCTTTATCATCTGTATGTGCATCTATATGTTCAACGTACCGGCGGATGATTTCGACCACCAGTACTATGAGAAAGGCCTCAACTTTAACCAGGAGTACAACCGCGAACAGCAGGTAACTAAAGATAACGCCCGCCCCACCATTACCCAGGCAAACGGGCAGCTGCAATTTGTCTTTGCCAAACCGGTTGTTGGTACGGTGAAATTCATGCGCCCCTCCAGCACTAGTATGGATAGGGTGTTCCAACTCAACTCAGATAAGGGGCGGTTAGTGGCTATTCCATTGGCCAACATGGCTCGCGGCCCCTGGCAATTAACAATAGAATGGAAAAGCAACAGCAAGCAATACCTGTATAAAAAAGAAGTGTTGGTGAAATGAGCAGTAACGAGATAGCTTTTTTTATAGGCTTGTTTGGCAGCCTGCACTGCGTTGGCATGTGCGGGCCGCTTGCTTTTGCCATTCCCTCGTTTGGGCAAAGCCGCTGGCGTATAGTTGTAGATAAGTTGCTTTACAACAGCGGCAGGGTTATCACTTATACCTTGCTGGGTTTTATAGCCGGTATGGTGGGCAGGCAATTGTGGCTGGCCAACCTGCAGCAGGCGGTAAGCATAGTAACCGGGCTTATTATTATTGCGGTGGGCATCAGCCGCATATTTAAATGGAGACTATTGCCCGAAGGAAATAAGGCCTTTTTTTCGCCGGTAAACCGTATGCTGAATTATGCTTTAAAACATCAAGCAGGGCATTTGGCCGTTGGCTTATTGAATGGTTTTTTGCCCTGTGGTTTCGTATATCTGGCACTGTTGGGGGCTATCAACACCCCTTCGCCGGTAACCGCATCGCAATATATGTTTTGGTTTGGCGCGGGCACCTTCCCGCTTATGCTGCTGGCAACCATCAGTGCGGGCTTCGCGGGGCCGGCGGTGCGCCGCAAAATAAACGTTTTTTTGCCATACCTGATGGTTTGCCTTGGCCTGTGGTTCATATTGCGCGGGGCAGGCCTCGATATACCTTACCTGAGCCCTGCAAGGAACCCGGACGGCAGCATTTGTTACTGACCGAAAAAAGTGACGCCTGTCACTTTTCAAAAGGCCCGCCGTCATGGCCTTGCTGCGGCCAACACGCCATCTTTGTGGTATAAATTATTAACACAAACATCATGGCAACTTTAACAAACACTGCAGCCCACTGGGCCAATAGCACTCCTGCTAAAACCACCACTAATAATTTCCTTACCCGCCTAAGCCTCTGGGCCGACGGGCAGGCTCCCAACAAAACGCTTTGGTTCCTGGTATCGCTTACTGCGCAGGGCGTGCTTTTTCTGCCGCTGCCTGCCGTATTCATGTACTATTTCAACGCGCCTATAATTGTGCTGGCTATTACGCTGGCGCTGTTCTTCGCCAATATTATCGCTGGCATGGGCGGCTCCGGCATCAGAACGCTGCTGGGTTTACTGGCCGTAAGCGTTGTTGCGCATGTGCTGATGCTGCTTATCTTTTTGATTTAAAACAATCGCATCTCATTCATCTTACCAGTTAAACATACATGATCCCAAAAACAATGAAGGCCGCCGTAATCCATGAATTTGGAGCACCGCTGCTGATTGAACAAGTACCTGTACCCGAACCTGGCTATAACCAGATATTGGTAAAAGTAATGGCCTGCGGCGTTTGTCACACCGATTTGCACGCCTGCAACGGCGATTGGCCCGTGAAGCCCCAATTACCGCTAATACCCGGGCACGAGGGCATAGGTTATGTGGTAGCCAAAGGGCAGGGGGTAACCAATGTGCAGGAAGGCGATATAGTAGGCGTACCCTGGCTGCACAGTGCCTGTGGTTGCTGCGAGTTCTGCATCACTGGCTGGGAGACTCTTTGTGCGGAACAACAGAACGGTGGGTATAGCGTGAACGGCAGCTTTGCAGAATACGTGGTGGCCGATTCGCGATATGTGGCGCATTTCCCGGCGGGTATTAATTTTGTGGATATGGCACCGATAATTTGTGCCGGTGTCACCGTGTACAAAGGCCTGAAGGAAACCGAAACCAAACCCGGCGAGTGGGTAGCCATATCGGGCATAGGCGGACTGGGGCATTTGGCCGTGCAATACGCCAAAGCCATGGGCATGCTGGTGGCAGCAGTAGATATCGCCGACGACAAGCTCGATCTGGCGAAACGCCTGGGGGCCGATTTAGTGGTGAATGCCAAAGAGCAGAACCCCGGTGCCTACCTAAAGAAACAAACCGGCGGCATGCATGGTGTGCTGGTTACTGCGGTATCGCCCATTGCATTTGAGCAGGGTATAGGCATGTTAAGGCGCAAAGGCACCCTGGCACTCAATGGTTTACCAAAAGGCGGCTTCGATTTGTCGATATTTGATACGGTTATTAACCGCTACACCATCCGGGGATCTATTGTGGGTACCCGTAAAGATATGCAGGAAGCCATTGCATTTGCGGTTGATGGCAAAGTAAAAGCCACCGTGCATACGGCCAAATTGGAAGATATCAACACCGTTTTCGATAATATGAAAAAGGGTGAGATAGAGGGCCGTATCGTACTGGAAATAGCAACAGCCTAATTCAATAATTCATATAAACAGCAAGCCGGCCATCGTGATGATGCAGCCGGCTTTTTTGTTTATAGGAGGCAAATATTCCCGCAATTCTTGTCCAGGTTTTATTTTATAGAAATCAGAAAAAATGAGAGCAAATTGTGATGTAGGGGATAGGCTTACCTGCCGGTTTTTTGCTGCTTCGGCAGGCAAAAATTCATCAATTTTCCCGATAAAAATCGGTGTTTTTCTGTGTTTTTCGGAGGTTTTTGTGGTTTTTTTCAGCTTTTTCCTGCAAACATTAAAAACGGCCCAATTTGCATGGAATGGCCGTTTTGGTTAAAAACCCTGTTTTTAAGGCGAAAAAAATTTCCAGCTTTTTCCAGCTTTTGCGCGGATTTTTGCTATGGATTTCCAGCTTTTTCCAGCCTTGTAGAAGGTCGTTAAGGGGAGGTGTTTTTCAATTTTATTTCCCTACTGAGACGATAATTGGCTATGTATTGGGCAGCTTGCATAAGACGTTCCTATGGAACGTTAAAATATGCTTTTTGCCTTGTTACCCATAAGCCGTCCCGCTGGGACGAAGAGGGCTTTTCAATATCCCTTCGGGATATCTTATGGGTAGAGAAAAACGAGACGCATCCGCTACGTTCCATAGGAACGTCTTATGGATTTGCCAGCCCGTTTGGTGAGGAGCTACTACACCGCCATGCTAAACAACGGGGTGGTGGGTTTATGGGCCCAAAGGCGGGAATCAAGCGCCATGCATATATTGCGTAAAAAGCGTTTGCCTTTTTCGGTTACCTTAAGACCTAAAGAGCTGAGTTCTATCAGATCGTCCTCTTCAAGCGGCTGCAGGCGTTCTATGCCCAACAATAGGGCCTCGCAGGGTTCGGTGTGATGGTTCCAGCCGGTTTTGCCGGTACACATAATGTTGAGGATGTGCTTGCGCAGAATGAGGTCATCGTGCGTGAGGATATGGCCCTTAAATACGGGCAGCGTGCCCTGAGCTATCAGGCTATGGTATTCTTCCAGATGTTTTACGTTTTGGGCAAAACCATACCAGGAATCGCTTATGGCCGATACGCCCAGGCCTATCATCAATTGGGTGTGCTGATGCGTATAGCCCATAAAATTACGGTGCAGCTGGTCATTCTCCACCGCTTTCAATAACGAATCGTGGGGAAGGGCGAAGTGGTCCATCCCAACTTCTATATAGCCGTAGTTCTTGAGCAGGCTGCGGCCAATGCTGTACAGTTTTTGCTTAGCGGCGCCATCGGGCAGGTCGGCTTCGGTGAAGCGGCGCTGGCTGGCTTTTATCCAGGGTACGTGGGCATAGCTGTAAAAGGCGATCCTATCGGGCATCAGTTCGCTTACCAGTTGCATGGTGTTGATAAGCCCCTCGGCAGTTTGTAAGGGCAGGCCGTAGATAAGGTCGTAATTGATGGAAGTGTAGCCTATGCGACGGGCCTCGAACGTAACATCGCGCACCTGCTCCAGCGTTTGGTGCCGGTTGATGATGAATTGCACCCTTGGGTCGAAATCCTGTATGCCTAAACTCAGGCGCCGGAAACCCAAATCGTACAGTACTTGCAAATGCTGCGCTGTGGTATTGCCCGGGTGCGCCTCAAAACTGAACTCTGCTTTTGGATGAATATTTACCCATTCCAGCAGGCCCTGTATCAGCAACTGCAGGTTTTCGGGACTAAAGAACGTCGGCGTGCCGCCACCTAAATGCAGCTCGCGTATCACCGGCACATCGCCCATAATATCTTTGTACATCTGCCATTCCTTTAATACAGCTTTGATATAAGGCTGCTCTACCCCGTGGTTTTTGGTAATACGGGTATTGCAGCCGCAATAGGTGCAAAGGCTCTCGCAAAAGGGCAAATGCACGTATAGGCTTATGCCATCAGCCCTGTTGCTATGGGTAAATGAGGCTTGTACGCTGGCCTCCCATGCGTCCGCCGTAAAGGCTTCCGTATCCCAATAGGGCATGGTGGGGTAGCTGGTGTAGCGCGGGGCGGCAACGTTGTATTTGCCGGTTAAAAGCTTATCCGTTAATGGCATTGGTGTGGAGGATTATATCAAGTGTAATAGACTGTCATTTGGTAGATTTCATAAAACGTGCCGATGGAACGTGAAATATTATCGTTCTACCCATAAAACGCTCCTAACGGAACGGATTTGTTTTTTTATTCCCTTCGGGATTTTTTCAGGGTTGACTATGATCGGGTTCTACCCATAAAACGTTCCTAACGGAACGAATTGGCTTTTTCATTCCTTCGGGATGTTTTTATTCCATGTCCCATCGGGACATCTTATGGGTAGAAAAAAAGTCCCCATTTGATCATGTTCCGTAGGAACATTTTATGAATAGCCACCTTCGTTAATGGCTTATTGCAATATCAGTATGTGGGCGGCAATTGCTTGCGCAAACACAGGCTTTGCCTACGCATTTGTTTTGCTGCCAGCTATCCAGGTTAGTGATGGTTTGGTTGCATATCTCCTGTAGCGATTCCCTGGTGAGGTAGGCCTGGTGCGGCGTTATCAGCACATTGTCGCGCCGCATCAGTTGGGTTAGCAGGGCATCTTTCACCAGGTCGTCTTCATGGTCCTCAAAAAAGAGGCCTTTCTCAAATTCATATACATCAAGGCCCAGGTAGCCAATTTTATTGCTCTCCAGGGCAGCAATTACGTCGGCTGTATTCATCAGGGCCCCGCGGGAGGTATTGATGAGCATTACACCGGGCTTCATCAGCGCGATGCTTTCTTTATCGATGATGTGTTTTGTGGCGGGCGTTAGGGGTACGTGCAGGGAAATGATATCTGCTGTGGTGCAAATTTCTTCTAGCGATGCCGGCTTAACGGTTGTGGTATCGGCGGGGAAGTTAAGGTCGTGCCCAATTACCTTGCAGCCCATGCCATGGTATATAGCAGCGGCAGCCATACCTGTGTTGCCCAGGCCAATAAGCCCTACGGTTTTGCCGTGGAAGTTGAAGCCGATGAGCTCATCGCTCAGGAAATTGAAATGGTGGCTGTTATAATCGGCTTTGATGAGCCTGCGGCTGAGCGCGAAAGCCAGCGCTACCGAATGCTCGGCAATGGCCTGCGGCGAATATTGAGGCACATTGGCCACTTTTATATGGAGCTTCGCGGCAGCTTCTTTGTCTATGTGGTCCGTCCCGGCCGAGCGTGTGGCAATGTATTTAACACTCATATCGGCCAGCCGCTGCACCACGTTTGCCGATACATCATCGTTGGTGAAAACGATAACCGCATCCTTACCTTCGGCAAAGATGGCCGTATCTAAGCTCAATGGGTTTGATATAAGGGTTATATCATGTTTTTTTTGATTTGCCTTGGCCAGATATTCTTTCTCAAATGGCTTTATACTATATGCTACCGCTTTCATCCACAATAATTTGATGTCAAAATTATCGTAATGGCGGCAGTCCTTATCTGAGCGGGGTCAGGCTAATAAGTGATCTGCATCAGTTTTTCATCTTCTGCAGGCGTTTTTCATCTATAATAGTTATCACGCTGCCTTTTTTCTCTATCAGGCCCTCGTCTTTAAAATCGGTAAGCGTGCGGCTAACGGTTTCTGTAGCCATGCCCGCCATGGCAGCCATATCCTCGCGGCTTATCTTAATGCTCTCCGCATTATTTTGTTGTTTATGCAAGCGCAGTAAGGCTCCTGCCATCCGTTTACGTACCGATTGATAGGCCAGTTGTAACAGCTGGTCCTCCTTTTCGCGCACGTTGTTGGCCAGCAGCGTAATAAACTCGCGGGCAACCTCGGGGTACTGGTTTATCAATTCGTCCAGCTGCTCTTTGGGGATGAGGCACAGCTGCGTATCTTCCAGCGTGGTGGCGGTATCAGAGTAGGGCTCGCCAGCCAGCATGGCGTTTATGCCGAGGTAATCGTCGGCAGCGTAAATGCCGGTCATCAGTTCGCGGCCATCCTCGGCTAGTTTCATGGTTTTTACTTTTCCGCTTAGCACAATGTACAGGCCATTGCCTTTATCGCCCTCGTAATAAATTACCTGGTTCTTTTTCAACTGGCGGGTCTTGCGCTCGGCAATTACCTTCCGCAGTTCGGCAAGGCCGCCGTTTTTGGCAATCAGGGTGTTCAACCTATCCAACGATTGGCTGTAAAAGTTTTGCTGCAATTCTTTTTTTTTCAGCCGGCTATCTATGGCGTTCAGTAGCTCAATGTCGTCGAAAGGTTTGGTGAGGTAATCGTCGGCACCCATTTCCATGCCTTTGCGCAGGTCTACCCGCTCGGCTTTGGCTGTCAGGAATATAAAGGGGATTGCCGCCGTTTCGGGATTTTTATGCAGCATATACAGTACGCCGTAGCCATCCAGCTCGGGCATCATAATATCGCATAAGATAATATCAGGCTTGTGGGCAAGGGCCAGTTCAACGCCTGTTTTGCCGTTGCTGGCCTGGTGTACGGTAAAATCGGCCAGTTGCAATATCTCTACGATGCTTTCGCGGATATCGTTATTGTCTTCGATGATTAAAACCTGTTTACTCATAATGCGTAAATGAAATGGTGAAAGCTGTACCCTGGTTTACCACGCTTTTAAAGGCTACGGTACCGTTCATTAAGCTCGAATAGCGTGCCACGATATTGAGCCCCAGCCCGGTGCCCGGTATGTTGCCCGTATTATGCGCCCTAAAGAAGGGCTCGAACAAATGCCTTTGGTCGGCCTCGGGGATGCCTATGCCGTTGTCTTTCACGGTGATGATGCAGGCCTCACGGTTTATTTCTGTATTGAACTCGATAAAAGTATTCTCGCCCGAGTATTTGATGGCATTGGCAACGAGGTTAATAACACAGTGCTTCAGCAGGTTTTGGTCTAGTTTTACCATGCTGGCCTTGCCTGTATGCTGATAGATGATGTTTTGATTTTGCTTGGCCACGGTTTGCATCTCTTCGGTTATCTCTTCGGCCAGCTTCACCAGGTCGAAGCTGTTGAAGTTGGGCTCTACCTTACCGGCCTCCAGTTTCTCCAGCGACAGGAAATCGTTGAGGATGGTTGTTAGCGTGCCCACGGCGTTTTTTATTTTGCCCACATGCTTGCGTATATTCTCGTTATCGTATGGCTCGGCGTATTTGGCAATCAGCGAAACCGACAGCTGCACCGCGCTCAGGGGTGTGCGGAACTCATGTGATGCCATAGATACGAAACGGCTCTTTAGTTGTCCCAACTCTTTCTCTTTTTCAAGAGAAATGCTCACCTCTTCCTTGGCGTTTTGCAGGGCAAGTACAGTATCTTTTAGTATGCGCGTGCGCTCGTCTACCAGTTCTTCCAGGTGCGCGGCGTAGTCTTTCAGCTGCTCCTCCGCTTCCTTTTGCTTGCTCAGGTCGTGGATGAAGCCGGCGTATTTATTCCTGCCCGAGTAGTTCACCTCGCTTACCGCCAGCCGGAATGGGAACACCGTGCCATCCTTGCGCAGCCCTGTTACCTCGCGGCCTATGCCTATGATGTGCGGCACGTTAGTATGCTGGTAGCGCTTTAAGTAATCATCGTGCTGGGTGCGATCGGGCGGAGGCATCAGGAAGGATACGTTTTTGCCTATCACCTCTTCCTGGCTGTAGCCAAAGAGTTTGCAGGCGGCCGGGTTTATGGTTTCTATCAGGCCCCGTTCGTCTATGGTGATAATGCCGTCAATTGCATTGTTAATAATAGCTTTTAGTAAGGCTGCATTTTCCATAGGGTAAAGTAACGCTTAAATGATACTTGTCACAAATATGAATATTGCATATTGGTTAAAAAGTAACGCTACCCCTTGCTGAAAAGTGATCTGCGTCATTTTTTTGCAAATGCGAGGGGGGGGTGGTTGCGAAATACAATGTCGTTTACTTAAGCCCCACCTAAATCCTCCCCGGTAGGGAGGACTTAAAAATCAAGGAGGACGAAGCTAAAGTCTCCCCTTCCGGGGGAGATTTAGAGGGGGCTTTAAGTGCAGGATTGCTTAAGTAAATGGCATTGATGCGAAATAACTGATCATAGCCATAATTTTTACTGACGGCGGTCATTGTTATGCACCCTGTGCAAGCCCCACCTTTACAATAATCAAAAGCCTGTAAATACGATGAAAACAATTTTGGTAATAAGCGATAACGCTGCCGGGGCAGAGAACGCACTGCTGCTGGGAAATTTGATAGCGCGCCATAGGAAGTGCGAAATACTTATTGCGCAAACATGTAAGCCGGCGGCGAAAGCCGAAAAAAGGCGGGAATTTGCCCTTGTAGCAGGTAATTCGGCCACGGCTGCTGACAGCTTTGAGCAGCCTTTGATAGCCCTTGATTTGGTTGATGACCAGCTGCCGCACCTGAGCTATTTGGATGTTGCCGGCAAAAAGGAAAGCGAAATAGCCGTGGAAATAAATAGCCGCAATATTTGGATGGTTATTAAAGGCTGTAATGCCACGCAAGCGGATGCCGGGAGCAATCTTATCAACACTAATTACTTATTGAACCGGATAAAATGCCCGGTAATGTTAGTGCCCGAAAACTGGGAGGTAAAAGATTTAGAAAGGATGGTTTACCTTGCCGACCTGCGTTACTGCCGAATTGAGATCGTGAAATTCCTGGCCGGGCTGGGAGAATTGTTCAACGCATCTGTTTCGGTAAATCACTTATCAGCGCGCGGCCTGCCACATATGGATGAAGCTTATGCCCTAAGCGTTTTTAACAACGAAATATACAACCGTGTGCACTACCCGCGCCTGCTTTTTAACAATACCAATGAACGGGATTTAGGCAAAGCTACCGACATAATGATAAACGGCCTGCGTACTGATTTGCTGGCGGTTGTAAACCACCGTTTCCATTTTGAAGGAATTTTTGGGCAATATATTGAAGAATGCCTGCCACAGCATATACCTGTCCCCATGATTATTTTTCCTTATTGATCGTATGAACCCGAACACCGATATACAATTCCTGGAAGGGCCGCGGTCGCGTTTTAAGGAATTAAGATTTACCATCGAAACCATGCTAGACCTTATCCGTGGGTTGCGGGCTTTGCACTTTGTAGGGCCCTGCATTACTGTGTTCGGCTCGGCCAGGTTTAGTGAGGGCCACCCGTATTATGAACTAACGCGTAAAGCCGCGGGCGAATTTGCAAAACTGGGTTTTACCATTATTACCGGCGGTGGCCCTGGCTTAATGGAAGCGGCCAACCGCGGTGCCAGGGATGTTGGTGGCTACTCGGTGGGCTGCAATATACAATTGCCGGTTGAGCAAAAACCAAACCCCTACCTGGATAGGTGGGTATATATGCGGCACTTTTTTTTGCGTAAAGTGTTGCTGGTGAAATATTCCTTTGCCTTTGTGGTAGTGCCCGGCGGATACGGCACGCTCGACGAGTACTTTGAAGCCCTTACGCTTATCCAAACCCACAAAATAAAAAACTTCCCTATCATCGTTTTAGGCAGGGAGTATCATCAGGAATTGATAGCGCACATTGAAGTAATGAAAGCAAACCACACCATTGGGGATGACGATATGCAATACTTTTTAGTTACGGATGATATAGACGAAGCCGTGGCGCTGATAAGGGAAAAAAGCATAAAGCAATTTAAGTTGAAGCCGAGAGGGAAGGTAAAGCCCTTGCGTTGGCTGTTTGAGCGGTAGGGGGCTTAGCAAGGGCAAATATGCTTTGCATCATCTTTTTTTGTGAGCCGCATCAGTTTGTTATCGTTAGCAGTGCCGCATATTTACATCAATTATAAACGCATATGGAAACATTAAACGCTATGTCGGCCCGGTCGTTGCAGTATTATCTTGTGGCGAAGCATTGGGCCTCCGATCTGGAATTTTTTAAGATAGAAACGGCCTTTTTCGGGCAACTGATCGACAGGTATTTTACAAAAGTGGCAGAATTTTCGGGGATTGAAAACCTCCGCAAAATCATGCAGAAAATACAATGCCTGCAAGATGATGAACTCCGGTTAGGTGAGTCGCTCGCGAAGCAAACCAGGCAACTGGAACTGATGGCAGAAGATTTTGTGCCGGAGAATATAGATAAGCTTAAAGGCAAGCAAATAGAGCTGGAGTGTTTAATAGCCAATTTGCTGGTGGAATTTCGCCAGGTAAAAAAGGAGCTGTTTGCCCTCATCGAAACCGTTATGCGGGAAGATGCCTATATGGCCGGTTAAAAAAATACCCTTTCTCAAATAATAATAATGCAGGGCGCCATGGTCTCACCCCATGAGCGCCCTTCCTATGCCCCACAAAGTCATTATTTGAGATTTTTTATCACGCAAAGCCGCTAAGATCGCAAAGTAAAAATCTTAAAAATCTTTGCGCCTTTGCGTGAAATTAACTTTACCACTTTTCCTCAAATAATGACATTGACGATGCCGCGCCCCGGCTTGCTGCAACTCATGTTATTGTATGACGCAGGTCATTATTCCGCAGCGGGGGCAGCCCTAACTTTGACATGGAAAACAACAAAGCACAAAACCATGAAAAAGAATTTAATCTTATCAGCCCAATATAAGCCGGCAAGCACGGCCAATACGATCCTTTTAGTATGCCTCTTTTGGGTAGTACTGTTATTTGCTTTGATAACAGGCATAAGTGCCAAGGCCGGTACCAGAATTAACAGCAATGCAGACCTTTCTACAGAGATTAGGAAGCAATTGGCAGGTGGCCAACTGGCCCTGAATTTCCCGGCTTCTACCGCAAGGTTTTACCAAATGCAGGATTTTAGGGAAAATTGGGTTGCCGGCAGCAACAATGGTAAGCAGGCCTGGGCTGCTATGCTTATGATTGATTGTGTGCTGCAATTTGGGCTTACGCACGAAGCTTACCATCCAAACGATCTGTTATATACTGCGCTGCACGATATTTTAGAACGGCCCAATGCCGTGCCGGCCGACCGCCAGGCCCGTTACGATATTATGCTTACCGATGCCATACTAACCTTTATCAACCACCTGCATTACGGCAAGTTGAACCCCATGTATCCCGCAGCAAAAATAGATTTGGATAAAGCAGGCAGTTTTAAAGCCGTTGCCTTGCTCAAGCAAGCCATGCAAAGCACCGACCTGATGGAGGTGGTATTAAGCGCGCAGCCAAAAAATGCCTGGTATAGCCGATTGCAGTACCAAATGCATTTATTGACCGGACTGTACCAGGAAGACTGCTATGAAACACCGCAAGCCCTGATACGCAAAATGGCCATTAATATGGAGCGTTTACGCTGGGCCGATATGGATACACTAAATATTGTACAGGTAAATATACCCTCTTACCAGCTAAACTTTTACCGCGCTGGCGCCATTGATACTTTTAGGGTAGTTGTTGGCAAGGCCGGCAACCCAACGCCCAGCCTGCAAAGCCGCATAAAGTATTTTACCACGGCACCAGAATTGAAAGTGCCCGCAAAAATATTTGCGAAAGAGTTGCTCCCAAAGGCTATTAAAGACATTAACTACCTCACCGCAAATAATTATGCCATTTATAATTACGATGGCGAGCTCATTCACCCTAACAAGGAATACCTCATTAAAATAAAACAAAAACCGGGCAGGTATTACGCCAGGCAATCATCCGGCTGCGATAATGCGCTGGGCGTGGTGGTGTTCCGTTTTGCCAATGTGTATGATATATACCTGCAAGACACCCCGGAGCAAAAACTGTTTGGCAAACCCGAACGGGCGCTAAGCCTCGGTTGCGTACGCGTGCAATTTGCCGATAAATTTGCCGCTGCGCTGTTGCAGAATGATGGCAGCGCCGATAAAGTGGCGGCCATGCAAAAATCAATAAATGCATATCAAACCAAAATATTCAACCTGAAAAAGGCGGTGCCCATTGCCATAACCTACCTTACCTGCGAAGTGAAGAACGGCGAAGTGGTTACCTACAAAGATATCTACAGTCTGGATGCCAGCCTGGAACTGGCACTCTATGGCGCAGATAAAGCAGTTGCTACCAGGCGGTAGCGTTTATCTAAGAAGCTGTCTAAAATATAACTTGTTTTAACCGTGGCTGTTTCCCAAGGGCGGAATCGACTGTAGAGACGCAATATTTTGCGTCTCCGTTATGCAAATTCCATCCTGCCAATCCGTTTTGTATGGCGGGAGACGCAAAATATTGCGTCTCTACGAAAAAATAAACCATTTTTAGACAGCTTCTAAGGTTTTGGCTCGTAGCGTTTAATGGCTATTAGTGACGAGCATCACAAAAAACAGCATTAAATTATGACCGTAGTCATTCTATAAAAGCGGGTTTCTGGCAAAATTCGTAGCAGTAAAAAATCAGGCATATCATGAAAAAAATACTCATCCCCACCGATTTCTCGCCCGCCGCGTACAATGCGGCCAAATACGCCGTGCACGTTGCTCAGAAGATAAAAGCAGGCATCAAGTTTTGCAATGCGATAAAGGTGCCCGCAGATTACGTAATGGCCGGGCAGGTGGTATGGCCGCTGGAAGATTACGGTACGCTGAAGAACGATGCAGAGGCCGAGCTGGATTACCTGACCAGTACCTTATCTAAAGAGCAGGTAGCCGCAGGCGGGGAGGACGGTTTTTACCCCAAAATAGAACACAGCAGCGATGCAGGCGAGGTGGTAACTTACGTGAAAGAGTTGGTTGCAGCCGATAAGGCCAATTTGGTAATCATGGGGATGTCTGGCGCGGGAGATTTTAACCGGCTTTTTTTTGGAAGCAACAGTCGCGAGATGATAAGCAAGGCCAATTTCCCGATACTGCTTATACCGGCACATGCTACTTTCAAAGGCATCAATAAAATAGCTTTCGCTACCGATTTGAGCGAGGGGGATTTGGAGATACTGCAATCGCTGGCGGGTTTGGCGCAGGTATTCAATGCCGAGATACTGATAACCCATGTTAATACCGAGATTGAAGATGTGGCAGCACAGCAGCACCGTGTAGACAGCTTCCTGCGCGATGTAACCTGTAAGATAAATTACCCGCGCATATATTACCGCGGCGTGCAAAATAACCAGGTAAATGAAGGCCTTGCCTGGCTTACCGAACACGGGCAGGTGGATATGCTGGCCATGGTACACCGGCAGCAACCGTTTCTTACCCGGCTATTAAACGGCAGCCATACCCAGCACCTGGCAAAAGCGGTAGATGTGCCCTTGCTTGTTTTCCCCGAAGGTTTTAAAGGCGTGCTGGCTTAACAAAATAATAAATCGCAGCGGTAGTTTAAATAGCAACTTCCTCTTTTATGGAGGAAGGGCCACTACACAACCCAACAATTAAATTGGTAAACTTTTATCCATTTACCTTCGCTCAGTTTGAATATATACAGACAGCCCCGACCGCTGCCATTGAGGGCGATTAAAGCATATTGCCGGTTTTTGGAAAATACCGGCTTGGAAAAAAAATAAAAGTTTTTATTTTCAATTGGGGTATCTTTTTCATAGCGTTCAAGAGCCTTCTTAGTTAGCTTGTCGTACTGTTTGTTCGATATCGAGCTCTTTAATCTAACAGGTATAATTCCTTCATTTCTCAACCTCTGTACCATAGAATCGGGAGCATTAAACGGCACAATTTTGGTTATCTTAACGCTGTACGAATACCGAACAGGCGGTTTAAGAACACATTTTGCACTAACTAAATTATAATTACTCCAATCAATGGATGTGGTATCTTGCTTAGTCGCCACGAGAAGTTCATTAACGGGGACATCTTTTAAAAGCTCCTTTTCATTTAAGAAATCAGAAGGAACGATGTCTATTTTATTAAGGTCAAGATTCTCACCTTTTTTATAGAGATAGTAAAATTTAGCGGCAGGGTTTACACGCTCTAAATAAACAGCGTTGACAAGGCTGGAGATTAGCGAATCGGGTGAAGCCTGGGCAAATGCTTTGGAAAACGACACCAAAAATATACCGCATAAAATGGCCCGTTTCATCACCGAAGTCTTAAAACTTATTCCCTCTTAAAAACTCCTCAATTTCCATGCGTTTCTTGCCTTCCAGCTGCAGGTCGGTTACGTTTACGAAGCCATCGGCGGCTACAAATTTAAAATGGGTTTTATTGTCGGTTACGAAGGCGCCGGGCGATAATCCCGGGTCGGTAATCTCCGGGGTGGCGAAGTATATTTTCAGCACCTTATCGTTTATGGTGGTATATGCCGCAGGGGATGGGCTTAGGCCGCGGATAAGGTTGCAAACGTTTTGGGCGGGCTGGTTAAAATCAATCAGGCAATCTTCTTTGAAAATCTTGGGAGCATGCTTCAGTACAATGCCGTCGGTAAAATGGTCCTGCGGGTGCTGGCTGTAGCGGCCGCTTTCGATGCCTTTTACGGTTTTTACCAGCAGGCCCGCGCCTTTGGTCATCAGCCAATCGTGCAAAAAGCCGGCGGTTTCGGTACCTTTAAGGGTTACCTTTTCGGTGAACAGGATGTGGCCGGTATCTATATCGTGCGTGAGGAAGAAGGTAGTAACGCCGCTCTCCTTTTCGCCATTGATGATGGCCCAGTTTATGGGGGCCGCGCCGCGGTATTGCGGCAAAAGCGAAGCATGCAGGTTGATGGTGCCTTTTGGCGGCATGTTCCAAACAACCTCGGGCAGCATGCGGAATGCTACTACCACCTGCAAATCGGCGTGCAGGGCTTCCAGTTCTTTTAAGAAATCGGGGTTTTTCAGCTTTTCGGGTTGCAGTACTTTCAATCCGTTCTCTACAGCATATTGCTTTACGGCGCTTTTACTTATTTTTTTGCCACGGCCTGCGGGTTTATCGGGGGCGGTAACAACGGCTACAACTTCGCAACCGGCGGTGATCAAGGCATCCAGCGACGCAACAGCAAACTGGGGAGTACCCATAAAAATAATTCTCATCTGCTTGTGGAGTTAAGATTTAGCATTAAATAAAAAGAGCGGAACGGTGCGCATTGCAATGCCTTCGGCACAGCAACGCAGCTTACTTATACAGCAAATACTTGCTGCGTATAGCCTTGAAATTCGATAGGGCGGGCTCCCAGCTTTCCCTTATTTCAGCCTCCGATTTGCCGGCGATAATTTGCTTTTTCAACACATCGGTGCCGGCAAGTTTATTGAAGTATGCTATAAAAAAGTGTTCCTTATCAGGGTACGCTTTATAAAAACTGATCAGCCACGCTAAGTTAAGCTTTTTCTGTTGCCGTAGGGTGTCGGTATTGTAATCTTTTAAGCTAATTCCGTAACAAACCTGGTCTTTTAGGGGCGGATTATCGCTCATGCCCGGTATGCTTACCGGTTTAAATGAAAAAGGGTACTTATCTTTCAGCAAAGGGCTGCCCAGTATCTGGAATGGTACCTGGGTGCCGCGGCCTAAACTGATGTTGGTGCCCTCAAAAAAGCAGATGTGGGGGTACAACAGTATCGATTGCGCGGAGTTTAAGTTGGGCGATGGGTTTACGGGCAGCACATAAGGCTTATCGTGCGCGTAATTGGCCACTTTGAATATCTTAAGCTTACACTGCACCTTGTTTTTTAGCCATCCTTCGCCGTTAATCATTTGGGCGTATTCGGCAATCGTCATGCCGTGTACTACGGGGATAGTATGCATGCCTACGAAGGAACGGAAGGCGGTATCCAGCACCGGACCGTCCACAAAATAACCGTTGGGGTTAGGCCTGTCCAGTATCACCAGTTCGATGTTGTTTTCGGCGCAGGCTTCCATTACGTAGTGCAGGGTAGAGATATAGGTGTAAAAGCGCGTGCCTACATCCTGCACGTCGAATATCATCAGGTTGATGCCTTTTAAATCCTGGGGCGTAGGTTTAAAGTGTTTGCCGTATAGCGATATAGCGGGCAGGCCGGTTACCGGGTCGGTACTGTCGTTTATGGTAGCGCCATCGCTGGCATTGCCCCTTATGCCATGCTCGGGTCCGAATATCTTCTTCACGGCTACGCCCAGCTTAAGCAGGCTATCAACCACGGGCACTTTTTTTGGCCCGATAACCGATGTTTGGTTTATCAGCATGCCTATGTTTTTGCCTTTCAGGTAATCGAGGTAAACGGGCACCTGGTCGGCAGCTGGCAACACCGGCAACGTCATTTTTTTGATGGCGGTTTTATGGCTGCGGGGCGTTTGGGCAAGGTTATCGCAGGTGATGAACAGGCTGCATAGCAAGGCGGCGGGCAACAATATCTTTATCCTCATCATCATTTTATTATACTAAACCAAATTTAAAGGCAGCTTGTTTAAGCTTAAAAGCGCATATTTGCGAAGGTACAAAAATCCATCCAGCATTGAGTTTCGCCCGGTTCATATCCAATCGTATCACCTTAAAAAGTAAGCGTACTTTTTCTAAATTAATTGTGCGTATAGCCATTTTAGGCATTACGCTCGGGCTTGGGGTGATGATACTCTCTATGGCCATCATCAGGGGCTTTAAAGCCGAAATACGCGAGAAGATACGCGGTTTTGCAGGCGATGTGCAAATCGTAAAATCAGACCTGAACAACTCCTACGAAAATTCTTCCTTTATACCCGAGCCGGGCCTTATAGCTAAATTAACGGCCAATAAGTATGTTGCCCATATCAACGCCTTTGCCACTAAACCCGGTATTATTAAGGCCAACAACGATAGGGAAGGCGTAATCATGAAAGGAATAGATAAAAACTACGACTGGGATTACATGAAAAAAATGCTGGTGAGCGGCAGCGTTATCGATTTCAGGGATTCGGCCGACGCGATGAAGCAAGTGATGGTATCGCAGGTGATAGCTAAGCGGCTTAAACTAAAAGCCGGCGATGACCTGCTGATTTATTTCGTACAGGAAACCCCGCGCAAGCGTAAACTGAGGATACAAGGCATTTTCGATATCGGTGCCGATGAGATAGACAAAAACTTTATCATAGGCGATATAAACCTCATCAAACGCCTTAACGATTGGAACAAAGGCGAAGTTGGCGGCTACGAAGTGCGTGTTGCCGATTTCGACCGGCTTAACCCTACTGCCGACTGGATAGACGATAAGTTGCCCATACTGCTAAAATCATACACCGTGGTGGAGAACTACCCCATGATTTTTGAGTGGCTGGGGCTATTGGATGCAAACGCGGTTGTGATGCTGGTGTTGATGACGGTGGTGGCGGTTATCAATATGATATCGGCGCTGTTGATCATGATATTGGAGCGCACCAGCATGATAGGTATGCTGAAGGCGATGGGTGCGCAAAACTGGGTTATACAAAAAGTGTTTTTGTATAATGCGGCTTATCTGATAGGGGTAGGGCTATTTTTGGGCAATTTGCTGGGGCTGGGCATAGGCTATTTTCAGCAGCAAACCCACTTTTTCGCGCTCGACCCGGCAAACTATTATATGGCTTTTGTGCCTATTCAGTTCAGCGTGCTGGATGTGCTGATGCTTAATGTAGGCACGCTGGTTATTTGCCTGCTGGTGCTTATAATACCGAGTATGCTGGTAACGCGTATATCGCCGGTGCGGGCAATAAGGTTTAAGTAGGGGGGGAAAGGCTGGCGATCCTAATTCTCGTCATTCCGAATTTATTTCGGAATCCCACGCGGCAGGTCTACGGCAAGCAAAGTAGGTTAACACAATGGCGACTTTTATGATGGGGTCTTGAAACAAGTTCAAGATGACGGGTGATGATTTTCCTCCACCCTAAAATATCCTATATCCGATCCCGATCCTGATAACTTTGCTATGTGCATTGTGCGAGCCGCCCCCTATGTAACCGCCCATGTAGTTAGATATACCGTTGGCGTAACTCGCGTTAAAGGTAAACTTGTTTAAACCCGCAGCAATGCCAACACGTAGCCGGTAATCTTCTTTTATACCGGTGCGGTCCATGCTGGTGGTATAGGTTTTGCTATCGTTGGCATGGGCCACACCTTTTTCGCGTGTGCTGCTGATGTAACCCATATCGGCGCCTGCTAAAATATCCAGCCTAACTTTGGCAATTAGTATACGGTAGCCTAGGTAGGGGTTAATGTTGATGATATTGCTTTTTAAATTCGTACTGCCCTCGGCTGCTAAAGTTTGGCCATTTGTGCTGCTACTCACCGGGTTGTACAGAAACACCTGGTTTACATCAATTTTACTTTTTAACCGTTCGTATGCCAATTGCAAGCCTACAATAAAGCCTGCTTTGCCTACCAGTTGTGCCTGCCCGCTTACACCGTAACCAAAGCCCAACTTACTGCCATAGGGGTTATTGGTATAGGAGTAATTTACTGCACTGTTTGTGCTGACCGACATTATAGAAGACGACTCGGCCGACTGGCCGCTAAACCTCATTAAGCCCGAGTATGCGCCCGCGTTAACCTCGAGCTTTTGGGCAAACGATGTAGCAGCAATAAAAACGCAAAAAAGGCTCAGAGCGGTCTTTTTCATTTTTTGGTTGCTTTAAAGTTGAATTTGAGGTTAACGCCCCCCGCACCAAAGTGGATAGCCTGCGCGCCCAGCCCGCCAAGCGGATATTTCAGGAACGGTTCTACAACCAGCCTGTTGTTTTTCCCTATCGGGAAGCCGGTGCCAAACGATAAGTTAAGCGTTTTACCGAAGTAAAAGCTGTTGAAGCTTTGCGTGTAGGTTTGGTCTTGCGTTACCGCCGAAGAATAGCCCTGCGCATTTTTATAAGCATAATGAGAGGTGTACCGTTCATCGATAAAAGTACCCGAGCTTAAACCGGCTGATATGTACGTATCGCTTTTATCGGGGTTGAACTCGTATTTGATGTTGATAGGCACATCAAGCCCTACCAAACTGGCGCTGTAGTTCTGTAGCTCGGCAACCGTTGCCGATGCGCCGAAGTTGAGTACGTCATTCTGCAATATTGATGCGTTAGGAGCCGAAAGCGACCTGTTGCTACTGCCCGATGCAGGCGGCTGGCCCGCGTAGCTCAACGTATTCTGCGCCAGCGATACTCCGGTAGATAGTTTGATGTTTTTGCTCAGCCGTATATCAGAGGTGAAGCCCGCGCCCGCGTTTATCTGGTTGGCGCTGCCCTGGGCGTAGTTCATATAAGTTGCCGCATACACGCTGAAGTTTACTTTCTTCAGTTCTTTTTTATCGGCTTTTTGTTTGGCAACCTGCTGGGCCTTGTCCTGCGCAAACAAATCGTCTATTGTTTTTACAGGCTGCTGCGCAGTAACGGGGTTTGTTTTGTTGGTAGTTACAGGCACGGTTTGGCTATTATCAGTTACGGGCACATCAACTATAGCAACCTGCTGGTTGTTGGTTGTTGCACCTGTAATTACCGCTTGCCCGGGTGCAGGCGTGTTGCCTGCAATGCTGGCCGTACCCGGCAACTGCGAGTTGGTTGCTACACCGGCAGGGGAGCCGCCGTTAGTTACGGGTGTATTGCCCGGCAGTACAACCGCAGTGCTGCCCGTTTTACCTGCATTATTGGCTACATAATGGCCGGCTGCAACACCAGGGCCAGCCAGAGCATTGTTTGGCGTTTGCGCCGCGCTATCGCCCTGGGTACCCTTAATTGCCGACGGATTAACTGAGGCAACGTGGCTGCCTGCAGGCGCAGATGTTGGTGCCGCTTGCTTCGGCTGTTGCTGTTGTATTTTGGGTTTTACGGCTACATTATCGCCAGGTTGCGGCTTGTTATTCATCAGCCACAGGCCTACGCCTAAAAATACCAATAAAAGGGCAGCTGCGCTGCTCCACCAAAGCCAGGCAATTTTGCGCTCCTCTTTCACCGGGAACTTTTTGCGTAGTTCCAGCCAGGCCTCATCGGCAGGTGGCGATTCGTAATTATCAAACACCTCCCTTATACGGCTGCTTAGCTTATTATCAAACTGCTCATCCATGGGTTTGCGTTTCTGTTGTTAATAACTGCCTTAATTTATCCTTGGCCCTGCTTAAATATACACGCGATGAACTGGCGGGCAGGTTTAATATTTTGCCAATCTCATCGTGATTGTAGCCATCAATTTCGTACATGTTGAATATCGTGAGCTGTAGCTGCGGCAGCTGTTTCATTAGTTTTAAAATATCCTGTGCGTTCAGGCTAGCTATGGCGCTGGCGTTGCTACCCACGCCAACAGCCGTATCCAGGTCGGTATGGGCCTGGTGCTTCAGTTCTTTGCGGCGCCTGTCTATAGCGGTGTTTACCACTATGGTGCGCAGCCAGGCCTTAAAAGGCTTGTCGGTATTATATGTACTTATATTGTTGAACACTTTTATAAACGCATCATTTACAACCTCTAAAGCATCATCCTGGTTAAGGCTATAGCGTACGCTAATACCCATAGCATAGCCATAGAACTGCTTATATAGCAATTCCTGGTGCTTTAGGCTGCCGGTTTTGCACTTACCTACTATTTCATCTTCGGTAATGCGGTGGGTTAGATGCATTAAAAACTGTTAGTTCCGGTTGTTTACAAATCATTACGCCGCCTATGGGCAAAACGCTACAAATAATACCAAATAATTTATAAAAATAAAAACCCCGTAGCTTTTTTGCTACAGGGTACAGCTGCTACGCAGCAATATTAGTTAACTCTTTTCAAATCGTATTGCAAGCTAAGGGTATCCACGCTACTCACTGCCATTTTAAGCGAACTGCCATCATAAGCATAATCGTACTCGCCAAACAGACGTGCTTTTTTTATCGTAGAAGCTGGCGAATAAGTGTTATCCTGGAATTTTATACTGTTGGCAGAGATATTCCAAAGACCCATACTTCCGGCGTGTACGGTGCTGGTGTCGCCTGTTACCTTGTAGGTAAAATCGCTGTTTAAAGTAACGGATATATTTGCTTTAAGCGTATCAATTTTACTGGCACCTGGTGAACGGTGCAATCTGCGGAATTCGCCTGCGAAGGTACCGGTTGGATTTGGTACCGGATTATCTGACTTATTGGGACCACAGGCAGCTAGTAAGGCTATCACTACCGTTAAAAGGGGCAGTAAATAAGTAAATCTTCTTCTCATGGGCTATTTGGTTTCAATTGGTTTACGCGGTAATTTAATAAAACGCTACTAAACGCAATATATTTTTACACTTTTTTGGCTTCGTTCCAAAATACGTCCATTTCGGCTAGGTTCATATCCTGCAATTGCTTGCCGTTTTCTTTGGCCTTGCTCTCTAAATATTGGAAGCGTTTGATGAATTTGCGGTTGGTTTTTTCCAACGCATCTTCCGGGTTTATGTTGATGAAGCGCGCGTAGTTGATAAGCGAGAAAAGCAGGTCGCCAAATTCGGCCTCAGCCTTTTCCTGGTCAATGGCGGTATCGTTATCCACGTTGAACTCGGCTTTAAATTCCTGCAGTTCTTCTTCTACCTTGGCCCATACCTGCGTTTTATTATCCCAATCAAAGCCTACGCCGCGGGCTTTCTCCTGTATGCGCGATGCCTTTACCAATGCCGGCAGCGATGCAGGCACCCCGCCCAATACCGATTTATTGCCTTCCTTCAGCTTTATCTGCTCCCAGTTGCGTTTTACATCTTCCTCATTGCTCACCTCAACATCGCTATAGATGTGCGGGTGGCGGTTGATGAGCTTATCGCAGATGCCGTTGAGCACGCCGGTGATATCGAAACTATCGGTTTCTGATGCGATGCGCGAATAGAAAACCAGGTGCAGCATAATATCACCCAACTCTTTTTTAATCTCCTGCATATCGCCGCCCAGTATGGCATCGCTCAGCTCATAAGTTTCTTCGATGGTAAGGTGGCGCAGGCTCTCCAGGGTTTGCTTTTTATCCCAGGGGCAGTTAGTGCGCAGGTCGTTCATGATCGTAAGCAAGCGCTCAAAAGCGCCCGAAGGCGTAACAGAAGCAATAGGCGGTGTTATTGGCATAGGCTGCAAAGATAGGTAACAGTTGGCGGTTTGCTTCCCTTTTTAGTTTGCAAATCAACCTGACTTATTGCAGCTATCTTGCGCGGGTAGCCCACTGTAGTTCCGTTGGAATGTCAATTGGCTCTTTTGTGCTTATTTTACCGGGGGTAAGGTAAGTTAGCCTCAATTTAAAATCCTGTATTTTATGGCGGTACTCTAAACGGAAGGGGTAAAAGCCTTTTTTAAGGGGCACGATGCATGAGTAGGCTAGGTTATTGTAGCCGCCCTGCCAATTTATGAGCATACGGTTGTTGATGTATAATTTAGAATCTTTATCTGCCTCCAAACCAAAAATGTAATAACCCTCTTCCTTCGCCTCCAAAAAGCCATCAATCACCAGCGCGAAGTTGTTTTTGCGCGGCATTTTTTCCGGGTCGAAACTTGCGTTAGTAATGCCTTCCTGCAGTGGTTTTAAATTTTTGAAATTGGAGGCCGAATCTAATCCGCCTTCATAATAGGCGTAATGAAAGCCCCCCGGTGATAAGTTTCGTGGTTTGGAAACAGGCTCAAAAGCCCGCTCCGTCAAAAACACGCCTGTTTTAACCTTATCGTATCGTGCACGGTTGGTAAACTGTTTTACGGTTATTTTTGCGCCATCCATCAGCTTGAGTTCGGGCTGCGTTTTGGCCGAAGCAATGGTGGGTGTGCTGCCATCTAAGGTGTAGCGTACTTTGGTGGTATCGCCAAAGTACCAAAATGGCCAGGGTTTGTTGTTAACTACAATGCCATTCATGGGGTGAAACTCAATTCGCCCGGTTTGCCATCCGTATGAAAACTTTAGCCCATCGTATGTGGTTTTAAACCTTACCGAGGCGTGCGTTTCATCGGGGTACTTAACGCTTTTCCATTTCAGACTTGTGGGGGCCGCTTTTTTGAGCAAGGAATCCATGCCGGCTATTTTCATGCCTTCGCCATCGGCGCCTTCGCGCCCTCCCATAAACAACGTAATGGGTGTGCCCGCCAATGCAGCTAATTTATCCGGCGCAATTTTTTTTATGTATTCTTTATCCCACCAAAGGCTGGGGTCTACTGCGATGTACGATTTAAAGGCACCAGGCTGCATTAAAAGGGCGTTTACCACAAACAAACCTCCCAGGGAATGCCCCCAGAGGGTGTTATCGCCGTTAGTAGGATATTTTTTATTGATATAAGGGATAAGTTCGGTAGTGATGAAGTTAAGGAAATTTGCTGCCCCGCCCGACGTTTTCATATCCTCTAAATGGGTAGGGGTAAGGTCTTTATTACGGTCGATACCCATTATGCTCACGATGATGGTAGGCGGCATATAACTTTCGCCTTCCACAAAACGCTGAATGTTTTTGATAAGCCCGGTGTTCCAGTTGCCGCCATCGAGTACGTAAAGCACATCGTATCTTGCTGCATTTTGCGGTTTGTAATTTTCGGGCAGGAACACCTGTATCATCCTTTTTTGTTGCAATATGGTTGATTGCAACGAATCGAGGTACGAAATGCCATGCTTAATGATAACTGTATCCTGCGCATAAACAACGATGGTGGTTTGGGCAATTATTGCCAATAAGATGAGTACACGCCTAAAAGTATTCTTCATGCCAGAAAATATGTTTTGAGTAACAGGTTTTAAATACAAGGTACCTGTAAGACGACAGGCCTGCAATAAAGGTTACTGCAAAAATTTCTTTTTGAACCCGCATTTAAACTCGGAAGGGATTGACAGAATATAAACCTTACCGGCAATTTGCCCACTTTATAAATTTCTTAAAGCTCTCCTCATAATCATCACGTAGCATTGTTTTCATATCTGCATACCTTTCACTGCTCTCAACATCTCTCTCTTCCCCGGTGCGCCGGGTGCTTTCTCTACCTCAAGGCCGAGTGATTTTACGATGCGCTTAAGATTACCGGTAATAGCATAGGTTACGAATACTCCGCCTGGCTTCAAAAAGCTTAGGGTATGGCTTATCGCAGCCTCGCCCCACATTTCGGGCTGGTAGGCTGCCGCGAAGGCATCGAAATAAATGATATCGAATTTCTGGTTGGAGGAGAAATCTTGCAGTGGGCAGTGTGCGGTTTGCAGTTGGATGCCATGGCTGAACTTACTTTTGGCCATTAACGATGCGGGGTAAGTTCGTAGGAAGTTATTCCAGGTGGTTGCCGATACGAATTCATCGTACCCTGTTTGGGCAATCATCTCGGGCCTAAGGGGGTAAGCTTCGATGCCCGTATAATCGAGGCCGATGTTTTCAGTAGCGCAATAATCGGCACTCAGCAAAAAGTTAAGCCCTGTTCCAAAGCCGACTTCTAAAACACTAACGGCGGTGGGAGGCGAGGGTGCATGCTGAAGAAAATAAACCAGGCCCGATTGCAGGAACACGTGCCGGCTTTCTTGCAGGGCACCATTACGCGAGTGGTAATTTTCGCCAACCTGCGCGTTGTATATGGTGTTAGAACCATCGGCAGTGGCAACTATGCTTAAATGTTGGGGTTGATTTTCGGCGATCATGATGTTGCGCCAAAATTATGGAAAAAGCCACGAAGTCGGGAAGCGTTAAAATTCGTCTTACGGACTTACCGACTTCAGACGTTCGGACTTACTTACGCTACCATCGATAGCAGACTGTTCAACTTGTGGCAGTAATCGGGCAGGGTCACCTGGCCACGATCGTAAGCGGCAACCAATTCGTCGAGTTGTTTGGCTATGTCGCGCCTCGAATCTGAATTCAACTCGGGCTTAATGCTTTTCAATTTATGGTTAATGGCTTTGGCCATCAACAAAGGCTGTACGTTGCGGGTTTCGGCCACCAGTTTGCTCATTTTATGGCGTTGCTGCTTATCGTACTTCAAAATAAAATACACTATCACGCTGCCAACCACCAGGAAGAAGAAAAAAGTAAATAATGATGAGGAGAAAATTGCTTCCATAACGCCCTGTATTTTTAATATACAGTTAATACGATATTTTGGAAAGATAGGTTGCAGAGAAAATTAATTTAGTAGAAATGTAAGCATTTGTTATTTTTTTAAATCGCACATTATCAGTTTATTAAATTAGAAAATGTGGAAAACTTACTGAGTGGCCTTTGTAACCGGCCGCTTTGTTGCGCACGAACTTAAAACGACTTAAACCTGCGCTTAAACTTGCGTAATTACGATTTATGCTTATTTTTAGGGCAAATATTGCGAGGCTTCTAACAAAAACTTATGAGTATTAAGAAAGGCGTATTAATTTACGAGTCGGGTTTCCGTAAAGATAACGTAGGCGACTACGTACAAAGTTTGGCCGCCCTGCAATTTTTAGGCGGCAAAGCCGATACTTATTTGAACCGCGAATTGCTGAACGAATACACCGGCGAGGAGATAGCCCTGATTATGAACGGCTGGTTTACCCACCACCCAAAAAACTGGCCACCCGCTAAAGCCATATTGCCCTTTTTTATTTCCTTTCACCTGAATGTGCTGGCGCAGGAACATTTCCTGAACACGCCTCAAATTATAGATTACCTTAAGCAGCACGCACCTATAGGTTGCCGCGACCGCAAAACGGCCGAAGTACTCAATGCCAAAGGTATAGATGCCTATTTTTCGGGCTGCTTAACGCTTACCCTGGGCGAAACCTACGCCAACCCGCAGAAAGAACGCAAAGCTTATTTTGTAGATACCAAATACGAAGCGATAAAAAGGGATGCCTCGCTTGTAGGTTTCAGCTGGATATTACTGACGAAATATAACACCATCAAAACCATATCGCAGCGCCGCTCGGGCTTTACCAATTTACGGTGGATGATACGCGCCGCCAGTTTCTATAAAACCTACTCGCCCTATTTTACCGATGAGGTACTAACCCAGGCCGAATACGTAAAACACGCCGACCCGCTGAAGACTTATAAGGACGAAGACGAGAAATTTGAGTACGCCAAGGAACTGCTGGGCAAATACGCCAAAGCCGCCTTTGTGGTAACCAGTCGCGTGCATTGCGCCCTGCCATCGGTAGGGATGGGCACACCCGCCATTTACGTTAACGACCTTAACCAGGGCGAAGTAAGCGAATGCCGCATGGATGGCCTGCTGGAGCTATTCAATGTAATTGATTTTGAAGATGGTAAACTTACGCCCCGCTTTAAATGGGATGGCGGTAAGATAGACTTCGATACCAAATTAAGCAACAGCCCCGCTTACTTAAAGCTGAAACAGGGGCTGATGGCCAAAGTGAAGGCCTTCGTAGAGAAAAATAATATCGTGTAAACGATATGCAGGTATAATCTCAACCGTAAGAGACGCAATATTTTGCGTCTCTTTTTATTTTTAATGAGCGAAATTAAAATCTGTGAAATCGAATAAATCGGTGAAATCCCGGTTCCTGTTAATCCTTTTATCCCGTTTGCTGTCATACCAAACAATAGCTGCCAAGGTTCCGTTATAAGGCCAGCCGTATTATAAACCAAATAAATGCCTGCAAATAATTCAAAAACACGGGGTTTGTACCTTGATTGTTCGAAAGCTTTGAAAAGCGCAGGGGGATGTGCGATTCCCCTCTTGAGAGGGGTGGAGGGGTGTGTTTGCACGCTATGCGTTACGCCATTGCATGGTGGTGAACACACCCCTCCCACTACACAATCTACCGCGCCCCCTCTCGAGAGGGGACTAAAAACCATATTTCTAACACTCAAGGGTTTGTACCCAAAAACAATCCTATATCTTTGCGCCATGTTTTTTAGGCCGTTCCTTAAAGCCCCGTTACCGGCTTTTATCATCTTATTTTTTGTGGGCGTTTGCCCGGCTTTCGCTCAAACATCCGTTAAAACCAACGATTCTACCCGGTCGTTCCAATTTAAAACGATTGTTATCGACCCCGGCCACGGTGGCAAGGATCCCGGTGCCCATGGCGCATATTCTAACGAGAAAGCCGTGGCACTCAGCATCGGCAAAAAGCTGCGCGATGCCCTTAACGACCAGATGCCCTACCTCAATGTAATCATGACGCGCAGCACCGATAAATTCATAGAATTACATACCCGCGCCCAGATAGCTAACGATAGCAAGGCCAACCTGTTCATCTCCATACATTGTAATTCTACCCCGCAGCGCATAGGCACGCGGCGCGGCGCCATGCTGCTGTTATATGGTTTCCACCGCAAGCAGGAGCAGTTGGAGGCCCTTCGCGAGAACGCCTCTATTTACCAGGAGAAAGATTATCAGCAAAAATATAACGGCTACGGCGAAGATGCCGCCATGAACGCCATTGTACTAGCAGCGTTCCAGCAGCGTTACCGCAAGCAAAGCGTGCAGTTTGGCGAATTGCTGAATGCCGAATTTACCGAAACCGACGGCCGCGCCAGCGCTGGTGTAAAGGAGCAGGGCGTGTTGGTATTGCAGCAAAGCGGCATGCCGGGCCTGTTGATAGAAACGGGCTACATCAACAATGCCGAAGACGAAAGATATCTCAACTCAGATGAGGGGCAAAACCAGATCGTACAATCCATCATCCGGGCAATCAAAAAATATAAGGCCGGTTTCGGCAACTAAGCTATGAAAAGCGGTAGGCCTGTTCCCGGTTTACTCATTCCCGCTCATCCAAAACACTGCTCCGCCAATGGCCATAGCGGCTATCAATAGGGCTATAAGGGTATCTAATATATACCTTAAAATCTTTTTGGGCAGGGCCTCGCGGCGGTCTATAACCGGTATAAGCGTATATTTTATTACGAAAAGCAATATAAGGGCGATGATGCTCACCAGGTAAAACACCTTGCGGAAATGTATCGATTGCAGTATAGGATCCATAGAATTCGGGCTAGTTACTGCTGCCCTAACAGCGTTTTTGCGCTTATTGTTGGCTTTACGTGCAAATAGCCTCATTTGCAAGCCTTTTAAACTAATTTTGACTTATTTTTTATTTCTGTAAACACAAAGGCAAAGGCGTTGTTAACCTTATAAGAAAAAGAACATCTACTTAAAAGCAAACAGATATGAAAGATCAAGCGAAAATTATAGCAGCGCTTTTAGTGGGCGCTGCGGCCGGTGCCGCATTGGGCCTGTTACTGGCCCCCGAAAAAGGCGAAAACCTAAGAGGCGATATCGCCGATTACGTTAACGACGTGTTGGAGAATGCTAAAAACAAGGCACAAAATGCTGCCGGTAGCGTAAAGGAATACAGCAGCAACGCTGTAGATTCGGTAAAATCTAAATATAACGACCTGGTAAGCGGCGCAGGCAATGTGGTTGATAGCGCACGCGGTAGTGCCGAAGATGCTATTGGCTCGGCCAAAAATTATGCCCAAAACGGCGCAGACGAAGCCAAAAGCAGGGTAAAATCTGCCGCTAACGACGTAAACAGCTCTATACAGGGCGCATAAGATACTCGCTGCAATAACGCAAAAAACCCGGTGATGAGCCGGGTTTTTGCATTTGTACGATTATGATAATGGAAGAAAGTCTTTATCGCAATGATGATTAAGCAGAGAACCATTCTCTACTCACCAACCACTACTCTATATCACTTTTATTTCACCACCCAGGTATTATCGGCCTTAACAGCATCTACAAAAATGCCGGTATCTAAAGTAACCGATTTTAAGCTTTTGCCTATTACCGCTTTAAAGGTTACGTAAACCTGTTTTTGGTTTGCTTCCCATACGGCAGGGGTTTTGTGGATGGTTTGGGTAGTGCCATCGGCAAAAGTCAATACCACATCAAACGGGATGGCAAAACCGCCAACATTGCTAACGGTAAGCGTATAACCATCTTTGCCTTTTACGCCGGTGGTGATAGCCAAATCGTTGTAGCCGTTGCTGAAGAACCAGTTGTTGAAGAACCAGGTGAGGTTTTTGCCCGATACATTGCTCATGGAGTTGAAATAATCCCATGGGATAGGGTGTTTGCCGTGCCACCTATCCATATACCCGTGCAGGGCTTTCTTAAACAGGTCGTCGCCCAGGTAATCTTTCAGGGCCAGGTAGCTTAACGATGGCTTGCCGTAGGCGTTGTTGCCGTAGCCGCCTTTCTGCTCGCTGCTCATGGTAATAATGGGTTGGTCTTCCGCGGTAGATTTATCGCCTATCCAGCCGTTGATGCGGAACTGCTTGTAAAAGCTGTCGGCTTTGTCTTTACCGTTTTCTGCGGTGCCTATCAGGTATTCCAGCGTGGTTGCCCAGCCCTCGTCCATAAAGGCGTATTTGCTTTCGTTTATGCCCATATAAAAAGGGAACCAGGTGTGGGCAATCTCATGGTCCTGCACCAGTTGCGCGAATGTTGGGTCGCCAAACTGGCTATCGTTCACCATCATGGGGTATTCCATATCGGCGAAGCCTTTAAAGGCAGTCATTTTAGGGAAGGGGTAAGGCACACCCGGCCAGTTGGCGCTGAACCAGCCCAGTGCGTTACGGCCATACTGTACCGATTTCTTGAAATCGAAAGCGGCATCCGGGTATGCAGCCTGCATGCTGCTGCGGCGGCCCGTGGCTTTGTCAACCACAACGCTACCGGCATCCCAAAGGTAATGGTCGCTTATACCCACAGCCATATCGCTTATGTTATCGGCTTTCCACACCCATGTATTGGTTGCATTTTGGGTGGTTACGTTTTTAGCCTTTAGGTCGGCAAGGGTAGCCACGTGTATGGTTGAGTCGCTGGTAAAGGAAGCGGCAAGGCGGCTTGCAAACTCAGGCTGTAAAAGCTGCGCCGGGTTTTGCAGGGTGCCGGTTGCCCAAACGATAAAGTTTTTGGGTACGGTTACGCTTAGGGTGTAATCGTTAAAATCGTTGTAAAACTCTTTAGAGTCTACAAATTCTACGCGGTCCCAGCCCTGGTAATCGTCATAAACCGATACGCGGGGATAGAAGTAGGCAAGGTAAAACGAGGTAGAATCGATCATACCCTCGCGACCACTTTCTTTGCTTACATCAAAATGCCATATAAAATTCAGTTTTACCGAATCGTGCGGCATCAGGGGTTTGGTTAAGCCTACGCCGGCGTTTGTAGCCGAGGCAACTTTATTATCCCATTTCTTTTTTTGGCCATTCACCAAAAAGCTATCTACCTGTATGCCTTCGGTAAGGTAATCAAGGCTGGCGCCACCATCGCGCGATGCGCCCGGGCGGTGGATGTTCAGGATCAGCTTTATGTTCAACCGCTTCAGGGTATCGGGGCTGTTGTTGATATAGGTAATCTGCTCAACACCCTTTACGGTGCGTGTGGGCGGGGCCAGGGTAATGGCAATGTTGTAGCGGCCAAAGTTTTGCCAGTATTTGCTGCCGGGCTTGCCATCGGGCGAGCGGGTTCCTTTGGTGTATGCCTGCTTAATTTCGCGCGGCATGTACAGGTTTTGGGCCTGCAGCTGTAACAGGAACAAACTGCATACAGCGGTTAACGCAATGGGTTTAAACATAAATTACGAGGTTATAGGGTGGATATATTCAATTTGATGATTAGGTGCGCAAATTAGGTATTATACCGCTAATAGATGAGACGATGATGGTAAACGAATTGTTACAATAGGTTTGCCATATTAATTTGCGTAGCGCCGATTAATTATTTTCCTTTGTTCAAAGTTATTTTAGTAGGGGTATTAAATAACTCTGCAAAGCCGGGCGCAAGCCCGGCTTTTGTTATTTTAGGGGTATTAGACATTCGGCTTTAGAATTTCTTCCTAAACTCTACTCACTAATATACTCCTTCGCTATCAGCATAAACAGCTTATCGTTGTCTTCCGATTCGTCGAAATTCTCCTTCAGCAGCTGGGTAACTTCATCATAATGCAGCAGTTTGGCTATCATGATGAGCATGCGGTACGAGGTAATATTCACATGCTCCAGCACCTGCACGTATAACATCAGGTCCAGGTCGTTCAAGGCTGCGAGGGTTTGTTGCTCATCCAGGCAAAACTCATCTTTCAAAATAGATTTGATGGGGTTGCAGTCGTCCCTGACTGGCTTTTCGCCTATCAGCCGGTAAATCTGCTCCATCCGCTCTATCTGCTTTTTTACGTCCCCGCCAATTTCTTCTATGGCCAGTTGCAGGCCTTTGAAAGAAGCGAGGCTGATGAGGTGGTCGAGGTTTTTATTCAGGAAACATTTGCCGCTATAAATACGGTTAAGGTGATGGGTGAAAAGTTCCTTTAAAAGGGCATTGTCTGTAGGTGTGGAGGTAGCTTGCATATTCATAATAGATTAGTGTTGGGCCTGGTCAAAAATGGCATCGGTTATCACGCGTAAAATATCCCGTTGGAGTAAATTATTTTAATTACCGGCTTGCGGCTATCTATATTGATACCTTTGCTGCACAGTAATACCATATGAAATATAAATTAGGCGATTTTGTTCGCTTTGTAGACGAAAAAATGGAGGGTTACGTAACCCGCATCATTGACGAACAAATGATTGGCGTTACCGGCGACGACGATTTTGAGATTCCGGTGCTGGCCAGCAAGGTAACCTTTGTACATGGCCATGCCAAATTGGTTGGCGATGAGCGGCCTGAAGACCTCATAGAGGTGGCTTTGCCTACCGGCGAGTTCAAAAGCAAGGGGGCGTATATAGCTGTAATAGCCGATGCCCGGGCCAATTCGGTGGTGCACCTGCATTTGGTGAACGAAACGTCGTACCAGCTGCTGGCATCGGTAAGTACCGAACAAAATAAACAATATAAAGGCGAGTTTGCGGGAATTATAGAACCGCGCAGCCATGCAAAAGTATATTCGGCAAAGCTGGCCGATTTGCAGCTGTGGCCAAAGCTCATCTTCCGGGTGCTGTTCCATACCAAACAGAACCAGCCTGCGCTTGCGCCATTGGATATAAGCGAGCAATTTAAGGCCAAGGATTTTTCGGGTGCGAAAAAGCAGGTGCCCTTTATCAATCAGTTGGGCTGGATGATACAGCTTGACGAACCCGAACTGGTAATAGATGCCCAGAAGTTAAAAGAAAGCTTTTTTAAACCCGCCGAAGAAAAGCAGGTAGTAGCCAAACCACAAATCGAGGTAGACCTCCACATAGAAAAACTGCGTACCGACCACCACTTTTTGGGCAGCAGCGAGATACTGAATATACAGCTCACCAACTTTAAGCACGCGCTTGATGCGGCCATAGTGCACCAGATGCCCGAGATTACCTTTATCCACGGCACCGGAAACGGCACACTCAAGAACGAACTACATAAACTGCTCAGCAAAAGCAACAAGGTGCAAACCTTTATGGATGCCCGTAAAGAGAAATTCGGCTATGGGGCAACTAAGGTGGTGCTGAAGTAAACAAATGGAATAACCGCTGCTGAGGAACAGGTCAGCTCTTTGCTTACTTGATATTTTCGCTTAACTTTAAATGCCGATTAAAAACCAATAAGATAGTAGATGCCATTTACCGCAGCCTGGATAGCGGGAAATGGGAGAATATATAACCGGGATTTTACGGATTTATAAATTGATTTCACTGATTTTTACGATTTCACCGATAAAAGCGGCGGCCATGTGCGATTCCCCTCTTGAGAGGGGCGGAGGGGTGTGTTAGCCGACGCAGTAAAATAATTCAAGATTTACATGCAAACCTCAGATATCACCGATGCCATTTTCCTGCAAGCCGTGGAAGCTATCGACAGCAGCGATATTGCCACGCTTAAAACGCTTATTGCAGATAACCCTTACCTGGTTACCGACAAGCTGCCCACCGCCGAAGAAGGCTATTTTAAAGATCCATACCTGCTTTGGTTCGTGGCTGATAACCCCATCAGGCACGAAAAACTGCCCGCTAATATTGTTGATATTACTAACTTGCTGATAACTGAAGTAAAAGCAAAAGCGGCCGACACTGTGCAGCAGCAATTGGATTACTGCCTGGGCTTAGTAGCTACAGGCCGCATCCCGCGCGAATGCGGGGTACAGATAGCCATGATGGATGCCCTAATTAACGCCGGTGCAAAGCCGGGTGGCGGCATGGGGGCATTGGCCCACGGCAATACCGAAGCAGCCAACTACCTGATAGAACGTGGCGGCAAGCTAAGCCTGGGCGTTGCCGTAGGCTTACGGCGCATGGATGATGTAGCCCGCCTGCTGCAAACTGCCGCCGAAAGCGAAAAGATTACCGCCCTGGCCGGCGTTGCATTTTACGGCATGGCCGATATCGTGAAGTTCCTGCTGGATAATGGTGTTAGTCCGAACGGCTACCCCGCCGCCGATAGCGGTTTCCACTCGCATGCTACGCCGTTGCACCAGGCGGTATGGTCGGGCTCCATAGAGACGGTAAGACTATTGGTTGAAGCCGGCGCAGATTTGAAAGCTAAAGATAAAGTGTACGGCGGCACGCCTCTTGGCTGGGCAGAGTATGCGCCAACTGAGGGTGGGGGCGAGGAAGAATTGAAGAAGTATGCGGAGATAGCAGCGTATTTGAGGATATTGTAGATTTCGGAGTTGTTGTTGTCTGAACCATGATTTTCTTGATTTTAGGATTATCTGATGGATTCTCGGGAACTAGTCATGGCAGTCCTTAAATCTTACTAATCATGGTTCAGAAAAAAAGCGATAGGGATAGGAGCGGATACCGGCCCCGTGGCTAAGGCCTGTGCAGTATGAGCGAATAGCCCGGGCCGCAGGCATCGCCATCATAATTTATCTGAACTCGAATTTTATGAAATTAGAAGAATTTTTCAGAATTTAAAACAAAGCATAGTAATCTGCTTTAACCTCTAACCTCTAAAAATTCCTAATCCCTAACCGCTAATCAACTAACCTCCAATCTCTGCCCGCTAATTATCTATATTTATGCACCCCTATGAATAAGTTATATATGCGCATAAAAAGATTGATATTGCTCGCTATTTTGCCGCAGCTGCTAACCCTGCTGGGTTGCAAACCAAAAACGATGTATGGCAATAACCCGGAGGTAGGGAAATACTACAGCATCAACGGCATAAAAATGTACGTGGAGGAGTACGGCAGCGGCCAACCCTTGCTGATGATACATGGCAATGGCGGCGATATGAGCGCCTTTACCGAAAACGTGCCTTACTTTGCCAAAAAATACCGGGTGATACTGGTGGACAGTCGCGCGCAGGGTAAAACCGTAGATGCTGCCGATTCGCTTAGTTTTGAGCAAATGGCCGATGATTTCGCCGTACTGCTTGATACCTTAAAAGCCCCAGGGCTTACGTACTAGGCTGGAGCGACGGTGGCATAAACGCGCTAATGATGGCCATGCGGCATCCCGATAAGGTGATAAAACTGGCATCTACCGGTGCTAACATATGGCTCGACAGCACCGCGCTCGACCCGCAGGGCTAGAAACAAAGCGAGAAATATTATAACGAGAATAAAAACCGTATTTGGAAAACCCCGCGGGCCAAAAACAGCTGGAAGATTTTCATGCTCGATTGGAACCAGCCCAACATTAAGCTTACCGAGTTGCAGCAAATAAAATGCCCGGCCCTCATCATAGCCGGCGACCACGATGCGATACGCGACGAGCATACCCGCCTCATCCAAAGCAATATACCCGGCAGCGAATTGTGGATTGTACCCAACAGTGGCCATGGTACATTGATAGAACATGCGAAGGAATTCAACAAAAAAGTGGATGAGTTCTTCGAAAAGTGACATAATTTGTCACCGTTTATTCATATATTAAATGTTTAAACATTTAATTTACCTTATCTGAATCGTTTGTGTATATTTGACGCATAAAAAATATTAAAACACAATTTTAAACAAATGAAAAAGACACTATTGTTAGCTGCTGCTGCATTGTTGATGCAAACGGCTGTATTTGCTCAAACTACCTGGAAGAACGATAAGGCGCATTCGCACGTAACTTTCACCATCACTCACTTAGCGGTATCTGATGTTGATGGTGTATTTAAAGATTTTGATGCTACCATCGTTGCTGCAAAGCCAGATTTCAGCGATGCTAAAGTTACTTTCGTAGCGCAAACTGCATCAGTAAACACCGACAACGAGCGTCGCGACGGCCACCTGAAAAGCGAAGACTTTTTTGATGTTGCTAAATTCCCAACCCTTACTTTCGTAAGCACAGGCATTACTTCTGTAGGCACAGGCAAATACAAACTTACCGGTAACTTAACGCTGCATGGCGTTACTAAACCGGTTGTTTTTGATTTTGTACACCGTGGTACTATCACCAACCCAATGAGCAAACAACCTTCTGCCGGTTTCAAAGTAACCGGTACTATCAAACGTTCTGATTTCGGTTTCGGCAGCAAATATGGTTCACCAATGCTGAGCGACGAAGTTGAACTGAGCGCAAGCGGCGAGTTTGGCCAATCTAAATAATTTAGGTAATACCATATAAATACAAAGCGCCCCAGGGAAATCCCCGGGGCGCTTCGTTGTTTATATATAGTTCAGTTTTGTTTCTCGGGTGGCCTCACGAAGAGTGGACTTAAAAATCCTTCACTTTAATCTGCACATCTATAATCTATTAAACGTCATGGTTTTGCCGATGAACTTAAAGTGCCAGTAACCTTTCACTTTTAGCGAGCCATCTTTATTGATATAGGCCGACGAGTTCCAATGTTTGCCCGCCTGGGCATCGTATATCATTCCGTCTTCCCATGAATTGGTTTCGGGCCTATAAACCAGTTTTTCCAGCACGTTCATACCAAGCAGCTTACGGTTGCGTAGGGCAGGGTCGGGGTTGTGTTTGTCCATGCAGGTTTGCATGGCGTTTTCGCCTTCGCCATTATTGAACCATACTATTTTGGCTTTAAATTGGCTGTCTTCCTTATAAACCTGCACTATCAAGTTCTTTTCCTGGTTTTGCCATTTGCCGCAAATTTGCTCCTCGGCGGCAAGCGAAACGTTGGAGGTTGTATCGGCGTTTGCGGTAATCAGCAGCAATCCAAAAAAGCTTAGTAAAAACGAATGGCTCATAAAAAACTTCCGGTTAAGATGTACGGCATTGTCAGCGCAAATAAAATGCCAAAGCATTACATTGCTATTACGATTTAATACAGCCATTTGTTAGCAGTCCCGAAAATAATTTTTAGTACAGGTGTAGGGGAAAACGAGCAGAGGGGGGACGCCGGTTTTTTATGGAAAATTAAAAAGGGCATCTACCGGATAATCAATCGGTAAATGCCCGTTCGGTTTGCGCCGTTGGCCCCAAAATTATTTCTTCAATGGCCCCAGGTGCTTGTAGGTATTCATAAGCACACCGGTAGGTGTGGTTATAGTGCTTACGTAAGAGAGTTCACGTGCATCGAATGCATCGGAAAAGATGCGTTTACCCCGACCCAGCAATACCGGGTACACAATTAGTACAACCTCGTCTGCCAATCCTTCATCCAGCAGTATTGACGTCAACGACGCGCTTCCCGATACGATAAGGTCCGGGCCATCCGTCGCTTTCAATTCGCGAATGCCCGCTATCGCATCCTCGCCCAGGGAGTTTACCGGGCCCCACTCCAGGCCACCGGGATGATGGGTTACCACGAATTTTGTTGCAGCGTTAAGGGCGTTTGCCATAGGAAAATTACCCGCATTTGGCCAAAAGCCGGTCCATGCATCGTAAGTTTTACGACCAAGCAGCAAGTCGAAATCTGTACCATATGCTTCCAAAAGGCTCGCCAGGCCGGTTGGAGTTCTGTATGGTGCGGTCCATGCGCCATATTCGTAGTTTTCATCATGCTCTATTACGCCATCCAGCGATATGTGCTCAAAAATTTTAATCTTTCTCATTTTGTTTGGTGTTAGCTTATGATTGTAAAGGTAGAGCGTATAGAGGATACGCGGCGGTGTCCTTTGTGACATTATACGGGTGTTTCGCGACTGGTGAATTTGTACAGGAGAGGAGGCTAAGAAAACTGCTTTCATAAATGCGTTGTCGACAAATACAGCTCAAATAGCGATAGGTTTCAAGTCCATCGCTATGGAAGCAACCTACGCCTATAATTCGGCAGGGTTCCCAATCTTGGCCGTGGTAAAAGTGGCGGGAACCAGATTATAAATATATCGTTAAGTGAGCCAACGAAAACGTGATAGTTGATTTATTCGCTACGCAATAGCGTATCTCCCGCCCGGTTTATATATTTGAGAGGTAAACCAATACATCTCTCATTCATGAAAAAACCGCTACTGCTACTGCCGCTGCTACTGCTTGCTGTCTCCGCATCGGCACAAACAAAAAACATATACCATAAGGGTTGGGTAGATTTTAACAAAAACGGCAAGATGGACGTTTTTGAGGACCCCAAGCAAACCATAGACAAACGCGTTGCCGACCTGATAAGCCAGATGACCGTTGACGAGAAAACCTGCCAGATGGCCACCCTGTATGGTTACAAGCGCGTGCTGAAAGACGAGATGCCGGTTGACCGTTGGAAAACCGAGATATGGAAGGACGGTATTGCCAATATTGATGAGGAACTGAACAACCTCACCTCGCACACCGATGATGCGCCTACGCAATATTCTTACCCCTTCAGCAAGCATGCCAGGGCCATCAATACCATACAGCATTGGTTTGTGGAAGAAACCCGCCTGGGCATCCCGGTAGATTTTACCAACGAGGGTATCCACGGGCTTAACCACGATAGGGCCACGCCCTTGCCGGCGCCAATATCAATAGGTAGCACCTGGGATAAGCCGCTGGTGCGCCTGGCCGGCCAAACCGTTGGCCGCGAAGCCAAGGCCCTGGGCTATACCAATGTTTACGCACCGATATTAGACCCTGCCCGCGATCAGCGTTGGGGCCGTGTGGTGGAATGCTATGGCGAGAGCCCCTTTTTGATTGCCGAACTGGGTAAGCAAATGGTGCTGGGCATACAGGAGCAGGGCGTGGCATCAACCTTAAAACACTATGCCGTTTATAGCGTGCCCAAAGGCGGCCGCGACGGCAGCGCCCGTACCGACCCGCACGTGGCCCCGCGCGAGATGTATCAGATATACCTGTACCCTTTCCGCAGGGTGATACAGGAGGCGCACCCTATGGGCGTTATGAGCAGCTATAACGATTGGGATGGCGTGCCCGTAACCGGCAGCTATTACTTCTTAACTCAGCTGCTGCGCCAGCAATTCGGCTTTGATGGGTATGTGGTGAGCGATAGCGAGGCTGTGGAGTTCCTGTACTCTAAACACCACGTTGCTGCCGATTATAAAGAGGCCGTGCGACAGGCGGTAGAGGCGGGGCTGAATGTTCGCACCAACTTTACCATGCCGCAAACTTTTATCCTCCCGCTGCGCGAGTTGATCAAAGAGAATAAGATATCCATGAAGGTAATTGATAGCCGCGTGGCCGATGTGCTGCGGGTGAAGTTCAGGCTGGGGCTGTTTGATAGTCCGTATGTGAAAGACCCCGCCGCCGCCGATAAGGTAGTGCATACGCAAGCCGATGCTGCCATGAGCCTGCAAATGAACCGCGAAAGCATGGTGTTGCTGAAAAATGCAGGCAACCTGCTGCCGCTGGATAAAAGCAAGCTGAAGAACATACTGGTTACCGGTCCGCTGGCTATGGAAACCAACTACGCCATCAGCAGGTACGGCCCATCACATAACCCGGTTACTACCGTTTTGGATGGGATAAGGAACTATGTAGGCACAGGCGTAAAAGTAAACTACGCCAAAGGTTGCGATATGATTGATGCTACCTGGCCCGAGAGCGAAATCATCGAAACGCCTTTGACTGCTACCGAGCAGGCAGGGATAGATTCGGCAGTGGCGCAGGCCAGGCTGGCAGATGTGGTGATTGCCGTGGTGGGCGAGGATGTAGATAGGGTAGGCGAGAGCCTTTCGCGCACGGGACTGAATCTGCCGGGCCGTCAGCTGAAGCTAATACAGGCATTGCAGGCAACCGGCAAGCCGGTAATAATGGTAATGATAAATGGACAGCCGCTCACCATCAACTGGGAAAATAAATATGTGCCGGCTATTTTAGAAGCCTGGTTCCCCAGTGTGCAAAGCGGACAGGTAATTGCCGAAACGCTTTTTGGCGATAATAACCCCGGCGGCAAGCTCAGCATTACCTTCCCCAAAACAACGGGACAGATAGAATTCAACTTCCCCTTTAAGCCCAATGCCCAGGCAGGGCAGGGCGGGCAAAACAGCTGGGGCAAAACTAGCGTGAACGGCGCGCTTTATCCATTCGGGTACGGGTTGAGCTATACCACGTTCGAGTACAGCAACCTGGTGGTATCGCCGGATAAACAGAACTCGCAGGGCGATTTCAGCATATCGGTAGATATTACCAACACCGGCAGCCGCAAAGGCGATGAGGTGGTGCAACTTTACCTAAAGGATAACGTAAGTAGCGTAACCACCTACGAATTCGACCTGCGGGGTTTCGAGCGCATTACCCTGGCACCCGGCGAAAAGAAAACCGTGCAGTTCACCCTCCACCCGGACGACCTGGCCCTGTTGGATAAAAACATGAACTGGACGGTAGAACCGGGCAAATTCACCGTAATGATTGGTGCATCGTCGGAAGATATTAAGTTGAAGAAGGAGTTTGTGGTGGAATAGAGGGGAAAGGCAATATGTTAGTATGTTTATAAATATATGTTTTTGATTGATATTAATTGTGACGCGCTAATCTATATTTGCTTTCCATAATTAAAGATTAAATGGTTAAAAGTAAGATTGTTAGTCTAATATCAAACGAAAATGAACTTATTATCAAAGCCAATAGCAATTGCGAGAAATTGGATAGGGTTAATAATATACTTCAATTAAAAATTCATTCGTCGATCCCGGAATTAGAAAGTGACATTTACATAAACGTAAAGAATTTTATATTATACTATACCTATGCCATTGAAGAAAAACAATATTATTATGATGAATTTGATGAGGAAAAGATATTTAATTACCTAAATCTATTCGGCGTAGATCAAAAATGTAGTTTACTGCAATTTACAATTCGTCATTTAAAAATTATTGGATTAGATAAAAAAATAAAGATATTTGAAAACGAATTCAACAAATGTGAGTTTCTTAAAGAATGGAGCAAGTTAAATCATAGAAATTTTTTCAAGGTTTTATATTTAGCAACCGTTTACAATCACATAACTATTTTTTTTTCTTTGCTGTTTTGCTTTATTGCCAAAGTAGTCATATACCTGCCAGCCCCAGATGGATGGCCAATATTATTTGAGCTTCATTACGTCGACGTAAGTAACGTGCAAATATTGAATCATATTGGTAATGTTCTGTTATCAATATTTAATGTACAAGAGAACCCTTCTTTTGTAACACCAACTTCACTAACAGGGGCGATTGTGTTCGTCTTAGGAAAATGCTTCTTCATATTAATAGTCATCAATATTTTGATAGACCAACTTATTAAAAGATTCAAAATGTAATGTCCATATTAAAAGCGACCGACTCAATTTTACGAAAAGTCAACTCACTGTTTTTCCGCGTTATATTAGTGTTCTACTCTTTTACAGTACTTTATAAGTTTGGTAATGCTTTTTCTTATAAAATATATTTAGCGGGGTATGTGGTTTATGCTGGTATCTATGCCTATTTAATATTCAAAAGGAATTTTTGGCTGGTAGTAATTAGATTATTAAATGATTATCTTTTTATTTTAATGATTATATGGGGTAAATCTTTGAATGATATTAATATTTCCATTTTTTTATTCTTACCGTTAATAAATACTCTCAATCACTCAAGCGATAGAAGGCCTACGCCGTTTCCAATTATTCTGTATGTTGTATTGATATTATCACTATACATACTAAATAATTTTACTTTTAACACCCGGTTTTTTATCCCAATTATAGCAATCAGCGCCATAAATACTCTTTTTTATATACGATTAAGCGTGATGGACTTTAGCAATAACCTTTACACTTTAATTGAACAATTTTATCAGGAAAATTTCAATATTGGCAAAACCCATTTGCTATTCCAAAGAATAATGAAGGTGCATAAAAATGTACCGCTGATAAATAAATTTATTCCAATTGAACATATAGCACTTTTTAAGATCGGTAATTCTCAAAAATTACAAATACTAATAAGCTCCCAATTTATTATAAAGTTCAATTTACAGGAACATGAATTGTTAGAAATTTTATTTGAGGATAAAAGGGCGTTGGATTTTGAAATTGAAATAGACGGCATTTTTAGTAACAATAACGTGTTTCTGCTCAATTCTTACCAAGATTCGCAGTACGTATTTTTCGTCGCATTTAAAAAGAAACCAATAAGGATTTTTTTCAATATCTATTTAAATAAAATTTTGGTGCCGCTATTATCCAAAATCACTAACATAATCAGCGTTGAATACGTATATCAAAATGAGAATAAGAAATATTTCGCAGCGCTAAAACAGCGGCTAGAAGATATAGATATAGCTGTTAATGCTATTCACTTTCTGAATAATAAGCTTTCTCCCATAACGAGCTACTTTTCCATGTTAGAATATTATGAAAAAATGAAAAGCAGTGGTATTAAAGATCAATTTCACATAATTATTGAACGAGAAAAGAAAAATGCAATGAATAACATTTTACCGATTACAGATAAAATGAACCAGATGGCAGAGAAGGCTAGTAATCCTAACATTATCAGCGATACCAAAATTTTTAAATTAAGAAAACTATTTACTATCATAAGGACTTTATTCGAAAATAGCATTATAGTAAATGAACTTTTGGTCGAATGGGACTTCGTAACATTAGATTCGCTTACGAAATCTAATACCCATCTTTTTGAATTTATTATTGAAGAATTAATCATAAATTTAGCTAAACATTCGAATGGCTTTTGCACAATAAAATTCCGCTATAATAATGATGAAGTGCCCATCATTGAATTCAGCAATAAAGTTAAAAGCATTGATAAGAACAAAAAAGAGCTCATAAAAATCATTGACGATTTTAATAATGAACGCATGAGTGAGATTATGAAGAGAAATAGTAAGGGTTTGAAAATTATCAAACAATATTTGGAACAATTGGATATTGAACATAAATTATACTTGGTAGACGATATTTTAAGTTTAGTTTTAACTATTAGGAGATATGAAAGTAGCGATATTTGAAAATGAGTATGTTAATTTCAAGAGTTCTTTTGATGGGTTTAACTTAATCTATTGTAAAAATAGTCTGCAAATTAAAGACTATAAATCATCACAAGAGTTCGGAGATTTGACTAAGTTAAGTACTTTTGACGTGCTAATTGTAGATATAGATTTATCTATCGTTAGTAAAATGGATGGTTATCAATTGATAAAGGAAGTTATAAGGCTTGGCATTAATCAGCCTAAAATCATGATATTGACAGGTCATATCGCTATGAAAGAAAAGTTGAAAACTAATGATCTTCCAGATTATCCGATAATTTCTAAACCATTGACAATAAATGCGATAAAGGCGGCATTTGAACATTACAGTTTACTGTAAAAACGATGGTTTGGGGCTATCATTTAATTAAATCAGCTCCTTCTGCCGCTCCCAAACATTTCTCCCCCAATCCCCTTTATTAAAGTATGAACGACGACTTGATACTGGAAGATAACTGGACGGGTGCCGAAGGTTCGAATGCCGAAGGGATACCCGTAATGGTACGTTACCGCCAAAACCTGCGCAGCTTTATCGATAGTGGCAACTATACCCAAAAAATCACTATCACCTGGAGCTACGATACCGACGAAGCCGCGGAGATGCCCACGCCCGGCGAAGCAAACGTAATGGATAACCTGGAATACAAGCTAGTAGAAGCGTTAGAGGGCGATAGGCAAAGCATACTGGCAACCGTAATGGCAGGCCAGGGCGAAAAACAATGGACCTGGTACACCGCCAACGCCGATAGCGCACAGGAACGCATAGATACCGTGCTCTTCGATTTTGAGACGCTGCCCATCCGCATCGAAAAAGCCGAAGACCCCACTTGGAACGATTACTACGCCTTCATAGCCGATTTCGGAGGAGCAGCCTAAGAGAGAAATTCTAAAACCGAAATTCTAAATTCTAAAAACGGGAGGTATGCGGGCGAATATATAAGACACCTACATTGAGAAATCGTGTTAATCTTTAAATCATTCAATCGTGTTTATCGGGGCTATCAAAATAGTAATTTAGCGGCATGGAGACCATCATTGTTCGCGAGGCCACAATGGCCGATATGCCCGTATTGCTTCAATTTGAGCAAGGCGTAATTACTGCCGAACGTCCGTTCGACCCAACTATTAAACCCAATCCGGTAAACTATTACGACCTTGAGCTGATGATTGCTGCCACGCACATCCATCTTGTGGTGGCCGAATTAAACGGCGAGCCCATAGGCAGCGGATACGCCCGCATACAGGAATCTAAGCACTTCTTAAACCATCCGCAGCATGCTTACCTTGGCTTTATGTACGTGTTGCCGCAACACAGAGGTAAGGGCGTAAACAACCTGGTGATGCAGGCCTTAAAAGATTGGGCCATAAGCCAGGGCATGACCGAATTGCAGCTGGAAGTTTATTATGAGAACACCCCGGCAGTAAAAGCCTACGAGAAAAGCGGCTTCACCAAAAGTATGATACAAATGCGGATGGGCTTGTAAATAACGCCAATGTAAATTTGATTGGCGGGCGTTTAGGCTTTGGGTTATGGGGCTGATTTGTAATACCTTTATACCAGCACTAATTGCCACACAGCTATGAACTTTGCAAAATTCGCCTTTACCGATGGTATTAAAGCTTTACAGGAACAATACGGCAGCCGCCAAAGCTACGCAAGGATGGAGACCCAAACAGATAAAGACGGTTTAACAGAGGCAGAAATTGAGTTTATTGAAAGCCGCGATAGCTTTTACATGGCCAGCATTGGCGAAAATGGCTACCCCTATATACAGCACCGTGGCGGGCCGGTGGGTTTTATTAAAGTGATAAATTCAGGCACCATTGGCCTGGTTGATTTTAGGGGGAATAAACAATATATATCCGTTGGCAATGTGCTAAGTCATCACCAGGTGGCGCTGTTCCTGATGGATTATCCACATAAAACACGCCTTAAAATTTATGCCGATGCCCGCATTGTAGATTTGAAAGACGACCCCGCTCTGTTTAAATTATTAGACCCTGCCGATTATAAACATACCCCCGAGCGGATGATGCTATTTGATGTAAAAGCATTTGATTGGAATTGCCCCCAGCATATTACCCCACGCTATACCGAAGACGAAATAAAGCGGGCGTTCGCCCCGCAAAACGAGTATGTGTTAAAATTGGAATATGAGCTGGAGAAACTGAAAAAGCAGCTGGCCGATATTAAATCATAAATGCTGCCAACTCCTGCAAAATAAACCGCTTATTGTTTCGTGAAGAATTGCGTGCGCTCATAATGCACCCGGTAATTTTTACCATTGATGCTGTACGGCAAATTACTTATTACGGTGCCTTTCATTTGCAGGTCGGGATCGTGGAGGGCCAGTATATCATATTCCGCCGGTTCAAAACCTACGATCTGCGTGCTCAGATAAGTGTGGTTGTTTTCGGTACGCAGAGTGTAAGCGTGTTTCAGGGTTGTTTTGTACTCGGTATCGTACGATGTTACCGAGCCCGCGCCGTCAAAAGTAAGTTTAGTTTCCAAGCCATGCAGGTAGCTTACCCGGGTAAGTTCGGTGCCGGTTGCGTTGTCGAATATCACGTCGGTGGTCAGGTTTGTCTTCCACTCGCCTTTAAGTAAAGCATCGGTACCGGGGCCACTATCTTCTTTTTTGCAGGAAGTTAAAAAGCCGGCAAGCGCCAAAATCAACAGTATCTTGTTCATCATCAATAGTTTGGCAGTCGTTTATTGATTTGGTAAATATACTGCTATTTAATTACCGGGCATAGTTATTAAAAAAAGAGGGGGAGCAGATGGCTAAAATGATTATGTTGTACTTTGATGCATTATTTTTATTTTTATCGGATTGAATTATGCACATATCTTAAAAACTGCAGCACTTATACTGAATGGAAATAAAAAGTAACGGCATTAAAGGCAGCTGGTTAAAAAACATGATCATCAAGCGCCTGTATTTCGATAATGCAATGTCGTGCGCGGGGCTTAGCCTGTTGTTTGATAAAAGCATCCCCTCTATTACAAAGGCGATAAACGAACTGATAAAAGAAGGCTTTGTGGTAGAGGAAGGGTACGCGCCATCGAGTGGTGGCCGCCGCCCCCTGATGTACGCCATCAATGCTAAAGCCATGTATATTTTGGCCGTAGCGATGGACCAGCTAACCGCCCGCCTGCAACTGATAGATTTGCAGAACAACCCTGTTGCCGCAATGGTTACCGTTGATATAAAACTATTGAATAACGACGAGGCACTGCCCACGCTGATAGACAGCCTAAACGATTATGTGGCTGCAAGCGGTATCTCTAAAAGCAAAATAGCGGGCATTGGCATAGGGATGCCGGGCTTCATCAACGCGGTAGAAGGCATCAACTACACCTACATGGATGCCGGCGGACAAAGCCTGAGCGACCATATAAGCCAGCACACCGGCATTACCACTTACATAGATAACGATAGCAGTTTGATTGCCCTTGCCGAGCAAAAGTTTGGCATAGCCAAATTTCAGCAGGAAGTAATGGTGATTAACCTGGGCTGGGGTATAGGTTTGGGGATGATTATAGATGGTAAAATATTCCGCGGATCTAACGGGTTTGCGGGCGAGTTGAGCCATATCCCCTTGTCAGACGATGGCGCGCTTTGTACCTGCGGCAAACGTGGCTGCCTGGAGGCCGAAGCCAGCATGCTGGTGGTGGCCGAGAAAGCCGAAGAGGGCATAAAAGAGGGCCGCGTTACCAGCCTGAAAACCATGGATGGCAACTTTAAACTGATGGGCGATGCCTTGATGGATGCCGCCAATCAGGGCGACCAGTTTGCGCTGGAGCTGTTGTCAGATGCCGGCTATAAAATAGGCAAAGCGCTGGCTATCCTCATCCATATCATGAACCCGGCTACCATCGTTTTGAGTGGCCGCGGTGCAAAGGTGGGCAAGATATTGCTGGCACCCATACAACAGGCCCTGCTTAAATACTGTATCCCTCGTTTGGCATCGGGCACAGAGCTGCTGATCTCCGCCCTTGGTTTCGATGCCGAGTTGATTGGCGCGGCAGTGCTGGTGATGGAGAATTTTGATAAGGAAGTGAAGGTGAGGGGTTAGTTAATTAGAGGATAGAGCACCTGCCTACCGGTCATTCTCTAACCTCCGGCCATTAATCTCTAAATGGCAATAGTATCGCCCGGTTCATATATCTCAATAAACTCGATACCGGTTTTGGCAAAATGCCTGGCATAATTCTGGAAACGCGATTTCACGAAGGATGGCTTCGCAAAGCCATCGTGCAATGGCAGAATCTTTTTGGGCTTCACCTTATCGCCAAAGCCTGCTATTCGCAACTCGTTGGCAAAGGGTGCCATGGTAACCAGCAGCAGTAATTCTATGCCGTGGTATTGGGTAAGCTTATCTTCCATAGAATCTACCGGGTGCAGTACCTTATCATTGATAATAAAACCTGTCATCTGCGGTATGGGGCTATCTAACAGCGGCTCATGCACTACCGGGATGGCCTCAAGCTTAAAGGGGCCGATGCTATAAACACCTTCTTCTATCAAAGTATAATTCAATCCCGCTTTTTGTATGGCCGTGCCCACCTCCATATTGGTGTAGATGGTAGGGCTGCCGAGGGCTTTTATTTTTTTGAGGTTTTCTATATCGAGATGGTCGGGATGGATATGGGTAATGATGATGCTATCTACATCGGCAAACATTTCGGGCGTTACGGTGCCATCGGCAAAGGTAAAGTTCCCCGGGTCGAACAAGAGTTTATGCCCCTCCAGTTCAAATAAAAGGCACGAATGGATGTATTTGGATATCTTCATTACAGGCTACGCTTTAACCGATAAACCCATCGCCACAAAAAAGGTTTGGCCTAAAGTATTTCCTTCAGCGCCTCAAAGCTATCTATGGTAGCCACCTGCCCGCTCTCCACCACGCCGAAACCGTAAGAAGCGAATATGAATGGCACGCCCGCTTTGGTGGCGGCATCGTAATCGCCCATAGTATCGCCTACGTACACCGGCGAAATCAGGTTATTGTCCTCTACTATATCGCGGATGTTATCGGCCTTGGGGTTGCCCTTGGTGCCGTAGCATTGGTGCGCCAAAAAGTGGTGGTGCATGTTGTTCAGATCCAAAAATAATTCGATATACCCGCTTTGGCAATTGCTCACGATGTACAGATTATAGCGCCGCCCCAGGTACTCCAGCGTTTCGGCCAGTTTAGGGTACAGGGTACCGCCTTGCTTGTGCAGTATCTCCAGTTCGCTTACCGAGCATAGTTTTTGTACCTCGGCACGCTGTTCAGTACTCAAAAATGGGAATAGCTTTTCGAATATCTTATCGTAAGTCATCCCGGTAATAGAGCGTACGCGTTCGCGCGTCATTACCTCATCGCTCATATAAGGCGCCTGGTTAAGGGCGGCTTGCCATGCCTGGGTAATGGTCTCGGTGCTATCCCAAAGGGTGCCGTCGAGGTCGAAGATGATGCTGTCGTATTTGCCTTTAAGCGTGCTATCCATTTTTGCGTTTTGTGCCGCAAAAATAGCAGATTATTTTTTGCAGGGACAGTTTACGGTTATTAATATACCGGGAAATGACCGAACGCTAACAAGGATGCGATAGACGGAACGGCCATTAGTACAAATACGTGAGCCATTTGGGTAGTGTCGGCATCGCCTTTTACAAATACGCGGAAAAGATCGTTTTTTATGGTTGATAGGGTAGTTTTCATGGTAGTACTAATTAAATATTCTTTGTTGTGTTTCTGTATAATTCGACGGGAATTATAGGGGAAGGTTTAATTAGTGGGCAGTTTGCGGGGAGCAGTTTGCAGTTCGACTATTGTTTATCGCAACAGTTGTCATTGCGAAGTCGAAGCGAGGGATATGCGCGGAAGGGGGCTGCCACAATCCCAGAGGACAGATAAAAATGTATCCTCCCTGGCAAATCAAAATCCCATTAATCGTAAAAATCCGCTAAATCCCGGTTCAGACAGTTTTTAACTTTTTTTTGGCCGATAAGCTTTTATAGGTTAGGTTTGAAAGAATTGAAAAATCCCTGCAGATATTTATGAGCGCCGAACTGATACTGGAAACCATATCAATAACCAAGAACTTTTTTGGCGACAAATCTACCGGGGTAAACAATATTACCGTGTTCATCCCTAAGGGGAAGATAACCGCCATAGTGGGCGAAAGCGGCAGCGGCAAAACCACTTTGCTTAAACTGCTCAACGGTAGCATCAAGCCCGATTCGGGCGAAGTTTTCTTCCATTCGCAGGTGCTGCCGCCGCGCAGCGATGGCTCTACCGCAGCGCACGCCGCTATTACTATGGTGAGCCAGGATAACCGTGATATGGATATGGGTGCATCTGTTTGGGAGAATGTTTGCGCAGGCTTACCAACGGGGGACGTAAACTACCAGGTGCAGAAAACTACCCAAGCCCTTAATTTATTGGGTATATACGGCCTAAAAGAACAATCCTTCGGTAAGCTGAGCGGCGGCGAGGAACAGCGCGTTACCATTGCCAAGGCCCTTATAAACCGCCCAGAAGTGTTGATGCTGGATGAGCCCTTTAACCAGGTTGATGCTAATTACCGCGACGATTTGCAGCACGATATACGCCAGATTGTAAAGGAATGGGGCGTAACCGTAATACTGGTATCGCACGACCCGGCCGAATTGCTAAGCATGGCCGATGAACTCATCGTGATAAAAGAGGGTGAGATAGTGGAGCATGGCTCACCCGAAAAGCTTTACCAGTCGCCAAAGCTTTTATATACGGCGAAGATATTGGTAAGCTGCAGCGAGCTTACCGCAGCCCAGGCAGCGGTGTGTGGCATAAAATCTAAACGCGGAACGGTGGTTATTTATGCCGAACACATCACCATCGGCGGTATCGGCCCCAAAAGGTGGACGGTGAAGCAAGTGCTGTTCAAAGGCTTTTACGAAGAACTGGTAATAGAGCGCGATGAGGTATCGTTACGCGTTATCAATTACGACCGCGCTAAATACAAACCGGGCAGCAAACTGGGTATAAAAATCGAAAAGTTCTACGAGTTTGGGAAGTGGCTGTCTTAAGTCGGAAAGTTTTTAGTCCGGAAGTCCGAAAGAATAGCTGCGGCATAATCCGATATATTCTTTATCCGAAATTCAAGACATCTTTCGGACTGCGGACTTTCCAACTTCCGGACTCCCTCAAATCTTTATTATCCTTCCGTCTTTTTTATTCTTCGGTTTATCGGCTTCCGGCTTAGGAATGTTGCGCACGATGGTAACTAAGGCAGCGCCGATTACCGCTATAGCCTTCACGCCAAAAAGTAGGAACGGCTTCATTACTTCCAGTGCGTTATGGTTATTGCTGTGCGTTGGCTGGGCTTTCCCGGCGCCTATTTTCTTCTTTTCCATGATAGGATAAGCCTGAACGAGGCGGAATTGTTTTATCAGGATGTTTTAGCTTTTCCCGCTGTCAAACAAAATAACTGCGTTGTTAGTATCGCCTACTTCGACAACAATCTCGACAAGGTCTCCAACTTCAGGGTGCAACCAAAATTTGAATTTTTGCGTCACCACAATATTCCTTTCGCCAAATTCCGTATTTTGTACTAGTAACGTAATCTCGAAGTCTCGTATACCATGGTCTCTACCGTTGGTATATTGGACGTCACTTTTCTCGACCTCCAAAACAGTAGCCGTTTCATTAATCGTGTTTTTTGTGATTACCGGCCGCTTCTTCAATCGTTTTTTGATTTCCAGATACGCAAAAACTACTGTCACCACGGCAACGGGGATTATTGCAACATCCATTTTAAGCCACCTTTTTCTTTAACGTTATCACTGTAATCTCCGGCCAGATACCTAACCTTCCCGAGAACGCCAAAAAGCCGAAACCCCTGTTTACGTATAGGTAGCGGTTTTTATGGTTGATGAGGCCGGCCCAATCCAGGTATTTGTATTTAATAGGGCTCCATTTGATGCCCGCCGTTTCTATACCGAATTGTGCGCCATGCGTATGGCCCGATAAGGTGAGGTGGATATCGGTAGGGTTGTAACGCACTTTTTCTTCCCAGTGGGTAGGATCGTGCGAGAGGAGTATCTTAAAGGCATCTTTATCAACGCCACGCAGGGCCTTGTCCAGGTCGCCCAGTTGGATGAAGCCCTTGCCCCAGTTTTCTACGCCGATGAGGCTTATCTTTTGCCCGCCTTTTTCTATCTCCACGTTTTCGTTAAGCAGCAAGCGATACCCCAGCTCGGCGTGGTGGCGTTTCAGCTTCTGCAGGTTGGCGGCTTTTTCTTCGGCACTATCCCAGGGGATATAGTCGCCATAATCGTGGTTGCCCAGTATAGAGAACTGTCCATAAGGGGCCTTTAGCTGGCCGAATCTATCGATATATTGTTCAATTTCCCAGGCGGCGTTGTTCACCAGGTCACCGGTAAACACAAACAGGTCAGATTTTTGGGCTTTGGCCAGATCTATCCCCCGTTGCATGGCGGTTACGTTATCGAAACTCCCGGAATGGATATCTGACAGCTGCGTTATAGTAAAACCATCGAAAGCCTCTGGGAGTTCATCATAATAAATAATAGTGCGGTGCACCTTATAATCGTACTTGCCACGTATCATGGCATAAAGGAACCCGCTAAAAGGTATGGCGGCCAATATCAAACCAAGCTGGACGATGAACTTGCGCCGTTCCGGGAAGAAGGGCTGGTCTTCCGGTTTATCATGCAGGATATTGTCGCCTATGCCATATAGGAAACGGCCCAGGTCGCACAAGGAAATAACGATGATAAAAACCAGCTTGGTAACAAAAAAGGTAAACAGCAGACTCAGCATCCACTCGTGGTAAGGTGTCATCCCCCGCGATGTACTGTAACTACCGAAGCCGGCCATAAAAACCACCGTTACGCCTATGGAGATAACCGCGTAGCCCCAAAGCACAATTAAGCGCCACGGGCGCGATTGCCAGTCGGCCGTAAGCGTGCGCAGGCCATTTATTACGTACCAGTCCATTAGCAGCGTAAGGGCTGCAATTATCAGGAACACATTTAAAAAACCGCCTTTATGCATAGTGTAGCTGGGTAAAGTTGCAAGGTAAACAAGCTAAGGTAATTAGGGTGTAAAAATTGAGCGGCTATTGCACTAAATAACTATTTTTAAAGCCTCAACTAAAATCTCTCTCAATGATCTCACGTACGTTCACCCTCTCTGTTTTATTACTCGCTTCCACCGCTGCCATCGCGCAGCAAACTAAAAAAGACACTTTGTTTTTTGAAGACTTTAACGCCAACGCCCTCAACCGTAGCAAATGGAATGCAGAAGTTACGGGCCATACCGTTAATGATGAGCAGCAGGCTTATATCGACTCGTCAGCCACGATATATATGATTAACGGCAAAGCCGAAGGCGCAACCAATGGTGCCTTGGTTTTAAAGGCCGTTTACAAATCCGGCCACACCAGCAAAGAGCAAAAGAAATACGATTTCGTATCGGGCAGGATAAATACACGCGATAAAATGATGTTTACCTACGGCACCTTTTCGGCAAGGATGAAGATGCCCGCAGGGGCCGGGCTTTGGCCCGCCTTTTGGCTGTTGGGCAAAGGTCACTGGCCCGATTGCGGCGAGATAGATATTATGGAAACCGTAGGCGACAGCAGCTGGACCAGCAACGCTCTGCACGGCCCCGGTTATTTTGGCAATACGCCGCTGGTGCATCGCAACCCCTTCCCAAAAGGCATAGATGTTACCCAATGGCATGTGTACACGGTTGATTGGACCGCAGAGGGCCTCACTTTTAAGGTAGACGGCAATGTAACCTATAACGTAACCAAAGCCATGGTAGAAAAGTATGGCCGCTGGGCGTTTGATACGCCGAAATTCATCATCCTCAATTTTGCACTGGGCGGCGGTTTTCCGCACTCGGTAAACAAAGCCGATAACCCTTATTTCGGTATAACACAATCAACGGTAGATAAAATAAGGGCCGGAGATGCCAGGGTAATAGTAGATTGGGTGCTGGTAACCAAATAAAATGAAAATGGCCCTGCGGTAATTACCACAGAGCCATTTTGCTTTATAGGGGAAAAGGTGTTAAGCCTTTTTATTAATAACGCCTAACTACAACGCGTTCGTAAGGGCGGTGATAGGCAACTGCCCTGCGGTACACGGGGCGCTCTACCACTACGGTGCGGCGATAATTACTGCGGTACACAGGGCGTTCTACCACTACAGTGCGGCGATAATTCCTGTGGTAAACGGGGCGTGTAGCTACCACCGTGCGGCGGTAATGTGTGCGGTATGCAGGCCTTTCTACTACAACGGTACGGGTATGTACCGGTGCGCCCACGCGGGCCCTTACTACTACTTGTGCTTTTGCGCCCTCAAAGGCGAATATGGCTACTATGGCTATGGCTAATACTCTAAGATATTTCATGATTGCTTTTTTTTAATTGTTGTTTAAACTGTTGGTTGCTTTTTAATTTTGATTAGTTACCGTGGTAACCGTTGTTATGGCCATAATTGTTATCATTATTGTGATAGCCGTTATGGTCGCGGTCGCGGTGCCTGTCGTTATGGTGCCTGTTATGGTAGCGGCCGTTATCTATTGCGCAGCCAGATAATGCGCCTACTCCTAAGAACAACAGGGCCAGCATTTTTATCATTTCCTTTTTCATGATTTCTATAATTTAGTGTCAATTACTGTTTCTTTATAAGTTAAACTAAGCCCGTAAAGCAAAGTTTAGTCTGCAAAAGCCGTATCACATAAACGTTACAAATGTGTTTTGGAGGTGGATAGATGCGGCGCGACTACACGTGTTTGTTACAAATAAAATTAGGAGATGGTATTACCTGCATGTATATTTATGGCATAAACTATTTTTTACCATGCCCTTATCTACCCAACTAATAGCCTTAAGGGCAAGCGCTTTTAAGGCGGTTGCCATTTGTGCCTTCTCATGCCTACCCTTTATGGTTAAAGCGCAAGCCACTTTTAATCATGCTGCGCTATGCAGTGCCAACCTTAAGGTGAGCAACAAGTTCTATACTACCGTACTACAGCTCAAAATTATCCCCAACCCTTTCCAGGATACCGTGCACACCTGGTACAGCATTGGCCCCAATCTGCAGATGCACATCATACAAGCCAATTGCCCCAAGGCCGATTATCCCCGCGGTGTGCATTTGTGCTTCAGCGTGCCATCTATCCCGGCTTTTATCGAACGCCTCAACGGCATGAACATCCCCTATAGCAACTGGAAAGGCGAAACCGGCAAAACCGAGCACCGTGTTGATGGCGTTAACCAGGTTTACATCAACGACCCGGACGGTTACCTCATAGAAATTAACGACGCTAAATAATTAACAGTAGTATCGATAAATATTTCCGGTGTGGCACAACCATACGGAATGGTTTTTGCGTATAATTAAGTATGAAGGGCTACGTTAACATCCCTAAGTCGGTTTATTGCAAGCGCTGCCGCGAGTGCGGTGCGCGCCCCATTATAGCGCATGTGGGTATAGAGGGGTATGTAGTAAAATGCCCCAACGATGATAGCCATTACCAAACCATCCCCGGCATTATCGATATCGAAGACTGGAACATCCACAACACCGAGCTTTACGAGACTGATTACGACCTTAGAGCAATGAGCGGGGACAGGTAAAATTGAAAATTCTCTTTTTGCAAAGGACTTCCTGCATTCCATCTGTTCCGCCAGTCCCGCTATCCGCTTTACGTTGTGCCGCTGCCATCGGGTTTAGTGAACTTAATTCTGTGCCCATCGCAAACAATTTAAAGTAATCTGCTATTGTCCACACAACCATCGATGAAATCATCTAAATCGATGAAAACAAATCGGTGTAATCATCAAATCGGTGTAATCGGTGAAAAAAGAAATAATATGAACAAGACAATCGGAATCGTACTCATCATTGTAGGCGCGGCCATGCTGATATGGACAGGCTTCACCTACACCAAGAAGGAAAAAATAGTAGATGCAGGTCCCATCCAAATATCGGCCGACAGGCAAAAAACCGTAAACTGGCCGCCATACCTTGGTGGTATTTTATTGGTTGGCGGTATTGTTATTGTAGCTACGGCCAAAAAACAGTAAGGCCTTTGTATATTAGCCTGCATGGAAGCAACCTTTTTTGCCACACAGGATGAATTCAGGCATTGGCTGGAGCATAACCATGCCGATAAAACCGAACTACTGGTAGGCTTTTATACTACCAAAAGCGGCAAGCCAAGCATCACCTGGCCGCAATCGGTAGACCAGGCGCTTTGCTTTGGCTGGATAGACGGCGTGCGCAAGAACATCAATGCCGATAGCTACAGCATCCGCTTTACCCCGCGCAAACCCAAAAGCATCTGGAGCGGCATCAACATCAAAAAAATAGCAGAACTTACAGAGAAAGGCCTGATGCAACCGGCAGGCCTTGCCGCCTATGCCCTGCGCGAGGAAAAGCGCTCGGCCATCTACAGTTTCGAGAAAGACGAATTGCCCTTCTCTGCCGCTTACGAAAAACAGTTCAAAGCCAACAAAGCTGCCTGGGCGTTCTTCCAGTCGCAGGCACCCTGGTATAAAAAACTATCGCAGCACAGGGTAATGAGCGCCAAGCAGGAAAAAACGCAATTGAGCAGGCTGGAAAATTTAATAAAAGCAAGCGAAGAGGGGAAGAGGATTGGCTAGTGCCCGATAGCCTTACAATAACTTACCCGTTTGCAAAGCTGATTGCAGGGTGTGCACGCGTAGTTTTGGCGTGTACCAGCGTTCGGCCAATTGCTTTACCCAGGGGCGTTTGTAGCCAAAAAGCATTTTTAGCATATTTACCTTGTTAGAGCCGGTAGGGTAACCATATTTGTACCAGGTAAAGCGGGAAGCGTCAATCTTAAAATGTTCGGCAAACTCATCAATAAAGAGGTCTATTTCAATGTCGAAGATATCCAGGTCCAAATCGATGCTGGTGTTGGGCGAAAGGTCGTTCAGGTCCACACGCTGCACTTTATACTTGCGACAGTAATCAATAATAAAATCTCTTAACTGTGGGTGTAGTTGATCCATGCTTGCGCCTTATACTATATGAGATGCATTTTTTGGCGAGAGGTTGCATGGGATTTTGAGATTTTGTAGAATTTCTGTGTTCCTATTAACCCCATCGTCATTGCGAGGCACGAAGCAATCTCTACGGAGGATAGGACGACATGCAAAGCCGCTCTGCTAAACGGGAGATTGCTTCGTTCCTCGCGCAATGACGCGGCGGAGAGCATAAGTCTGAAAGTGCTTTCTACACCTCTTTCTCCAGCTTATACATATCCAGCGGTTGCTTCAGTATGCCAAAATTCTCTGGAATATCCAGCGGCACTATCTCGCCGGTTTTGCGATAGCCGCGGCGTTCGTACCAGGCAATCAATTCTTCGCGGAGGGTGATAACTGTTATCATGATGGTATGGATGCCTGCTTCGCGGGCGTAGATTTCGGCCGCTTCGAGCAGCTTACGGCCTATGCCCTGCGCCTGTAAAAGCGGAGATACGCTGAGCGTGCCCAGGTATATCTTTTCGCCTTGTTTTTTGAGGTAAACGCAACCGGTTATGCTGCCGTCGGCTTCGGTATGTTTTAAAATGGCGGCATCCGCATCGGCAAATTGTTCTTCAAGATCGGCAGCGCCTATGCGCTGCCCACCAATCATACTCGCTTCGGTCGTCCAGCCTTTAAAAGAAGCATCGCCACGATAGGCAGAGTTGATCAGCGCAGTAAGTTCGGGTATATCGGCAACGGTAGCTTTAGTAATATTCATAAGCAGCAAAAATAACATTTGCATTAACTTTTAAACTTTCCAACCTTCAACCTTTTAACCTTATAGCGCCTTAAAATCCTCGCGCGGAGGCGCAAAAAGGTCTATTAGTTTGCAGTCGGTTATGGCAAGGCCGCCGTGCGGTACATTGGGCGGTATAATGGCGAACATGCCTTTCTCCATTACCTGAGGGATGCCGTTAACCGTTAGCTGGAAAGTACCCTCCAGCACGAATGCGCATTGCTCGTGGATATGTTGATGCGGCGGCACATCGCTGCCTGCATCCACCTCAATAAAATTGATGGTATTGGTGGCCGTGTGTATAATTTTGGAGTGATAGCCCGGGGCTATATCCTTGGTTTGTATGTCTGCGAAATATTTGAAGATAGAAGTATCCATAGTAATTTGTTTAAAGTTTTAAGAGTTGTCCGAACTCGAATTTGTCGAATTAGGAGAATTATACAGAATGCATAGTTCCTTAATTCGACAAATTCTATTAATTCCTTAAAACGGCGCAGCCCTCTTGAGTGCCATTGAAAAATAATTAACACGAAAAATTCGAGTTCAGACAAATGGTGGGGCTGCTGCCTACCCCACAATATACTTGCTCCCCGGCAAATACGATAACAGCTTTATGCCGATATACGTAGCGATAAAAGTACTCAGTGCCAGCACCGGTATTACCAGCCTGGGCTCGCCGTGCAGCCAGTTGTTTATGGGGCCGAAGAACTGGTTTAATACCAGTATATGCGCCAGGTACATGCCGTAAGTAAGCCCAGAAAATTTTGCGACCGCCAACTCTGTTTTGGCACTTTTGAAACTGATAGGCTGAACAACAGGAAAAGCCCGGTGGCCATCATGGCTACGTTGATGGTGGGGAAAGCCCAGGATAGTTCCAGTTCGGGCAGGGTTTTGGCGGTTGGCCATTGGTGCGCAAACACCTGGTGGGTGATGATATAGCCAGCAATAACCAGTACCAGTCCGATGCCGATGGTGGTCGGCTTGGATAGTCGCACATGTTCTTTAATATATTGCCCCAATACCAAATAGCCTATATAGCCCGAGAAATAATACACGCTGCTGAATTTGTTCCAGAACACCTCGCCCAGCACGTCGGGGTAAATGGTGCGGATGTAGGGCAAAAACAGGGTGAATACCCATATGGCCAAAAAGAATAATTTGAAGTTTTTGGATGCCGTTTGTGCCCAGGGCGATATGATGGGGATAAAAAGGTAAACGCCAATAAACATATACACAAACCACAAGTGCCCCGCGCTCCAGTTGATGTTCACCGGGATGTTGGCAATGTTGGCCCACATAGTACCCGCCTTATCTGTACCCATAAAATAGGGTACGATGCAATACATTACCGACCATATCAAAAACGGGAACAACAGCCGGGTAAACCTCTTCTTATAAAATACCGATGCTGATTCCTTTATCGGCAGCAGCAAATAGCCCGATATCATTACAAAGAGCGGCACACAGGCGCGCATCAGGCTGCCATAATGGTTTACCCAGGCATAGTGCGTGGAGATGATATCGCCTGTCGGGCCGATATAAAAGAACTCACCGCTGTGTACAATCAGCACCATAAGGCAGGCAAAAATGCGCAATACATTAAGGTAGGCCGTGGGGCTGGGTTTAAACGCGGTTGAGGGATTTGTGATACTCGTCATTTACGGGATAATTGGTGGGGTAATTTATATAATCTTACCGTAATTTAGTGCAGCTATTAAAACTTAGCCCCTGTTTACAGGTTTATCTTCTACAACCTATATGTGTTATGGCCTTTATTGATTATTATAAAATTTTAGGGGTGAATAAAACCGCGACCGATAAGGACATTAAAAATGCCTATCGAAAGCTGGCGCGCAAGCATCATCCCGACCTTAACCCCGATAACCCCGAATCCAATAAGCTCTTTCAGCAATTGAACGAGGCCAACGAGGTTTTAAGCGACCCCGAGAAGCGTAAGAAGTACGACAAATACGGCGAAAACTGGCAGAATGGCGAAGCTTATGAACAAGCGCGGCAAAATCAAAAGCGGCAAAGTAGCTACAGCGGCGGCTTTGGCGGCGGCGGTGCCCAGGATTTTGGCGGGACGGACTTCGGTAGCGGCGGTGATTTTTCGGAATTCTTCAACTCCATGTTTGGCGGCGGCCCTCCGGGGAGCGGTGCAGGCGGCGGCAGGCAGCAGCAACGCTATCGAGGGCAGGATTTAAACGCCACCTACCAAATGAACCTGCGCGATACCATGGAATCGAAAAAGCAGACGCTCACCGTTAACGGCAAAAATATCCGCCTTACCATCCCCGCAGGGATAGAGAACGGGCAAACGATTAAGATAGCAGGGCATGGCGCTGCTGGTACTAACGGCGCACCCGCAGGTGATTTGTACATCACCTTTACCATACCGGATGACCCGGAGTTTAAGCGCACAGGCAGCGATTTGCACAAAACCATAAATCTTGATTTGTACACTGCGGTTTTGGGCGGCGAAATTACGGCTGATACCCTCAGCGGCAAAGTGAAGCTGAAAGTTACCGCAGGCACGCAAAACGCAACCAAGGTAAAACTGAAAGGAAAAGGCGTGCCTGTTTATAAAAAGGACGGCCAGCATGGCGACCTGTATATTACCTATAATGTACAATTACCCACCAACCTGACCGAAAAACAGCGCGGATTGTTTGAAGAATTAGCCAAATCTTAAAAAAAAATCAAGCCAATGAAAACGTTGAATTTGATAACCGTACACGATTTTTGTATTTACCATAATGTAGAATACGCCTTTATAGATCAATTGCAGGAAGCGGGGCTGATAGAAATAACCGTGGTTGATGAAACCTCCTGTGTATCAATAGATGAGATACAAAAAATAGAACGCCTTGCACGCCTGCACACCCAGTTGGATATTAACGAGCCTGGCATTTTTGTGATAGATGAACTGCTGGATAAAGTAGAAAATATGCAACAGGAAATAGCCCTGTTGCGCAGCCGGTTGCGTCTTTACGAGGATTGACGGGAAAAAATTTGGCATAATTTTTTAAACCCTTGAAGCGTTAAACAGTCATACTTACAAAACGAACAAGAATTTATAACTAAAAATTATAGTCATGAAGTTTATTAAATTTTCGATAATAGCACTGGTATTAGCTTTTTCGGCACAGTTTGCAAAGGCCCAGGTAAGGGTAGGCGCAACCATACATATTGGTTACCAGCCCCGCAGGGTAGTTTATCCGGCCTATTATGAAGAACCTGCGCCGGTTTACTACGAACAGCCGGTTTACGTTAACCGCCCCGTTTACCGCAGAGTATATTACAGGCCGCAATACCGCCGTGTAGTTTACCGCGAACATTATTACGAAGGGCGTGGCCATGGCCGTGGACACGGTTGGGGTCGCGGTGGCAGGAGATGGTAATTTTTTAATCAGATAGATATATGGAGCCCCTCGGTTGAGGGGCTTTTTTTGTGGCGCTATTTTGAACCAACCGTCATGCCGAACTTGTTTCGGGAACCCACACGGCAAGTAACCAGCATGCAAGCAGCTCAGCAAAGTGGCGACTTTTATGATGGTGTGTTGAAATAAATTCAACATGACGTGATTTTTTATTTCTTCAAAAACCCCTTCAAGGCCTGTTGCGTAAATTCTGATAATACCAACTCCCCGCTTATAGCAGCACGTTCTAATAACAGTTCATCCCAATCCCCGGTACCTTCCCAAAGTATTTGTTTAAGGCCTACAAGCGCATCCGGGTGATAGGAAGCGAGTTTTTGGCTAAGGATATCCAGTGCTTCATCCAGTGTCGGGATATCGGCATATACCTCGTTATAAAGTCCTTTTTCCATGGCCCATTGCGCCGACTGGAAATCTGTTGCACGGATGGTGAGTTGGGAGAATGCAGGTAGGCCTATTTTGCGTGTTACGGCAGGAGAAATTACGAATGGGCCTATACCTATGGCCAGTTCGCTCAGTTTAATGGCCGCTGCTTCGGTTGCCAGGCAATAATCTGCTGCCGCCGCCAGCCCAACGCCGCCGCCAACCGCTTTGCCCTGCACCCGGGCAATGATAATTTTGGGTGATTTGCGGCAGGCATTTATCACCGTAGCAAATCCCGAAAAAAACGCCGCTCCCGCCTGCTTATCTTTTATCTGCAGTAACTCATCGAAGCTTGCACCGGCGCAGAAAGTGCGCTCGCCGCCGCTTTTGAGTACGATGATTTTTGTTTTTGGATCGGCACCCGCATTGTCAATTGTATCGGCCAATTGCTTAAGAAGGGCCGATGGCAGCGAGTTTTGCGCCGGGTGGTAAAAGGTGATGGTGGCAATGCCTTCATCGCTGATGTGCAGCAATATGTTGCCGTTATCGGTGTTGCTCATAATTGGTTATGTGGATGCAGGGGCAATATCAGCAAATTTAAGCTAAGCGGCAAAGGGTTGGTGGTCACAAGCCGACAACGGCAAAAAAAACCACCGTCATGCCGAACTTGTTTCGGTACCCCACACGGCAGGTAACCGGTATGTAAAGCGGCTCGGCAAAGTGGCCACTTTTATGATGGGGTCCTGAAACAAGTTCCATTAGACTTGCAAAGAAATTAATTAACAGATTGTTGTTGATAATTTTGGGATGTTAAGATGTGGAGAAGATAGCCGGTAGGAAATATTCATAAGTTCTAGCCTTCGAGGCTCTATTCTGATCTGATACCCTGGCTATCTTCTTTTATTAACCCAAGGCTCTATAGTAATTTAACCCCACGTTCGTAGCATGGAATTAGCCGGGTTAACCCCAC